>NZ_JAMPJY010000096.1:0-3985 GCF_039961875.1 Trichocoleus sp. ST-U2 | reverse complement strand
CCCCATACCCTTGTTGATATCCCTTCTTGGCTCTATAATCTCCCGTTTCTTCTCTTTTGTTAAGCCATAAGTTTATTGTATTTCGACTAATGTTGAAGATTTTACTAGCTTGGGTTTTTCCCATTCCTCCATCTATTGCCCCTATTACTTTTATTCTCACGTCGTAACTGTAGGGAGCGGGCATTTTTTTCTCCTGTTCACTCCTTTCTATTATTTCCTAACCCTTGCTTCGCTTGCTATATTGCAAAGGTTCTGTCTATTGATAGGTAGAAGGTCAGTTATAACACTTGGTATAGTTAGTGAGAATATAACTTGATGGCTTGTGCTTCATGCCTGTAATTGACCAGTCCGACCTAACCTCTCTCGTGCGGGAAACGCGGCAACGTCTGGAACTCTCACAAACCAAGTTTGCACAGAAGCTAGGGGTTTCATTTCAGAGCGTTAATCGTTGGGAGAATGGGCGGACTAAGCCCTTGCCGATTGCGTTGAAGCAGATTGAACACTTGCTGCATCAGATGGGCGATTCTGGCAAAGATTTGCTCGTCAAATACTTCTCAAAGACGTCTGGAAGTGAGGAGGAGACCCATGAATGATAGCCTCCACAGCTCTGACTCGGATTTGGCAAAAAAAGATTCACTTCAAAGTTCGCAGGGAATTCCTGAAACGGCGTGGCGTCAAAGCCAGGAGTTTAATCAGCAGCTCCTCGACAGTAGCGATGACTGCATCAAAGTATTTGACCTAGAAGGGCGAATTCTATTCATGAGCCAAGCGGGGCAAGTGCGGCTGGGCATTCGGGATATAACCCCCTTCCTCAACACGTCTTGGGCAGAATTTTGGCAAGGAGCAGTAAAACAAGCAGCAATTGAGGCGATCGCTAAAGCAAGAAACGGCGAAGTTTGTACCTTTCAAGGAGCTTGTTTAACACTCAACGGCGAACTCAAATGGTGGGATCACAAAATTAGCCCGATTCGAGAGGCTAATGGGCAAGTGGAGCGATTGTTGTGCATTTCACGGGAGATCACGGAACACAGGCTCATGGAACTCGCCGTGCGCGAATCGGAAGCAAAATACCGTACGTTGTTCGAGTCAATCGACCAGGGCTTCTGCATCTGTGAAGTGCTGTTTGATGAGAACGATGAACCGATTGACTATCGATATCTGGAAGTGAATGCGGCATTTGAACGGCTAACCGGATTGGAGCAAGCGAGTGGTAAAACGATGCGGGAACTGGTTCCCAATCATGAAGCCTACTGGTTTGAGATTTATGGCAGCCTTGTGCGAAACCGGGAACCCGTTCGCTTTGAGCAGCAAGCGAGTGCAATGAACCGTTGGTTTAATGTCAACGCCTTTTGCATTGGAGCGCCACAAAGTCATCAATTTGCTGCTTTATTTACCAACATTACCGAGATAAAGCGCATCGAAGCCGAACGGCAAAAAGTGGAGCAGGAACGCGATCGCTTTCTGGCGCTTGGGTCAGATTTGCAAGTGATTATGAGCAGCCACGGGTATTTTCACTGGGTCAGCCCCGCCTTTGAGCGCATTCTCGGCTGGACACCGGACGAAATGACCTCCCGCCCCTGGACTGATTTTCTGCATCCAGACGATATTGTCGCATCGGTCGGGGAAAGCGTCAGCGTGTTATCTGGCTCCGAAACGTTGGCATTTGAAAACCGCTATCGGCACAAAGAGGGCGACTACCGTTGGTTGCTCTGGAGAGCGCAGCCCCACTTAGAAGAACGGGTGCTTTACGCAACGGCGGTAGATATCACCGAGCATAAACAGGCAGAAGTCGCCCTGCGCCAATCTGAAGAACACTATCGCCGGTTGTTTGAGTCGATCGACGAAGGCTTTTGCACCGTTGAAGTGCTATTCGATGCGGATGGCAAGCCGGTTGATCACCGCATTTTGCAAGCGAATCCCGCATTCGAGCGGCAATCCGGCATTGCCAACCCAGAAGGCAAAACAGCAAGCGAACTCGCACCGCGACTGAAACAATATTGGAATGACCTCTACGCACAAGTCATTCACACAGGTGAGTCTATTCGCACTGAAGTGCGATCGGATGCACTCTCACGCTGGTTTGACGTTTTGATTTCGCGGGTCGGCGATGCCGCAATGCACCAGGTGGCAATCGTGTTTACCGACATCAGCGATCGCAAACAGGCAGAAGCCACAATTAGGCAACGGGAGGCGCAATTTCGCCAGCTCGCGGACGCGATGCCGCAACAGGTTTGGATAACCGATGCTGGAGGTAACACGCAATATGTGAATCAGCAATGGACTACTTATACCGGACTGACCCTAGAGCAGACTCAAGACATTTACTATGCGCTTCAAGTAATTCATCCCGATGATTTTGAGATGACGAGTGAAATGTGGAGGACTGCGCTTGCCACAGAAATACTTTATCAAGTTGAATTTCGCTTGAAACACTGGGCTACTCAGACCTATCGTTGGTTTCTCTCGCGGGCGATCCCTATTCGTGATGAGCAGGGACAAATTGTACAGTGGTTTGGCACTAGCACAGACATCGAAGAGTTTAGACGCGCCCAGGCTGAACGAGAACAGCTCTTACAGCAAGAACAAATCGCACGCGAAGCCGCCGAGAACGCTAATCGGATCAAAGATGAATTTCTGGCGGTGCTGTCTCATGAACTGAGAACGCCCCTCAATCCAATTTTGGGTTGGTCAAAACTCTTGCAGAACGGCAAGCTAGATGCCGCCAAAACCCAGTTGGCATTAAAGACAATTGAGCGTAATGCCCAACTACAAGCAGACTTAATTGAAGATTTGCTGGATGTGTCCCGAATTCTCCAAGGCAAGCTCAACCTGAATGTCAGTTCGCTCAATCTGGTCTCCATCATTCAGGCGGCGATGGAAACGGTACGGCTAGCAGCAGAAGCGAAGTCAATCCAAGTCGAGGCAAGCTTTGACCTGGATGTGGGTCTGGTTCAGGGAGATTCCGCTCGGTTGCAGCAAGTGATTTGGAATCTGCTCTCTAATGCGGTCAAGTTCACACCGGCAGGTGGACAGGTGAACATTCGGTTGGAGCGCCTTGACTCTCATGCCCAGATTACAGTCAGCGACACTGGGCAGGGAATTGAATCGGACTTTCTGCCCTATGTGTTTGACTACTTTCGCCAATCTGATGCCACCACAACCCGAAATTTTGGTGGGCTGGGATTAGGGCTAGCGATCGCGCGAAATTTAGTCGAATTACATGGGGGGACGGTCGGAGTTGAAAGTCTAGGGGCTGGGTTGGGTGCAACCTTTGCCGTCAAACTTCCACTTATGCCTATACAGGCAACTGCCAATCAGAACGGTCAATCATCAGAGCCAGATTCTGATTTAAACGGGATTCAAGTGTTAGTTGTGGATGATAAACCGGATTCACGGGAGTTTGTAGCGTTTGTGTTAGAACAAGCGGGAGCAAAGGTCATGACCGCAACGACTGCTGCTGAAGCTTTGACAATGCTCATGCAATTCAAGCCAACTGTGCTGCTCAGTGACGTTGGAATGCCTGATATGGATGGCTATACGCTGATGCAACAGGTGAGAGCTTTGCCAACCGAGCAAGGCGGACAAGTTTTAGCGATCGCTCTGACTGCCTACGCTGGAGACTTTAACCAGCAACAAGCACTAATCGCTGGATTTCAACAACATCTCTCAAAACCCATAGAACCAGATAGCTTAGTCAGGGAGATATCACGTTTACTCAATCACACCTAATGCTAGCAATCCGACTGCAATTAATTTTCTATGCTATTTGTACCCTAACTCTTATACCTGGGGTATTTTTTTCTCCTGTTCTACAAACAACCGTTTATGAGACAATTCTTGGGAGTTGACACTGCGTACCTCAAACTCAGTGTTATAGCAGTCGAAGCATAGATTAGGACCTTAGGCGAACGGCTGTATCTACTCGTTCGCGAAAATCTTCGATAGTCCCAAGCGATTTTCTGACTCGATTTTTAATCGGAAACCA
>NZ_JAMPJY010000095.1:0-5648 GCF_039961875.1 Trichocoleus sp. ST-U2 | reverse complement strand
TGCTACTCCAAATCACTTGAGATGCTGAAGTGTTCGCTCCGTTTGCTCCTTCACTACTTGAAGTATCGAACAGTTTTTCTATCAGCTTAGTTCATTACAATTTCAGCAACGCCCTAAACTCAATTAGGCAAGCCGTTCAAAAATTTGAGAAGGGTTCGGTTTAGAAGCTTCAGTAAGGATGAGGTGATTGACCGTCCTATCTGTATCAGCGCAACCTTCAGCCTGAGAGAATGGCGCAGTATGCTTGAGGGAATGCCTTACGTTGTACCGTACACCGTTAGCTGATTTATGGATGCCAACCCATCAAAAACTAGACGAGGTCGCTCCACTTCTGGGCGAGTGCGAGGAGCTATCCTATCACCTCAAGGGTGGCAAAAGTTTCAGACGGCAAAACAGCAGGCGGAATCCGACGAAACCTGGGGTAAGCGCTTCAGCCAGGAAGATCTGAGCGATCGCACCGGACTCTTCCTAAATACCCTCGCTCGCATTTTGGTAGTGTTCAAGATGTAATGATGGAGGGGTAGAGTTTTTTGCTTTTCTCGTCCCATGCCTGCCTGTCCCCTGAAGTGCGTCTTCCAAAACGGTCAAGAATGGTCGCATCCACAACGGTAAACAACGGTTTAAATGCCTTGACTGCGGACGACAGTTTGTTGAACAACCAACTAAAAAAGTGATCGACCAAGCGACACGGGAGCTGATTGACCGATTGCTGTTGGAACGCATTTCTCTGGCTGGAATCGCTCGTGCCGTCCAGGTTTCTGAACAATGGCTGCTTTCCCTATGTTAATGAGAAATATGCTCAGGTGCCCCGAAGCGTGCAGACGGCACCCAAAAAAAGGGGAGCCTAACGATTCAATGCGATGAATTATGGTCATTCGTGGACAATAAAGGGAACAAGCAGTGGGTCTGGTTGGCTCTTGATGCAGACACTCGTGAGTTTGAGGTTGTTGTATGGCGCTCCCTGGCTAATGCACCACCACTGACTTGCTTATCTGGAAAAAGTAGATTTGGTAACACCCTATAGGTTCGGCAAAACAGGGGGAAGACCAACTGTGATTTTTAGCTGGGAACAGCTTTTAGAAATTCGAGCTATTAGAAATCTAAGAGAAGATGTCTCTCTGCAAACGGTCAGAAAGATAATTAAGTATTTAGACGAAAGTGGATGCGATAACAGCCTGAGAGACAAACAGCTAGTTGTAGTGAATGATGAAGTCTTTTGGGTAAAGCAAGACTGGTCTGATTTCGGTGATAATCTGCCCACAGCCATAAAAGTTGCCAGCAAAAATAATAAGGGCGTAGGTCAGTATGTTTTACTTGTCATACCATCGTTAATAGATATTGTTAACGACATTTGGAAAGCCGCTAAGACATCGAATGTAGTTGACTTCCAAAGCTTTAAGGAACGCGCTAAGGTGTTACCTGCATAGTTTTATTTGAGGGAATAATGCAGTTTAGCCAACACTTCTCATGTAGCAAATGCAGAAGTCTGACCGCCAGCAGCTAATTAAGATTTTCTAACCACTGCTACCAATTCCCTGAAGCTTTTCGACATTTAAACAGACTCAACCCAGCCAGTTCATCCTATGCTTGGGTGATCGCCTGCACCCAAGACCCCTAAATAATCAAGAACTGCTCTCTGGTTCATTCTCTACCTCAACACCGTAGTCAGTGAACAGACGAGCCATAGAGATGCCCAGCGCATTAGCTAGCTTCTCAACGTTCTCCAGAGAGGGATTTCGCCCACCTCTCTCAATATCCGAAATGTAGGTTTGATGAAGCTCAGCTCGTTCGGCAAGTTCCTCTTGAGACAAATCCAATTCTCGCCGACGCCGCCTGATGGCTTTCCCAAAGCGATGGTTAATCTCTGATTGTTTTTTTCGACTCACTGCACGATTTTCAAGGAGTGCAGGTTATGAGTCCATAGACAATGAGTATTATTTTATAGACTTTAAGTTATAAAATAAATGCAGCCAGTTCTTGAGGAACTTATCTATGCCTAACATCCCTTCCCAAATCCCACCCTTCGCCGTACCAGAGGACATTCCCGAAATCCTACCTGAGCAACAGTTTCAGCTCGGTGATTCAGTACGCTGGCGTCAAGTTCCTCATCCAGACTTTGGTCGCATCCTCGGCGTTATCTACACCCACTCCTCCAGTTGTATTGCTACTGGACTGCATTACCTAGTTTTACTCGACGAGCAAAGCCCCCCACCATATCACCAGCTACGACTTCGCTTTTGAGCAAGACATCGAACGGCTCAATCAGTCATCTGTAGTTTGAATCAGAGGTCATCATGTCTTCTCAACCGACACGTCAACAAGTTCTAGAGCTGCACAATCAGATGTTTATCTCCCCCCAAGACTTCAGCTACCGTTGGGGATTAGGGTATGAACAATTAGCTCACATCTGCTGTCTTTCCAAATCCACCACTTACCACTGGCTCGGTGGACAAGCAAGCCGTCGAGAAGCTGGTCTTCCATACCAACGAATCATGGCGATGGCTGATTTTCTCCTCACCAATGCCGAACGAGTTCAGCCATTTTTGGAACGCTGGCACACAAGGCAGTAATCCGACAAACTGTTATGGCTTTGCAAATTGACAAAACTTTCTTGACCATCTGAAAAACCAGAGAGTACGGTGCAGTCAGTGTAATCTAGACACCGATTGTTTTATGACCTTTTTCTCCACCCGTAACGGCAATCAACCTTCCTCCACTATCGAGATTATTGGCGACCATATTGTGATTCGCGACTTAGAAATCCGTCACCCAGAGGCAGCTAACTACTTGAGACAATTGCCCCAGTCCCAACAAGAATCTACTCTCCTGAGTTGTGTGGAAATGGGTTTTGCCTGCATCCAAGTCGCTCATGCCCGTCAGGATACAGCCTTTGTTGAGCAACGGATGCAAGCTCTACTTTCTGAATTCCAAACAGCCGTAAGCCGCATTGTCCAGTCTTTTGAAGAGGAGTTGGTCAGTCAAATTGGTACGGAAAATGGTCAAGTTTTGGCACCGCTCAAAGGACAAATTAATCAAACCGCAGCAGTGCTTACCGCTCAAGTGGATGGCGTCCGAACTCTGCTAGCACGGGATATTGACCCGCATAAGGAAACTTCCGTTATTGGCAGCGTTCTCAAAACCCTCACCAACCTTCTCAACCCCAAATTATCAGATTCCATCCAGGGGTCGTTTAAGGCAGCACTAGCGAATGTTACAGCAGACAACGGAACTCTAGCCAAAGCTGTAAAGAGTGTAGTCAGTGAAGCAGTAAAGCCCTTAGCGTCGGAAGTAGACAAGCTCCGCCAGGAAATTCGAGACAAACAGGTAACGCAAGCAGCACTTGAGCAGACAACAGCTAAGGGTGCTGCCTATGAAGAAATAGTTTTGGTAGAACTACAGGATTGGTCAAAGATTTGTGGCGCTGAGATTCACCACGTCGCCAAAGAAAATGAGCCTGGTGACATCCTCATCAAGCTCACTCCCAACTCAGTAGCGGCAACTGAAATTTCTATCATCATTGAGGCAAGAAACCGACCTTCTCAACCTTGGGGTCGCAAAATGATTTCCCAGCGATTGACCAAAGCACTAGCAAAGTATGAAGCGAATGCTGGAATTTTCTTGAGTCATTCCCGCCAGGGATTAGCACAAGAAATTGGGGAATGGACACAAGGAACCTGTGAATACGGATTGTGGGTTGCCACCACTCATGAGTTGCTCACGGTTGCCCTTCAGTTTCTAATTGTGCGGCAGCAATTAGCGACTCAACAAAGCTTTAACCCTAAGCTTGACTATGGTGTTATTGAAGCTCAGATTCAGCGCATTCAATCTTCCCTAAATTACATTAGCCAAATTAACTCTCACCTGACGTACTTACAAGAAAACACAGAGGGGATTCGCACAAAAGCCAAGGTGATGAAAGCAGAAATTCACAGTGCCCTTGGCTCAATCAGTGAAAGTCTTCGTGTTGTTTCTCGTGAAACATGAGGGTAAAATCAGCCGCAATTATCTCAACGCCAGCCGAAAAAACGTGCCTGAGCCTAATAGGTTTGAGCTGGTGTCAAATCGCGTGGTAAGAAATTGTATGAAATTAAGATGAAATAGAAGTGGAATGTAACACAAGTTCAGGCGAACGGGAAAAAGTTGATGAGTTGACCGCAAAAGAAATTGAGAAACCCAAGGTTCGAGGACACTGCTTATTCCAAAGAAATTTGGACTTGCACTGAGTACCCTAACCGGATAAATATTTTGATATGCTCTGAGCTGCTTTAGGTGAACTTTTGCTGTTGAAGTTTTGATTTAAAGTTGCTGAGCAACGTCTATAGACATGAAGCCACGAATCACATCAGCACATATCCACTAGCAAAAACGGCTGCAACTGAGCAACGCCTAACGGCATAAAGCCACGAATCACCGCCAGATGGTGTACTTTCTGCCCTCAGAAGATACTGAGCAACGCCTAACGGCATAAAGCCACGAATCACCAAAGTTCCCTTTAACTTTTACGCAAGGAACTAAATACTGAGCAACGCCTAACGGCATAAAGCCACGAATCACCTCTTTCACTGCAATCATCGTTGTTCCGTTATCATCCTGAGCAACGCCTAACGGCATAAAGCCACGAATCACAAAGAGAATGTCGGAAAGAAGTGTCAAATAGGTAATTCTGAGCAACGCCTAACGGCATAAAGCCACGAATCACTCCTTTACATGGTTTAGCGTCTGACAGAGCTGGGAACTGAGCAACGCCTAACGGCATAAAGCCACGAATCACAGCAAAAGGGAAACCCTTTGACTGATAAAGGCTCATTTACAATCTTACAAGCACCTTTGGGATAGAGAACCCAAAAACACAAAACTTACAAAATATCCTTTACCTTCAGCCCCTCAAACCCAGTCCCTATAAACTTTTCCAGAAATAGCAAGCAGGTTTCTCCTTGACTAAATTGCCATACCCCTCACCCTGTAACCCTGTGGGCTATTTTTTTACTTTAAATTCCCTTTTCCATCAGAGATGCTTGTCAAATCGGAGATTGAATCATCGTCCACGCCAAATCAGGAGGTGGTGAGCTTGGCATTTCCTCCATCCGATACCTCAAAAATCGGGTATTTCTTGACCCTACATGGTCAACCCAATAGGGTAAGGTTAAACTGCCTTGATTATCCCTAATCGCCCACTGTTTGACTCCCTCTAGATAATCTTCCCTTGCAAGTTTGATCGTTTTAATCAACTGGTCGCTTTCTCCCAAAAACAAACAACCAAACCGTCTTACTAGCTCAGGATGGTCAAACGCGAACTGTATCCTCTCCCTTAAACTTGGTTGTATCTTCTCCCCGTCAGAACGAACCCAAATCAAACACTTCAGATTAGACAAAATTTCTTGATAACAGGGAATAACATTCTCTGGATGGCTAAAATCAGCATTCTTAAACCGTCTCATTTGACGCAAAATTCGTGATTTTTTGGGGGTAGATAACATAGCGATCGCCAATTCTACCCCACAGTGGCGATAGACATCCGTTTCCCCTACCAAAGATAACAACATCCCATACACTGTCGCTGGAGGAGGGACAGGATAGCTTTTTCCCATTTCCCTTGCATGGGACTCCCGAAAAGTCGCAAATGGAACATCCAAATAGAGAATTAATGG
>NZ_JAMPJY010000094.1:0-6429 GCF_039961875.1 Trichocoleus sp. ST-U2 | reverse complement strand
ACGACAATCATCAAGTTAGGAAAGTCTATGCTAGTCATCGGAGAGATGAGTTTCATGGGTGGTACTTTGATTCTCAATCTCTCCCGTTCCTTTGTCTAATTCACATTAGACGTAATTTATGAGCGTCGAATATTAAAGCAGCACCACTCTTGACGCCGCCAGAGGGTCGCAACAATCCAATCATGTTGCTCTAAAGTATCGGCAATGGGTTTGGCTTGTTCCAGCAAAACGCCGCTAATAATCCCCCAAGTGCTGGGTTTAGCCATCTCTGTCATCTGCGGGATCAAGTCGATAATCACCTCCGCCAGAATATTGCAAAGAATGCCATCGACCGGCTCATGTAACAATTGCATTAAGCGGTCGATACTGCCTTGCTCCACAATCAACCGATCGGGGCTAATTTTGTTGAGTTCTCGGTTGCTGTGAGTGGCTCGCACCGCCATCGGATCAAGATCTGCGGCATAAACTCTTTCCGCACCTAACAGCATCGCGGCAATTGAGAGAATGCCAGATCCACAACCAATATCTGCCACAACGATATCGGGAGTGCCCAAACCCAATCGCATCTCCAACGCTTCCAGACACAGCTGAGTCGTTTGATGGGTGCCGGTGCCAAAAGCGGCTCCGGGATCGAGGCGGAGCGTAAGCCGTTCCGTCTGCTCTGGAGGGGGCAACCAGGCAGGGTAGATTAATAAGCGATCGCCAACTTCTTGCGGTTGCCAGTATTGCTTCCAGCTACTTGCCCAATCTTCCTCATCAATTAAATGCCAATCCATCACCGGCATCGGCATTCCCACATTCAGCGCATCTTGACGCAGCCACAGAGACAGCGCCGCCAAATCTAATAACTGCGCTTGGAGTGCGGATAAATAACCACACACTAGGCGCGAGTGTCCTTTAACCTCAATGGATGTGCCGCGACAGCCAAATTTTTCCAGCCGCCAGAAAATTAAATCTTCTAAGGCTGGGTCGCAGAGAACTTGAATTTCCCACCAGGTGTTTGCCATACATCAGGGCTGAGGGCTGAGGACTAAGGACTGAGGTATGAGGACTGAGGACTGAGGACTGAGGGCTGAGGACTGTTAGCCCAGTGGTGCGAAGCACTGCCTGAGGACTGAGGAAGGTTAGAACGTAGAACTTAGCAATAGAGAGTCAAGAGAAACTAAAAAGAATTTACTCTTTGTGTATCTCTTTTCTTCATCCTCAGTCCTCATACCTCAGTCCTCAGTCCTACATCCTCCATCCTCAGCACTTATAAAGTTACCGTATAGGCATCTCTAATGCCGGGAATCTTGAGAATTTCCGCCAAAATTCCCTCTGGTAGGGGATCGTCCAGGCTTAACACCATTACTGCATCGCCGCGCACGATTTTACGACCCACCTGCATACTGGCAATATTGACATTAAAGCTGCCCAATAGCGAACCAATATTCCCGATAATTCCTGGCATATCGCGGTGCAGGGTAAACAGCATATTAGCAGTGGGGGGAACGTTGATGGGAAAATCATCAATACTGGTGATCCGAATCTCGTTATCGCCCAACAAAGCGCCAGTCACCGAGTGTTCTCCTAACGAACCTCTCGCCGCTAGGTGCAGCGAACCCGAATAATCTCGAATCGAGGCATCCCGCGTTTCAATCACGCGAATTCCCCGCTCCTTTGCCTCAATACTGGCATTCACGTAGTTCACTCGCTCTCTCAACGCTTGAGAGAGCAGCCCTTTCAGTGCTGCTACGATGAGAGGCTGACTTTGATTGGTTGCCAATTCTCCCTGCAAGCTGATATTCAACAACTCAATCCGTCCTCCAGCCAGTTGCCCAACTAGATGACCCAGAGTTTCCGCCAATAGGAGATAAGGTCTGAGTTTTTCCAATACGTCAGGCCGCAACCCAGGAATATTCACGGCTGAACGCGCTGGTAGCCCCAGCAGAACGTCCCGAATCTGCTCGGCAACATCAATAGCGACATTTACCTGCGCTTCTGCTGTAGAGGCTCCCAGGTGGGGAGTGAGGATAAGATTTTTCCCCAGCGATCGCAACTCCGACTCGCCAAGCGGTTCTGTCTCAAAAACGTCCAACGCCGCCCCGGCAATTTTGCCAGCTTTTAACGCCTCCGCCAAGGCCGCCTCATCAATAATGCCACCACGGGCACAATTGATAATCCGAGTCGTGGGTTTCATTTTAGCGATCGCTTCGGCGTTAATCAGATGAGTCGTTTCTGGAGTTTTGGGGATGTGCAGGGTAATGTAATCGGATTCCTGAAACAGCATATCCAGATCGACTAGACGACAACCCAGTTCATCTGCCCGTTCTACCGAGATGAAGGGATCGTAAGCTAGCAGTTTCATCCCCATCGCTTTCGCAACGCTGGCGACATGAGAACCAATTTTCCCCAAACCGACAACACCCAGCGTTTTCTTGTAAACTTCAGCCCCGATAAAACTCTTGCGATCCCACTGACTGCTTTTCACCGACTGATTGGCTTCGGGGATATAACGGGAGAGCGATAGCATCATTGCCAAAGCGTGTTCTGCTGCTGCAATGGTGTTACCTTCGGGGGAATTGACGACGACAATTCCTTGTCGGGTGGCGGCTGGAACATCGACATTATCGACGCCAACTCCAGCACGACCAATAATTTTTAGCTGGGTGCCCGCTTCGATAATTTCTTTGGTGACATGGGTTCCAGAACGAATCATCAGAGCGTCATACTCTGGCATAATTCGCACCAGTTCTTCTGGAGAAAGACCTGTTTTAATGTCAACTTGGGCAACTTGGGAGAGGATATCTATTCCAACTTGGTCTATGGGATCGGAAACAAGAACCTTGGACATGATGGGCAGGTGAGTCTAAATAAAAATTCCATTACGACACGCACGCACGACCCCTAAAAGGTCAAAACCGCAAGTCGCGCGTTGCGTTGCATCCACTTCGCCAGGATAGCTCCCTTGCGTTACGCGATCGCGTGCCGGTAAAACCTTGGGAGCAAGCTTGCCTGATGGGAGCTGGCTTAGACATCGCGTCTAATCACTCTCCACCACGAACAATACAGGCAGAAGGTCATTTTAACTGTATCAGGTGTCTTTGTACGGCTGGTTGGCTGAAAGTTTTTAACTTTCATTCGCGTGGGCGAAGTGCTTCTTGCCGATGGCGGAACGAAACAAAACACAGCCAAAGATATCAGCTACCCATCGCACAAATGCGATCGCTTTCGCATATACCGCTCCTAGCGACTTCTCGCGCAAGTGCATCCTAATTACGGTAGAAGATTTGCTGTCCCTTGCACTGCTAGGCTTTAACTAAGGCTATCTCAGCATTTTACGAATCACCATGAATTATCTCGTTGCCGTACTGGCAGACCGCATCCAGGCAGAAGCCGCCTATTCCGCTTTAGAGAAAGAAGGCTTACCGATGAATAAAGTTAGTATTTTGGGCAGAGGATACAAAAGCGCGGATGAATTTGGCTTAATTGACCCCAACGAGCAAGCTAAAAAGCAATCAAAGCTGATGGCTTATTGGCTCATCCCCTTTGGATTTTTCGCTGGAATAGCTTTCAATATCACTACGGGTTTAGACACCTTTGCCTGGGCGGGTCCAATCGGCAATTACCTGATTGCTGGACTTTTAGGTGCCGCCTCCGGTGCGATGGGTAGCGTGTTTGTGGGGGGAGGAGTAGGCTTGGCGCTGGGAAGTGGTGATGCCTTGCCTTACCGCAACCGCCTCAATGCCGGTAAGTATCTGATTGTCGTCAAAGCTTCCGAAACGATCATCCGCCAAGCGACTCGGATTCTCCGTCAGTTTGAACCCGAAAATATCCAAGGCTACGTTGACTCAGAGGGAGTCTAGAAAATAAGCACCTTCCAACCTTTCGAGCTGGCTGGGTCTTCCATCCACGGGCAGAGGATGTAACAAACACAACATTGTTACTTTAACTACCAGCCTGAGCGCAAGTCACTGGAAGGGGGTTTAGATGCAAATATTGCCAACTTGTTTGGGAGTTGCGCTCGTCGGCTCGATCGTAGTTGATGTGCTTTGGACAACGATCGCCGTCGGCGGTGGTGGGGGGCCGATTACATCTAGATTGTCCAATTGCTTGTGGAAATTGCTTCTCCATCGACATCGCTCCTCTCCCTCTCATCAGATGCTTTCCGTTGCAGGCTACAGCACCATTGGCATTTCTACGCTGCTGTGGATTTTGGCTACTTGGGCAGGATGGGTCTTAATTTTTAGCGCCAGCGATCGCTCTTTGGTTTCTGCGGATACAAAGCAGCCTGCTGACATCTGAGAGAAAATTTACTTTACAGGTTATACGTTAGTTACCCTCGGTCTCGGAGACTACCAACCCCAAGGAAAAATTTGGCAACTGGCGACAGCCGCAGCAGCAGCGAATGGGTTTTTCCTGATTACTCTGTCGATTACCTATCTGCTTTCTGTGGTGTCAGCCGGGACTCAGAAGCGACAGTTGGCAACCTACATTTCCTGTCTTGGCTATACTCCTACCGAAATCGTAACTAAAGCTTGGAATGGCAAAGATTTTGGGATGCTGTCTCAGCACTTAGTAGCGATCGCGCCCATGCTAGCCTTATACGGGCAAAGTCATTTCGCTTATCCGGTACTTCATTACTTTCATAGCACCAAGCGGGAGACAGCGGCGGAAGTTAACATAGCTGTCTTGGACGAGGCGCTGACCTTGCTCGAATCTGGAATTAAGCCGGAACATCGACCCGATGCGGTGGCGCTATACCCAGTGCGGCAAACCCTGTCAGTCTTTCTAGAAACCCTGACTTCTGCTTACATTAAGCCAGCCTCAGACGTGCCACCCCTGGCAGTTCTCGATGAGTTACGTGCGAATGGAATTCCCACTGTTAGCGATGAAGCCTTTGCATTAGAAGTCAGCAACTTGACGAGACGACGACGTTTGCTTCTCGCCTTAGTGAGAAACGACGGGTGGTCGTGGAAGGAGGTCGGGAATCGGTTTGGGTAAAGGGGAATGATTCAGTTTAACCAAGCGCGAGGAGCCGCTAAAAGCAGCATCCGCGAAAACGATCGCACTCCTCGCATTGTCCGTCAGGTTCCGCTCCCAACGATAGAATCAAGAAAGTTTCACCTCAATCTAGCGTCTGCTGTATGTTGCCAAGGGAAGAACTCCTCAAAGGAGTCGAAAATCGAGAGACTGTCGCTCGTGTTATCGACCAAGCCGATCAAGCGATTAAAACGTGGGAAGTAGTCTTTACGGATTTTCTGTCTCCTCCAGAACTGGCTGAAATCCAGCAAGCGTTTAATCGGTTAACAGAAGTCCAACTGGTTGCTTGGGGAGGTTATCCGCAAGCTGAACGACAACGGATAGCGATCGCGCGTGCAGAATTACCCCTCGATGCCTCACAAGTTTCGATTGCTGCTATCGATATTGCCGGTAATTTCTTGTTCGACCAAGCCACCCACCGAGACTTCCTCGGCGCAATGTTGGGTTGTGGAATTGTACGCGAAAAGACTGGCGACGTGATTGTGCTGGGAGAGCAAGGAGCGCAGGCGATTGTTGTTCCAGAAATGGTGGAGTTTTTGGGAATGCATCTCAATCAGGTGCGTTCTGTCCCGGTAAAAACTCGGCAAATTGAGTTAAGCGAGTTAAAAATTCGGGAACCGAAAAAGAAAGAATTAACAACAGTTGAGGCTTCTTTGAGGCTGGATGCGATCGCTTCCGCTGGCTTTGGGATGTCTCGCAGCAAAATGGTTGATTTTATTGACGGCGGTGATGTGCGATTGAACTGGAAAGAAGTCACTCAGCCAAGTCATCTTCTGAAGTCTGGAGACTTAATTGTGATTCGCGGCAAAGGACGGTTAGAGGTTGGGGAAATTGCTGTCACTAAAAAGGAACGCTACCGCGTGCAGCTAACAAGATTCATGTAAGCGTTTTCTATAACGTTTTTCAGATGAGTGGAATATATTGCGGTTCCGACGTTGCCGCCACCAAGGTTAGGGACAATGCCGTGTCCCTACTGATTTTTCGCACTTTCACGAATCCTTTAGGGGCGCTTAGCAAGGAGTGAGATGCTTTAGCGGGACTTAAACAAAATTTAAGTCCAAACAAAGCCTAAAGAAGCTTTATAAAGGGCGAATAAGTAGCTAGGATGATTTAAACCTAAAACGCTCTAACGTATATCCCCCTTGTTCACTCCGTGATTCCATGCCGTCGATTACAGCAAGGGCTAAATCATATTCATTGTCGAACATTCGTCCTGAAATTTCATGGGCTTTGAGTTGATGCCACTGTCCTTCGATGGGGTTCATCTGGGAGCAATAGGCAGGCAAGAAGAAAATAAACTTAATCGGAAATAAGAGGTTGTAGAGAAAAGTGGGATCGTTTCTATTCCTTTCACCCTAAGCTGTCACCAGCTAGCGATAGCTGAGACGGAAGTTGTGCAATCCACAA
>NZ_JAMPJY010000093.1:0-6792 GCF_039961875.1 Trichocoleus sp. ST-U2 | reverse complement strand
CGCTTTTATAGGCTTTTCTAGTCATAGCCGCAGTTTTAGGCAACATCCACTTATGGTATTGGCGGCATTGCTATCCACTCCCTGTCTTCAGATTTACTTTATAAATCAGCTCTTACAGGTTGTGCCGCGATCGCCAATTTTGCGAAGTCAAGACATTGTCTCAGATATTCTTCAGGTTGAACACCATCATCAACCTGCTAATAGGGAGTCTGAGTGTTGCCTCCCGAATTACCTCCTCAGTATTCATCTTGGTCAACCCATTCAGTTAGAACGGACAATAGACGGGCGACGCAGTAGCGATCTTCTGGCTGAAGGCGACATTATGATTACGCCTCCTTATCTGCATCGCAAACTGTTTTGGGATACTGATGCAGAATTCTTGTTACTTCGCCTTGAACCGAAGCTGTTTGCCTCTGCCGTGTACGAATCGGTCGATGCAAACCATATCCAAATTGTGCCACAGCCTAAGATTTGCGATCCTCTGATTCAGCAAATTGGTTTGGCACTCAAAGCAGAACTAGAAATAGATGGGTTAAGCGATCGTCTTTATGCGGAGTCGATGGCAAATGCCTTAACCGTTCATCTATTACGGCATTACTCAACTCGAAGGCGAGAAATACAGGCTTGCTCTGGTCGTTTACCTAATCATAAATTGCAACAGGCGATCGACTATATCCAAGCTCATCTAGCAGAAGATGTGTCCTTAGAGGCGATTGCCACCGAACTCGGTATGAGTCAGTATCACTTTGCCCGACTGTTTAAGCAGTCTACAGGTTACTCTCCCTACCAATATGTGATTAAACGCCGTATCGAACGCGCTCAGGAATTAATGATGCAGGAGCAGCAGAGTATTGCAAATATTGCCTTGAAAGTTGGTTTTGCCAGTCAGAGCCAATTTGGCAGACACTTTAAGCGCCTTACTGGAGTTACACCGAAACAATTTCTTAAGAAATAGCAAGAATCTTCTAAAGCTGCAAAAATCGACTATACGCCAGTAAGCAGACTCTGTATTATCAGTTGGGCAATTCGCTGCGTTTTGGTCTGACCAATCAGCACATAATCAGCACAGAGGAATCATCTAAATGCTTACCGTATTCAAGGACAACCCAGTTCTGGCAGAACTAGATATTTTTGTTACCCAGCCTGACCAACAATGGTTATTGATAGATAGTTTGATAGCCTACACTCACGATATCCTTAAACAGCAACCTGGATACATTGCAAATGCAATTCATCGCAGCTTAGATGGATTGCGTGTTGTCAATTATGTACAGTGGCAAAATCAAGCTAGTTATGAAGCCTATATCAATAACCGCGATATCGCTCTAGCGACTAAGATTACTGGCTTCTTTGCTCCAGACTCCCATCTTTATGACATTTTTATGAGTGAGCCAGCAGACAGTCAAATGCAAATCACAGCGAACATGCCGGAACTCATCAACTTCGGTATGTTTAGATTGAAAGATCCTGCTAATCAACCTCGCTTTTTAGAAGCTACTGCAGAAGCGATACAGCAAATCTCAGGACAAGCTGGATTAATTACAACACACTTTCATCGAAGTCTTGATGGTGCCCGCGCAATCAATTATGGGCTGTGGAGTTCCCAAGAATTGTATGCCAAGATGAACGCGAATCCTCCGATGGCTGAGCCTCTCATGGTGATGCGCTCACTTGCCAACAATGAGTTTCAAATGTCGCTTCACGAGGTGGTCTTCACTCTCATCAACTAACTCATACCTGTGAAGGACAATCATGATGTACTGACTGGTTTAGGAGCATAAAACTATGGTGCAGATTGACCGAGGTAATACGGCGCTCGTTGGGCTAGACCTGTATGCTGTTGCAGAACGCCATCAGTCAGCCTTGATTGAGGCAGTTGTGCAAGAGCAAATCAAATCCTGGATTGACAATCCTTACTTCTTATCAGCCAGTGTCCATCGTAGTTTAGATAGGGTACGAGTTTTTACTTATAGCCAGTGGAAGCCCAAATTTGATCATCGCAGCTTGTCTCGTCCAACCGTGTTCAGTGAGTTCTTCCCACCTGATTCACTCTTACTGGAAGTAACTGCCAGTCGCTCTCTATCGGCAGAAGTTGAAATTGCTGAAGGCGAACGAGTGACGCACCTTGCTGAATTTCGCATGATGCCAGTTAATCAACCTGAGATGGTTAGACGCACTTCTGCTGAATTAGAACGTGCAATGAGCAACTCACCGGGGTTACTCTCAGCTACCTTTCATCGAAGTCTTGATGGTACTCGGATGTTTAACTACGGTCAATGGGAAAGCAAGGAAGCGTTTGAAGCAATTCTCAAGCAACCGGGTTTCAACCCAGAGCAACCGTATTGGGAAGGTTTAGCCCGAAACGAATTTCATCTGTACAATGTCGTACACACCCAGACTACAGCCTAATAGATAGCTGCTGTAGGTTGGTTTTAGCTGCACGTAGGCACCAGCGCGATCGCTCTTCGGAATGAACAAAGCGATCGCAAACTTTTCTTGCCATCACAGTTTGAGAATTTAGATCCCCCAACCTCTAGTCGGGTAATGCCAGTCCGGTTCGAGGATCGCGGATATAAAGCCCTAGAACTAACGAATCCATAACCGTATCCCAGACAGGAATTAGGCGATCTGCATCGTCCACCCAGTAGTCAAAAGTAATCAGACACTGAACACCAGAACCTAGCCCAATACAGGTTCGGGAATAAGCTTCGCGGTGTTCTTCTGGGTCAATAAATTTGAACTGAGTCCAAACAATGCGGGCAGTTTGACGCTTGAGTTGAATAATTTCCCCTCGCTCGATCGGCTGACGTTCATCATCTTTAACTACCTTCTTTAATAACGGAACCAAGGGAAAATCTTTCCAGTTTCCAGGCGGCAGTAAATTAAAGGAAGCTTCTAAGCGAGCATCATCGTTGGGTGGCTTTTTGTCTAAAAACCGGAATGACTTCTCATCCGGTTCAAAATGCCAATCCTCAGGGACATCGAAGCGCAAGGCTCCTCGTCCTGCTACGAAGATCCGAGTTCCTGGCTTTGATTTCCAGTTATGGTCTTCTTTTAGCTCTAAGGTTTCTTTGAGCCATTTGAGATTGTGCTTTTTGCTTTTAGACATAGCCGCGACTGTGTTAACCTTCCTCTTATTTTGCCGTAGGTTGCTTTTTATGGTAGGTGTCTGTTAGTGCGATCGCCCATACTGATGCATTCATCGCTCATCAGCCTACCCTAAGCCATCCAAAGACCGGATCAACGGTGAGGAATTTTGGGATTGGTGGCGATTCGCAACCATGAATAAAGAAAGCGATCGCTTTTTTTGGGTGTGAAGTCAGGGCGATTGATACTGCTAGCGAACGGGGGTCAGAAACGCTGAGAATTCTCCACAAACTGTTTCCCACATTCCTTACAGCGATAGCACTGCTTCCCCCTTCGATACCCGTTTTTAGATAGCTGCTCCGATTGACAATGCAGACACTTCATTACTTTCATTACACCGCCCAGCCGACCGTCCCCTACATACGGCTCTAAATATGACACCAACAAGTCCTCAATCTGCTGCACCAACTGTTGACGATGCTGTTGATCTGGGTTGCGAAGTGCCGACAGAAGAACAGCATTACTGCTGTGGACGCAAACCTCTGCCAGTAGATTACATTGCGCTTTACTCAATGCCGAATTTCTTTGCTTTAAGAGACCAGCCATGAAGTCAATTGCTTCCTGGGTCATGCTTTCATCGATCGACTGGAAAATCTCGCGGGATATAAAAAACTGCACAAACACCACCCGTGACACAGGTTGTTCAAACATCTGTGCGATCGCGCTGACCAATCCCTTGATCATCTGTCGGAGTGGTAATCGAACCATCTCTGGTGTATCTGCGCTTGACCACAAGGCCTTAACCCGCTCGGTATGGCGTAATTCCATCGCCTTAAAAATGGCAGCTTTATCGGGAAAAAACTGATACAAAGACCCAATTGCCGTCCCCGCTTTGGCTGCAATCAGATGGGTGGTTGCCGCTTCATAGCCCACTTCGTCAAACACTGCCGCTGCTGCATCCAAGATTTTTTCGACCCGTTCTTTACCTCGCTGCTGTTTGGGTTGACGGCGCAGACTTCTTGACGAATGTGAATATTCTGTCATATTCTGAAAACACGACGGATTATTCACAATTTTATCTCTACCGGAGAACATTATGCAGTCTATGCTTTTCGGTGCGCCTTGGTTGTTGGCGCACAAGTCGATGTTGGTAGTGAACCAACCTCGGAAGATTTCTCTGTATGGTAATGATTATGTGATGTGGAAAGACGCTGCTGGAAGAATCCATGCCCTGCCCAATGCCTGTCCTCACATGGGAGCAATGTTGTCAGAAGGATGGTGCGAAGCACACACGGATGGTACGAGTACTGTCGTCTGCCCGTTTCATGCCTTGCCGTTTGATTCAGAAGGATGCACCGTTTTGCCGGGAACGGAAAAGAAAACGTTGCCTCAACTGAAACCGTTAGAGTTAACAATTCAAGGAGATTTCATCTGGTCTTACGGCGGATACGAGCCAAAAGTGCCGATTCCCGCAGTCCTGAATGACATTGCAGATACCTACTACTTTGTCGGGCATACCGCAGATACAAGTGTAGAGACCGATTTGCTGACTATGTTGCTGAATATGCACGACTATAATCACCAAAACGGTACTCACCAGGAATTATTCCGAGTTACCAATGTGGAATTTCATCAATTCATTGACAATGGGTATCATTCCCATGCGTTTTATGATATGCCCACCGCCCCTTACAGCTTGGCAGAAAAGCTGAGAAAACTCGATTTATTCCTACTCCCGACAAGCATCAAAGCCCACCTGGAAAACTACTTCCCATCTCTGGTGATTTTTCATGGTGAAATGCCATTAGGTAAAGTAGTCCAGTGTCACATCTTTATCCCAGAAGCCGAGAACCGCACAAGGACTTACATTTTGCTATTTGGTCAAGCTAAGCACCTTGCCTTTAAGCTATTTGGCAGGACATATCTCAAGTTTGGCAAGGTGGTAGTTGATCAAGATGCTGATATTTTGGGTAAAATTTATCCGAATACGCCTCAGAAAATTAAACTCAATAATGAAGTGGGTATGGACTGGGTGCGGCGCAATTTTCAAAATTTCCCAAATGTTGTGGAACCTAATCTTTCAAAGTAGACGGCGCATAGCTCTTCAATATTATGGTAGCTGTTCGTTTCAGCATCACCCCATTGTGATCGCAATCGGAAGCTAGAAGCGATCGCGCTTATGTATAGTGTCAATTGAGTATGATGCAGAGTTCAGTACCAATCAACCAACTCTAAGCCATCCAAAGACTCGATCAACGGTTAAATCCAAAGCGAGGAATTTTGGGATTGGTAGGCGATCGCTTCCTGCTAACTCGACAGGTTCCTGTCCTGGAATAAATGCCAAAATTAACCGCTCATCTGGATCGATTAACCATCCTAACTGAGTGCCATATTTAAGGCAGTGCAAAATGTTACTAATGACTTTAGTAGCTCTCTGTTCGGGTGAGAGAATTTCTATCGTCCAATCCGGGTAAATTTCAAAAGCATTCGGTACTTCGCCATCCGCTTCAAAAGGAATTCGTTCCCAAAGGACTACAGAAGCATCTGGAACAATCGAGTGCCAACCAACTGTACAGCGTAATTCTGGAAACGCTAAGGCAATTCGTGGAGTTTCTGCAACTGCATTGACAGCATCACAAAATTTAAGTTGTAGGCGAGAGTGTTTGCCTTGAGGCATCGGTTTTTGGTGAATTCGACCGCCAATAAATTCACTGGCAGGTTTAGTTTCTGGCAGTTTTAGGAATTCTTCGAGGGTAAGGGATGAAGGAATCGCTGTTGTCATCACCTTGAGTTCGGTATCGTTGCCGCTATGACAGAATTTTATCGTCTTTGCCATCGATAAGCTCCAAAGCGCGATCGCAACCATGAATAAAAAAGCGATCGCGCTTTGGAGATTGCGATTGCTTGCTACTAAAATTCCAACACCCTATTTTGTTAGGGATTTGCTGCTGCAAAGGTGTTGCATTGTACAGGTTCCCCTGTCTGAATCCCCCGCTTGAACCAGCGGACTCGCTGTGCTGAACTACCGTGAGTAAAAGAATCCGGGACAACATGCCCTTTGGACTGACTCTGCAAGCGATCGTCGCCAATACTGCTAGCAGCATTCAGCGCCTCTTCAACGTCGCCTTCCTCCAGAATTTGCCGGGAACGATTGGCATGATGCGCCCAGATGCCAGCAAAACAGTCTGCTTGTAACTCCAACCTGACTGAAAGTTGATTCGCCTCTGCGCGACTAGCTTGACGCTGTAATGTACGAACTTTACTAGAAATTCCCATTAAGTTCTGCACATGATGCCCAACCTCGTGAGCAATTACATACGCTTGGGCAAAGTCTCCAGGTGCGTTGAGCTTATACTTCAAATCCTGATAGAAACTTAAGTCAATGTAGACTTTTTGATCGGCGGGGCAATAAAACGGCCCAACGGCAGAACTTGCAGAACCACAAGCCGACTGTACCGAATTTGAGAAGAGAACTAACTTCGGCTCGACATAGTTTTCTCCGTTTTGGCGAAACAGATTCCCCCATGTATCTTCCGTATCCGCCAAGACAACCGAAACGAAATCAGCCATGCGATCGTTCGCAGCAGATGATTAGACCTCTTGCATGAATCAAGAAAATGAGCCAAAAGTAGGTAAGCGTTACTGAATCTGCTCATGCTCTACCAACAGTTGAAAGTCCTCAATCCGAGCGCCTTCAGACGGGCG
>NZ_JAMPJY010000092.1:0-6800 GCF_039961875.1 Trichocoleus sp. ST-U2 | reverse complement strand
ACGACAATCATCAAGTTAGGAAAGTCTATGCTAGTCATCGGAGAGATGAGTTTCATGGGTGGTACTTTGATTCTCAATCTCTCCCGTTCCTTTGTCTAATTCACATTAGACGTAAATTAATATGAAACCTTGGTTCTGGCGATCGCTTCCTCTACAACATCGAACTGGCTCAGAAGTATTCGCCGCCCTGTTTCTGGACGCTGGTAAAATTGCTACCCTACTCGAAAGTCCCTATAATCCGCTCCTTCAACACTCACCTGAAGCCAAGAACGCGATCGCCAGATATTCAATTTGTGCCGGTGCGCCGCGCTTTATAGATGGCGTGCAAGCAGTGTGGACTCCACCCGTTGGCGAGATCCTCCCCTTCCTACGCCGCTTGCGGCAACGTTCTGCCTTCAGGGATGAATCTCTACAGCCGTCACTACCTTTCACTGGCGGCTGGCTGGGATGGCTGGGTTATGACCTCGCTTGGGAGATCGAGCAGCTACCCAATTTAAATTCTGACCCCCTACCATTCCCGGTTGCTTATTGGTATGAACCAGCATCCTTTGCTGTCCTCGATCACTGGGAACAAACCCTATGGCTAGCCGCTAGCGATGAAGCTGAACTCGATTTCTTGCAAAACCTGCTGGAAAGCCGAACGCAGTGCGGGATAGCAGAGGAGCCAGCATCTTCAATCCTAAATCCGAAATCCCCTCATTTCCATTTTTGGACGCCCCAAACTGATTACGAAGATGCGGTGCGGCAAGCGAAAAAGTATATCCGAGCCGGAGATATCTTTCAGGCAAATCTTTCCCTACGCTTTGAAAGCCGCGTAACCGCCAGTCCTTGGTCAATTTATCAAGCGTTACACCAAATTAATCCTTCTCCCTTTGCTAGCTATTGGCAGACTCCGTGGGGGGCACTCATCAGCTGTTCTCCAGAACGATTGGTTCAGATGCACGATCGACAAGCGCAAACGCGACCGATTGCGGGAACGCGATCGCGCGGCACTACACCCGCCCTCGACGAGCATTTGGCGCAAGACTTGATTGCCAATGCCAAAGAAAGAGCCGAACACATTATGCTGGTGGATTTAGAGCGAAACGACTTGGGGCGTGTGTGCGAGTGGGGTTCTGTAGAAGTCAACGAACTTTTCACAATTGAGCGCTACAGCCATGTCATGCACCTCGTAAGCAACGTTATCGGTAAAATTCGCCCAAACTACGACGCGGTTGACCTAATTCGCGCCTTCTTCCCTGGCGGTACTATCACTGGGTGTCCGAAAGTCCGCTGTATGGAAATCATTGAAGAACTCGAACCCGTGCGTCGCAATTTGTTCTACGGTTCCTGTGGCTTTCTCGATTGGCGCGGGCACCTAGATTTAAATATCTTGATCCGTACTCTCCTCTATCCCAAGCGTGCCGATGCAGCGATGGTTTACGGGCAAGTCGGGGCGGGAATCGTTGCCGATAGCGATCCAGAACGAGAATGGCATGAGTCTCTACACAAAGCTCAAGCTCTGCTAGCAGCCCTGGGAAGTTTTAATGTTATTAGTGATTAGTTCTGGGTCATCAGTCAAATACCATTGGCGAATGGCTACCAGACAGGGTTTTGAAGAGCCACTCTTCTATTAGCAACTAGCAACAGAATGATTCGGCTGGGAACAGATATTGTTTATATGCCTCGAATTAAAGCCGCTGTTGAACGCTTTGGCGATCGCTTCTTGCAGCGCGTCTATACTTTTGATGAACAACAAGATTGCGGCTACACTCAGGACGATATCAGTCGCCTCTCTATCAACCAGCTAGCAGGGCGCTGGGCGGCAAAAGAAGCCGTTGCTAAAGCACTGGGAACTGGATGGCGGGGAGTCAGCTACACCGATATTGAGATTCGACGTTTACCCACAGGTGCGCCGCAAGTATTTCTTCACCATTCAGCCGCCGCCCAGACAGCAGGGTGGGAAGATTGTCAGTGGCAGCTAAGCATCAGCCATGATGGCGATTATTCGGTAGCCACCGCCATCCTCGTTTGCTCACCCTGAAAAGTGTCGCCAATTCCCAAACATTCTCTCTGAGGTGCCCGAATACAAGCTATCATCTGCATAGTTTGAACTAGAGTGAAACATCTTGGGTTTCAACAGAGAGCGGCTGGCGCGAGTCGTACTGCCGCTTAAACTCTTCGACTTTTCCCAATCTCTCCCTTAGGGATGGGCATTCTTCGCGTGGATGTTAATGAGCAGCGAAACCTATTTAAATCACCCTACATTTGGCTTACTTTACAGAGTGTGTCTGCTTGAGGACAGCCAGGAACTATTTACGACCCTTTATGCCCAGCGTCTCTTCTTTTTGGTGAATACCAGTCCTACCGGCATCACGTTTGAACCGATTACCCGCAGCGATGGTCGCCTCATGGTGGAAAACCGTTTGCGGATGCTCCGTCGCAACGGTCAAATGGAGGAGTACACCCAACTTCAGGCTATTCATAAGCGAACATTTCAATAGGGGCAAGCAATTAAAAATTAAAAAATCCTTTTTAATGCAAGCATTTTTAATTTTTGCTTCCCTGTTTATTTTCAAGTGAAGTCAAATGACTGGAGCGATCGCCCAACGCCTTTCTGAAATTCGCCAGCAACTACCGGAATCTGTCCGCCTCATCGCCGTTACGAAACAGGTTTCCCCTGAAGCCATGCGCGAAGCTTATGCAGCGGGAGTAAGGGATTTCGGCGAAAGTCGCATCTCTGAAGCTGAACTTAAACAAGCGCAACTGCAAGATTTACCAGACATCACCTGGCACCTGATTGGACACCTTCAAAGTAATAAAGCTCGAAAAGCCCTAGAACAATTTCAGTGGATTCACTCGATAGATAGTTTAAAATTAGCCCAACGATTAAACGAACTGGCGCTTGAGCTGTCGCGATCGCCCTTCATCTGCCTGCAAGTGAAACTACTGCCAGATCCCAACAAGTATGGGTGGACAGTTCCTCAACTGCTTGCCGATTTACCAGCCTTGAATGAGTGCTACAATCTGCAAATTCAAGGTTTGATGACAATCCCGCCTTTCGATCTCAAGGCTTCTGAAATCCTGTCAGTTTTCGATAGAACCCGCAAACTAGCCGATGAAATCAGACAGCAAAACTGGTCAAATATTCAAATGCAGCAGCTATCAATGGGAATGTCAGGTGATTACCCGCTAGCTGTGCAATCTGGGGCAACAATGATACGTTTGGGACGAATTCTTTTTGGAGAACGGGCATCCTGAAAAGCCTTACTCCGCTTACAAATGTCAACATCTATTCCGAACAGATGAGTGGGGTAATGAAGAGGCATCGGATATTATATTGCCAGCACGACTATATGATTGTTATTGTCGTTTCCTTAAACTAGGACTGCTGCCTCAAGGGTGCCCTGCGATCCCAGCCCCAAAGTCTAACCTTAAATCGTGATGGAGCGTGAACTGTGAATAATATTTTTTCTAAGCTACGAGATTTCGTGGGTCTCAATGAGCCAGCTCAATACGAGTATGACGAGTACGAAGAAGCCGAGGGAGAAGAGTACCAAAATCTCTATCAAGAACAGCATCCTCAACCGACGACAGCAGAAGAAGAACGTCGCCAGAGCCGTCGAGCGCGGACAAACACACCTGTTGCAAGAGAAATAGAAATGGGGACAACAATGAATAATGTAATTGGGATGCCCGGTTCGGTGAATGGAATTTCGGAAGTGATCGTGATGGAGCCACGTTCTTTTGAAGAAATGCCCCAAGCGATTCAAGCTTTGCGCGAGCGGAAGTCAGTCGTGTTAAACCTGACGATTATGGACCCAGATCAGGCGCAACGAGCTGTAGACTTTGTTGCCGGTGGCACTTATGCGATCGATGGGCACCAAGAGCGAATCGGCGAAAGTATCTTTCTGTTTACACCGAGCTGTGTTCAAGTCAGTACCCAGACTGGCGTGGTTCACGAAGTGCCTCAACCACAAGTCCGGATTCCCCGTCCCGCTGCTCCTTCCCCAGCTTGGTCAAACGAACCGACCCGGATGGCGCAGTAAAATTTCTAAGTCGAGACGCTTGTTAGCGGTCAATGGCTCAGTCGTAACGGCTAAAAACAACTGACCGCCGACAACTGACTTTTCATGCTGATAGGGATTGGGGGACGAGGTTGGCTACTAAATTCGGCATGATTGGTGGCGGGGTAATGGGAGAAGCTCTATTATCCCGCCTGATGCAAAAACAGGTTTATGCCACAGAAGAAGTCTTGGTGAGTGAGCCGCAAAGAGAGCGGCGAGACTTTTTGGCGCAGCAGTACGGCATCCAGGTGACGGCAGAGAATCGGGCGGTGGCGGCAAAGGATGTGCTGTTACTGGCGATTAAACCTCAAGTGTTTGCAGCAGTGGCGGCAGACTTGGAGAAAGAACTTTCTGCCCAAGCGTCGCCGCCAGTAGTGATTTCGATTATGGCGGGTGTTTCCTTGAGTCAACTGGAAGCAGCTTTTCCCCAGGCTCCAGTAATTCGGGCGATGCCGAATACTCCGGCGACGGTAGGGGCAGGAATGAGTGCGATCGCGCTGGGTCAGTACGCCACCCAGCAGCATCTAGAACAAGCAAAGGCGATCTTCCAGGCGGTGGGAGAGGTTGTTGAAGTGCCAGAATCTTTAATGGATGCGGTGACAGGGCTTTCGGGTTCGGGTCCCGCTTATGTGGCGCTGATGGTGGAAGCACTCGCAGATGGTGGGGTAGCGGCTGGATTGCCAAGAGCGATCGCGTCTTCGTTAGCCCTGCAAACCGTCTTGGGGACTGCCCAGATGTTGCACGAATCGGGAATGCATCCCGCTCAACTAAAAGACCGCGTGACTAGCCCTGGAGGTACAACTATTGCTGGGATTGCCCAGTTAGAAAGGGCTGGTTTCCGCTCGGCTTTGATTGAGGCAGTAGTGGCGGCTTCTCGGCGCTCTCAGGAGCTTGGTCGTTAAGGCATCGCTGAATACTCTTTTCCGGCTACCAAAAGTAAAATGATTTGTTAAAAATCCTTTATGCGGCAAAAATGGGCAAATAAAGTCTTTATTTTTAGCCTTTTGCTGATACTGGTCGTTACACTTTTTCCTTACGATTTTGCCTTTAAAGAGAATGCTAGTAAAATAAATTATCGCTTTCTCACTTCAGAATTTTTTAAGTTAAGAAATTTTTACGACTTAATCACTAACGTTTTATTATTCTCCCCCTTTGGTTTCGTCTTTTCCTGCTTGATGCAGCAAAAAAGATTCTTAGGGAGAAAGACACTTGTTTTCATCTTATTAACTTCTTTTTGTTTAAGTTTTACAATTGAAATTTTACAGCTATTTATTCCTTCTCGAAGTTCCTCTTTTGGCGATATTGGTGCCAGTATTTTAGGTGCTTTTATCGGGTTTTTAAGCTTTCGTTTAGGGGGAGATAAAATCTTAGGAGCAGCTTTAAATCTTCTTAGAAGTAGTAATAGTTTTCTTTCGATCAAAAAGTTAACGACTGCTTTTATTGGATATATTATATTGATTTTTCTAACAACGCTCCTTTGGCAAAATTCTGGAAGTCTCAGTAATTGGAATCACACTTTCCCCCTGAGTCTTGGCAACGAGCCAACCGGAAATAGACCTTGGAAAGGATATATTTCAGAGCTATACGTCGCGAATAAAGCAGTTTCAGATCAAGAAGCAGAATCCGCCTTTTCCTCAGAAATCCCATTTTCAGCAATCAAAAAAGACCTAGTAGCTTTTTATCAATTGACAGGTACAGGTAGTTACCCCGATTTAACTGGGCACCTTCCAGATTTATCTTGGCGAGGCAATTTCCCAACTACTCAGGATCAAAGGGGTGCTTCTCTCGATTCCAATCATTGGCTAGAGACAAAAAGCTCTGTAGCTTTAATGACCCAAAAGATTGCTGAAACTTCTCAGTTTACAATAGGTGCCGTTGTCGCTACTGCTGACACAATGCAGGCTGGCCCTGCTCGAATTATTTCCCTTTCAGCAGATGATGAAAACCGCAATTTTACCCTTGGACAAAGGGGATCGGATTTGGTGTTTCGGGTGCGAACTCCAGTCACCGGAAAAAATGCAACAAGCTATCAACTAGCTGTTCCAAATATTTTTGGGGATACAAACAATCATCAGTTGCTTCTCACCTATGAAGGGTCAATTCTAACAATTTATATAAATGGGGTAAAACAACCTTATTCACTGAAACTGGTTCCGGAGGTGATGATTTTTCAGCTATTACCTTTTGATGCTAATAGTATTAATCTAGAAATCTACAAGATTTTCTATTATGGATTGATTTTTATCCCTATTGGCTTCTTTCTAGCACTCATTAGTGCAAGAGCCAGAGGAAAACTTATTTTTTATGCCGTATTGCTTTTTGGAGGAATTTTATTTCCATCGTTAATATTAGAAGCCGTATTAGCGATTGGAACCCAGAGAGCAATTAGGCTGGATAATCTACTATTTAGCATGGCACTAGCTGTTAGCACCATGCTGATAGTGAAAAGGTGGGCTAACTCTTGGTTACGCAGGGAGATAACAGCATAAAAACGAGTAAAGATGCGAAATGACGTTTAGTATCACAACACCTAAGCATCTCTATAAGTTAGGAAATAAGTTAACCTGAGTTCGGGATAAGGAAGGGGCAAAACAGGTAGGGTGAAAGTGCTAACTTCTCATCCATCTGAATTACCCCATGCTTAGTCTAGAAGAACTATTTTGCTGTGTCGACGACTTCTGCCAAAGCTTTGAACCGCAGTGGGAGCGCCAACTGCTTGGGCATGGATTACAGCTACGCAAACGAGAGCGGAGC
>NZ_JAMPJY010000091.1:0-7013 GCF_039961875.1 Trichocoleus sp. ST-U2 | reverse complement strand
GCCGCTAAATTGGCAAGTCATACCTTACGATTGTTACTCAAACGGCGCTTTGCCATTGATGTGTTAACTTTTCGTCAAGCTGGTGCTTGTTCCTCATAATTCACATTAAGCGTAATTTCTAAATTTCCGATATGCGATCCGAAGGCTGCGCGGTAGCGCAATCGCTCTTTTGTTTACGGCTGACACAATCGTGCGATCAGCCTAGAGGCTTCGCTTCGCTAAGGCGCTCAACCAGAGGAAATGCGTGAAACGTTCGCGTAGCGTTCTCGTTCCTCGAAGGGGTTCCCGAAGGGTAGAGTAGCTATCCCGTCGGGAGTCGCGCTTTACTTCTATAAAGCATCACTCGTCAATCGCTGGAGGCTCGCGCTTTAATAAATCAGAGGGAGGGCGATCGTTACTCCACGCCCACCAAACACAACCACACTGGCACTGATAAAACTCCTGCCATTTTCGGCGATAGTCTTCCGTCATCACGGGCGATCGCCGGTTGAGCCAAACCTGTTGCGCTTCCCTGGAGGAAGCCCGACAGTTAGGACAGCAAAACTCGCGGGCGTGAGTAGCAGATTCGATCCATTTGGGAGGAACTGAGTCAAAAGCTTCCATGTATTGAATTTGCGGGTAGTTAACTGCCCAAGAGCAGCATTCTTCAAGCTGGGACTGCTCTAGCTAAGTTGTTTCCTTGTGTTTAGGAATTCTTAAGTTTGAATAAGATACAGGCTTCTGTGCTTATTTTAAAGCTGTAGTAGTACTGAAGCGCCTCATTTTCAGGTATTGTCTTGGGTGTCCCGTGTCATCCTTCTCCAGGCGGGGATAAAGCCGAAAAACGCGCTGATTTGTAGGGGACGGCAAACTGGGAAGCACTCTCTCAAGAAATAAGGATTCAGCCCATGTCTCATCCTTTTTATCTCAACCTTATCTCCTTTTTCGGCCTTTTTGGTTTATGCGCGATCGCATGGCTCTTTTCCGAACACAAGCGAATCATCCCTTGGCGCGTCATTATCTGGGGCATCGGGTTGCAATTAGTCTTGGCTTTTTTGGTGTTCAAGTTTCCCCCCACGCGAATCGCACTGGAGCGGTTTACGACCTTACTAGACGCGGTGTTTGTCGCTGCTGACACTGGGGCGCGGTTTGTATTTGGGAGAAATATTGTCCCCATCCCCGGTCAAGATCCACCAATCAATCTTGGCTATATTTTTGCTTTTCGCGCCTTACCAACAGTAATCTTTTTCTCCGGACTGATGGCGCTCCTCTACAACATCGGCGTCATTCAAGTCATCACCGAGCTATTTGCCAAATTATTTTATTGGACGATGCGCCTGAGCGGCGCGGAAGCACTCAGCGGTGCCGCGAATATTTTTGTCGGGATTGAGGCGGCGATTGTCGTTAAGCCTTATCTGCCAAAAATGACCCGTTCGGAACTGTGCGCGATTCTAGCGTGTTGTTTTGGTACGGCTGCCTCTTCAACCCTAGCAATTTACGTCAGTTTCCTCAGACCTGTCTTTCCCAACATTCTGGGACACTTAGTATCGGCGTCGATTATGGCTATCCCCGCCTGTTTTGTGATCTCAAAAATTTTAGTGCCAGAAACCGGAACTCCGCTGACGCTGGGCGGCATTCCTAGCGAAAAAACAGCCAAGGAATTTGAGCAAAATGAGTTTGAGGAAGTCGAGAAGGAAGGAACGTACAAACAGGAAACCGTAGCTGGAGAACCCATCGAGCGAGTTAGCCCCTTAGATGCGGCGATTGTCGGCTCTTTAGATGGGGTGAAGATGGCAGTAGCGATCGCTGCTGTGCTGATCTTAATCTTGGGTTTAGTTTCTTTAGTTAATCAATTTTTTGGTTGGTTGGGCGGTTTACCCGGAGCAGTGGGTGATTTATTTAAAGTTGTCACTTTAGCAAATATTCAAGGAGTCTTGTTTTATCCCCTAACAATCTTAACCGGCGTCCCTTTTAGCGAATCTTGGACGGCGTCTGTGATTATTGGGCGACGACTCCTCGAAACTGCAATTCCTCCCTATCAAGCGTTAGCAGAAGCCGCCCAAGCCGGAACTGTAAGCGATCGCACGGTGTTAATCGTCAGTTATGCCCTCTCCGGATTTGCCCATCTGGCTTCGGTGGGCATTTTTGTCGGTGGCACCATTGCCCTCATTCCCTCACGGCGCAAAGATATCTCCGAACTCGGTTGGAAAGCGCTATTTGCTGGCACGCTGGCGACAATGATGATTGCCTGTCTAGCTGGCATATTTGACACTGGAGATCCCAGTATTTTGGGTGTACAGGGCGCTCCTGCTTCTATTACCGCTCCGGCTGCTAGCCCAACGGTGTCTCCTGCTCCCGGTGCCACGGTTTCCCCTGTACCAACGTCAACACCCGTTAACCCAGCGATAACGCCCTTACCGGCTACAACGATTTCACCCGAACCAACGTCAACACCTGTTAGCCCAGCCCTAGCGCCCTCACCCGCAACTCGGCTGCAAGCCCCCGCCACAAAACCTCCGGCGACACCCAGAGCGACAACAACACCCAAGGCGACGCCTAGAGCTACCACTCCGCCCACTCAGCAAGCTCCTAAACCCAAGCCTACGGCTTCAGCCGTTCCGTCTCCCTCCCCCTAAAACTGAGGATTGTGGGTTTATTTCAACTACCTGGGTAGGGGCATATCCCTACTTTTACCAGTTATTTCATCCACATTCCTTAGAATAGTTTTCAGTGAGTAGAGGGGAGCGATCGCGTCTTTACCATAGTTGCCCCAAGTCATCCAAGATGAATCCAGAGCCTGAAATTCGCCGCTTATTAGATGTCATGCCTGCATCTGGTCGAATGCTGACAAAAGTGGTTAGCAAACCGGAGCAACCGCAGGTGATTAATAGCCCGTTTCCGCTGCCTTGGGCACAAGATCGACCGATTTATATCAATTTTGATTTATGGCGTCGCTTGTCTCAGCCGCAGCGAGATTTGCTGATTTTACGCACAGTTGCTTGGCTGACTGGGATCAAGTGGTTTAAACCCGACCTTTATCAAGGTGTGGTGGCGGCTGGAGCAATCGGAGCAATCGTGCAGCTTGTCCAAGGAGATGCTGTGGGTGTTGTCGTGGCTAGCGGATTGAGCGGACTGGCAGCGACTCAGATTTGGCGAAATACTCGCAGTTCTCAGTCTGAACTGGATGCAGATGAAGCGGCAATTAAGGTAGCGATTCGGCGGGGCTACACGGAAGCTGAAGCTGCCCAGCAACTGTTATCCGCAATTGAAGCCGTCGGTAAAATCGAAGGTCGCTCTAGTTTAAATTTTACAGAGTTAATTCGCTCTCAAAATTTAAGAGCGATCGCGGGTTTGTCATCGCTGAGCGTTCCAGAAAGCGTCAAAAAAAGCAGTTAAGCTTTAGCGATCTCGACAGTAATAAAGTTTGGTTTCGTAGCCATCCACTGAAGGGAAATTGGCATTCGTAACACATTTACCTAACTCTATGGGTGCGTGGAAATTTACCAGCAAAACATCTAGAGGGCGCGGTAAAGTCGCCAAAGTTTTTTGCAACGCCGCTGTTGAAGTTTGAGGATTTTGGTCTTGATGCGCTAGGAGAAATTGGATTTCCCTTGGCTGTACCGCTTGCTGTTTGAGTTCCCACGCGATTCCCATCATTTCCCCATTTTGTACATGGGTTTTGTGAGTTGTAGCAATTAGAATTGGCACCTGCCCAGATGAAGATGAGGAATCTTGCAACTTTATAATCGCTGGCACTAAGAGATCGGGACGATAGTATTTCTGATAACCCAAATTGCAGGCGACTGTTAGCCCACTCAAAAGTCCCATGAGCCAAATGAGCGCCACAGCTTTTTGACCAGATATTTTAATAAAAGGGTTTATTTTACCTTTGGCTTTTGAGCCGGGATCGATGCTGACTGGACTTGACTCTTTTAAAGTAGTTTCTTCAACCTTCACAGCGTTCCAGCAGACGGCAAGACTGGCTCCTACGATAACAATTACAGCCGGAAAATAGACGAAGTTATACCTTGCCCCGCGAGTTAAATCAATTCCGAGGATGTAGGTAAAAACAAAAAATAGCGCGATCGCACTCCAAATAAAACCCTCAAAGAGTTGGGTTGTCAAACCCGCTTCTTGCCGCTGAAATTTCAAGCTTCGATAGAGGATGGGTAGCGCCCAAAGAAAGAAAACAATCATCACAGCCCCAGAAAGAATCACCACGACTAAATCGGGTGACTCTACCGGAAGTAGGGCGATCATCGTAATCCAAGCCGCGATCGCTTGAAAGATTGGGCTAAGCCATGCCAAACCGACGCGATCGCCTTGAATCCATTCGGTTAGCTTGCCCCCATAACTATTCTGTAAAAATACTGGCACCCACACTAATCCCCCCGCCAGCGTCCCAGCCGCAACCGCCAGCAATGGGATTGAGGACTTGACAGTGGGAAATTTAAAATTATTCTTCTGAGTCCGTCTTTGTTGCCACAGAAGGACAATCAACGCCAGCGCTTGGGCACCCAAAGTTAGAACGAAAAAATAATGACTGGAAATTCCTAATGTATTAATCCCTACCCAGAGCAGTACCAGCCAAATGGGCAGAGATGCCTGACGTTGCAGGTGTCGTGCGGAAACCACCAGACAGGAAAGGGAAGCGATCGCCCACAAAATTGCCAAAGTGTAATGACGGGCTTCCTGCGCTAGAAAGATGCCGTAGGGCGAAACCGCCATCATCGCTGCCGCCAGGTGCCCTACCAACCGAGAACGAAACGCAAACCAGCCGAATGCGTACATTGCAGGGATAGAGGCGACGCCGAAAAGGGCAGCAAGCGATCGCGCTCCCCACAGCGAAACCAATCCCCCATCCGGTGGAAATAGTTTCAACCACAGGTGAGTTAGCACAAAGTAGAGAGGGGGATGGTTGCTTTCAGTGACTAAGTGATGAATGACATCGTTGATTCCGGCTGCTGGGTTTGCTTGCAGGGGTTGCAGGAGAGTATCGAGTGCGATCGCTTGGTCTAGGGGAACGCCGCGAAAACTATTGCCTAGGCTGAAAACCAGCGTCGAAAATTCATCCGTCCAAGGCGACTTGCCAGCCAAATTCAGCAAGCGCAAGCCAGTCCCAACTCCTATCCACACTAAAAGTAGCAGCCAGTTATTAGTCATTAGTCAATGGTGAATGATACTTAGTTAAGCGCGATCGCTAACTATCATCCCTAGCTTAAATGGCACTCGCCTTAAGCCGTGTAAGATTCCATTGAACAAACGTTCCTAATCTGTTGACGTAGTAAACAATCAGGTTGCTGCATGACCGGATATGATTGGCGGCGCTTTCTAAGTCTCAAGGTACTGCGTCCCGGACGCTCTTTGATCGCAGTCTAAATGCACAACAGCTTAGTAATCTGAAGAGACACTCGAAAAGGACATCCTCTCCTATCCGCTTGGCGAATCATTGCCGTAGCAAGACATTACTCAAACATAGCACCGGCTATCAGTTGCACAGGAGCCGTAAAAACGTAGTAGATGATACCTGTACCCAAGAGTAAGACAGCCAAACTGAAGAGCATTACCCAGCGATCGGACGGTTCATAGGTATCTTCGTCAATATCACGAGCCTTTAATGCGTGAACTACCCACCACCAACCGCAAGCGGTATGGTGGCGCTTCCAACTTCGTGGGGGATTTACGGCGAATAAGTTAATTTCACTTTATGAGGATTGCCTCATAAAAACAAATAAACTTTCTTGTCAGATGAATAATTAGAAGTGATTGAATGCTGCCTTCAGCTATTAAAGCTTGATATCAGAGAATTCCAATCGAGGTTTTTCACCAGTTGGATCGCATCTTGGGGCAAATTCCCGATCTCACCCCACAACTGTCCGGGGGTAATGCCAAAAACGTACTGCAATCCCACCACCAGCACCAAAATCGTCAAAATCAACCCGAAACCAGCTTTTAAGATTCTAATCAGCAGCGTAACCAGCAAGAGGGACACGGCGATCGCTGCAACTACTAACACAATCTGCGAATCTACTGACCCAATTAAAGAATCCATATTCCAAAATGCTAATGAGTGAGTAACAATAACTTTCCCTTCTTTGTACGGTGAGTTGACTCAATGAGCTTGCAAGCCAATTTGTTAAATCATTGCGTCAACCCACTTGTACGCATCTCATTAATCGTCAATTTCTACGGCTGTGAACGTACTAGGAATGCGAGATTCAATAAATTCCTGCGATACGTTAGGAACCGCCAGCTTATTCTCCTGGGAAGACTTGAGTGGTGGAACGTTAAACTCAAGCGCAGAGGTATCAGGATTTCGGCGGGCGATTAAACGGGTACCATCCAGAATTGTATAAGTGGCAGGTGTTGACTCAATGCCTGCAACGTTAATGCCACTCGGTAGATAAACTCCCTGGCAATCCCAGCCTTCAGGCGTTGTCTCACCGTCTGCTAGGAAGTAGAGACTGTTATCGCCAGTCTTCGATTCTTCAGAGGCGGGGCCAAAGATGCCGATTGTGTTCCCAGTTTGATTGCTGCATTGTCCCCAGGTGACACCCGACTCGATTGCGGCTTTTTGCAAGGTCAACTCGTCAATTCGCTGTTGCACTTCTGGAGGGATATCCTGGCTTTCCTGGAGTGCTGATAAACCGTTCAGCGTTTTTGTCACCTGAACATAGTCAGGATTTTTGGATACTTTGGGTCGATCTGCCAGAGAAGGTTGGGCGATCGCTAGGTTCACCACAAATATCACTAGGGCGAGCGCAATTTTGAAAAGATTCTTCATGTTTTTCTCTTGTGACAACCAGAAAGGCTTTCTCAATGTTCTTGTGTCTTTTGTCCAGACTGGCTATCCAGACTGGCGATCCGGTTTGGCAAGAATCTATTGCAGAAGCATAAATTCATCCTACGTAATCACAATTTACGTCTAATGTGAATTAGACAAAGGAACGGGAGAGATTGAGAATCAAAGTACCACCCATGAAACTCATCTCTCCGATGACTAGCATAGACTTTCCTAACTTGATGATTGTCGT
>NZ_JAMPJY010000090.1:0-7516 GCF_039961875.1 Trichocoleus sp. ST-U2 | reverse complement strand
CTCAAATTCTTCTACTTTGAGTCCAGTCAAGCTTTGAAACACATGAGGTTTATTGTGGATAGCGCCGTAGCTCAACATCGTAAACACCTCGGTCTTCGAGCAACAACCCTTCACTTCTAAACTACTCTATTTCCGATTAAGTCTATTTATTAATTGTCTCACGAGACATAAATAAAAAGATGGGTTATAAGACACGGTATCAATGGGTTTCAGGCGCGTTGTACTAACTTTAAAAATGTATCTCATAAACGGTGAATTGCAGCACTAAAGTGGGGATTGCTACTGCTGCAATTTGGTTGCCCAATTGAAAAAGAAATTCGGCGCAGATTAGACAAATTATGGGGAGCGATCAAAACTTTGTGTTCATCAATTGAACAATGACTCTGTTCGTAATTCCATATCCTTCTAGTGCTTCTGATAATTCGCTGATAATTTTCTATACGAACGTGACCGCATCGCTATTAATGTGACGATTAGTCCGATCGCTCCAGTCACTGTAAATAAAAGCGCAATGCCTCGATCGGTTCCGGTGCCAAACCAATTACCCAGCAGCTCCACACCTGCGCCCGTGGTCATAAAGGGGATGAAGATGAATTGGGCGAGCGGACCGACCATAAATGCAGTTAGGGGCGATGCTGCTTGTTCAACACTTTGAGCGAACCCGAATACGCGCCCCTGACGTTCAGGAGGTATTACGGCTTGGATGATGGTTTGTTCTGAAGCTTCCACAACCGGAATCAGGCATAAGTAAACAAATAAACAACTCGTCAGCAGGACGATAGATGCCTGAATCGTAAAGAAAATAGCAATCGTCCACATGACAATATTGGACAGAAAGAGCGTTCGGAGTGGATTTTTTCCTAAGCCTTTCTTGGCGACAACTAACCCGCCAACGATGAATCCTAAGCTCAAGAACCCCCACAAAACGCCCCAGACTTGTACCGAAACGAGAGACAAGCCATAGGCATCCATTAGGGACATGAAGACTCCGCCTAAGAAGTTGTTGAAGCTATTGAAAAAAATCAGTGCGAAAAGTCCGGGGACAAGATGTATGGCTTGAATCGTTCCGGAAATATCAATACGGTTCGTTTGACCATCAACATGAATGATTCCCGGTTCAGGAATGGATACTGTCCATAAATGGATAATCACGAGAATGGTCAGTCCAATCGCAAAAACCAGCATCCAAAATACGCCGAGAAAACCGATTGCCAGACCGCTAAATATAGAAGCAACGAGGAATGATACGCCATTTGCAGTACCAACCAGACCGTTTGCCCGATCTCGTTTTGCATCCGGGATTAAGATCGTCACGAGTGTTGAAAGCGCGATCGCGCGTAAATTTCCAGCAATCGCACCAACTAGTGCGAGGATAATGAATACCCAAAGAATGACGCTTGAAGGATCGGTAAAGACCGATGGCTCTGTAGAAATAAAAATGATGTAGGCGAGTAGGTATAAAAACAGAGAACAGATGCTTGAAAGCATCATTGCTATTTTCTTTTTATATCGATCAACCAGAGAGCCGAGGAAAAATCCAGAGATGGCGACTGTCACGAGATACACACCTGCCATGACCGATGTAGCCAGTACAGATTTGGTTTGAAGATACACCCAAAACGTGACCGCAAACCAGACAAACGTATTGGTCAGCGAAGCCACAAGTGAGTTTACTAAAATCGCATTAAAAGTTTTGTCATCAGGTATGGATTTCGACATTCTATGAAAACTCCTTTCCCAGGCTACAAGGTTCGAGCCGCTCGAATTGAGGATTTAGCAACGCTGGCCCAGATCGAACGAGCCGCAGCAACCTTGTTTGTTGACACGCCTTACGCCTTTGTGATTGATGCTGAACCCCTCTCGTTAGACTTCGTAACCCAACAGTTTCGAGCCGGACGGGTATGGGTTGCTGTAGACGATCTTGATACGTCTGTAGGGTATGCGATCGCGCAGGATGTTGATGGAAACGCTTATCTACAACAAATTGACGTACATCCATCTTATGGACGTAGAGGCATTGGACGTGAACTTGTCGAGGCAGTTTGTGTGTGGGCAAAACGCCAGAACTATCGCCGGATTTTGTTATCGACCTTTCGTGACATTGAGTGGAACGCACCGTTCTATGCAAAACTTGGGTTTCAGATTTTGGCTGAGGTCGAACTCACCGTTGGTTTTCAGCAGCTCAGGCGTAAAGAAGCTGAGGCTGGATTGCCCATTGATCAACGTGTAATCATGTACCGTGACTTACAGTAGCCCAACAATACGATCTAAGTAGGCGGGATTAATTATTTGTACGATGGGTTAGCGATAGTGAATAGCGATCGCTTTCGCTTATCGATCGCTATTCCACGAGTGCAACAGCATCAGGGTTGGTGGCCAAGCGACCATCTTCCATATAAACAATGCGATCGGCAATATCCAAAATCCGATTATCATGCGTCACTAGCAAAATAGTGCAGCCTTGTTCCTTTGCCAATTTCTGCATCATTTCTACCACATCTCGTCCTGATTTTTTATCCAGTGCAGCGGTAGGTTCGTCTGCTAGAACAATTTTCGGATGACTCACCAAAGCACGCGCGATCGCTACTCGTTGCTTTTGCCCTCCAGATAGATTATCGGTGTAGTAATCAACACGATTTCCTAAACCGACTGTCTTGAGAATATCGGTTGCTATCTCATCCATATTTTGGTTTAGATAGCGATCGTGTAGCTCTAGAGACATTCGCACATTCTGCTTAGCTGTAAGGGAAGTTAACAGGTTGTGTGCTTGGAAAATATAGCCAATTTGCTGTCGCACTAACCTCATCTCGTTTTTACTCGCTCCATTCATTTCTTGCCCCAGGATTTTTAAGCTACCTTCTTGTGCAGAACGCAAGCCTCCCATTAGTGTTAGTAATGTCGTTTTACCAGAACCCGATGGACCAGTCATAATTACAATTTCTCCAGAATGGATGTCGAGATTGATATCAAGTAGCGCTTGTTTTCGGATTTCTCCTTCACCAAAATAGTGATTGAGCTGGTGAATAGAAATAACAGGTTCACTGTTGGAAAATTGAGTAGAATCTGAAGACTTTAGAGTTTGCATAGCGGCTTAGTTAGGGATAGGGTAATTGTTTAAGTTATGAAGGCAAAAAAGGATGACCAAACAAGTAGGCAACGCAATCAAAGATGAGGACTGCACCAAGGCAAATCAAAATGACGCGCAGAATTTTAGGGGCAAACTTGTTAATTGAGCGGTTGATGGCATTCAACCGAGCAGTAGCCGACTCTTGAAATACGATATAAATCCCTAGCAAAATAACCAGGGGCAGAACAAAAACCACATTGTAGATACCCAGAACAGTCATGGTGGAGAGTAAATCTAGTCTTGCTTGAATCACTCGTTCGAGTGCTGCTAGATAGGGAAGCGCTGTTGGAAATTCCCAGACAGTTACACAAAGTCCAAGTAAAAACGTATAAGTCGGTTTGAGATTTTTCGGATGTTTGACAGCTTTGGGCTTTTTAGCCGTGTTTAGTGTCCAGCCAACGGCAAGCATCACAGCGCCAATGATGAATTGGAGGACATAGATAATTGGGTTTGACAAAAATGAACCTGCACTGCTCATCAAGGTTGTAATTACCTTGCCAAAACCAAGAACGATGAGCAACCCAGCCGCCCAATAGGCCAAAAAGACACCAAGGATAAATAACACGGAACGAGCAATCGGTTTTGGAGTGCTGAGCAGGTAAACCTGAATTGCCGTTGCAGTTGGATTGAGGCTGTCAAGGGCTGCGATCGCAACCAGAGGAGCTATAAGCGTGTTCACCATTACATCAGGGTTTTATATGAGGGTTAAGGTTATTAATTGTGTGAAGTTAGAAAATATCAGCTGGGTCAGCAGACTGTAATTTCCTCATTGCGATCGCTCCCGATGCAATGCACATTACAAGCGTCAAAGACAGCACGAGTACGAGACGCTCAAGCGACATTTTGACAGGAAGTAGCGTCGCTTGTGCTATTAGTCCGTAAAGCCCAAGTGAAATCGCAAATCCCGGCATAAAACCAAGAATTGCTAGAATCAAAGCCTCCTGAAGCAAAATTCCAACTAGGAAGCGATCACCGTAACCCATTGCTTTGAGCGTGGCGTATTCGGGTAGGTGATCGGAAACATCAGAGTAAAGAATCTGATAAACAATTACCGTTCCCACCAAAAATCCCACGATAGTTCCGAAGCCAAAGATAACGCCGATCGGACTAACTTGACTCCAATAGTTTCTCTCCCGTTGGATAAATTCTTCTTTTGTCAGAACCAGCACATCATTCGGCAATTTTGCTTTTATCTTGGCTTGCACTTGCTTGATGTCTGCACCAGGTTTCAACGTAATTAAACCAACATCGATATCGTCTGCTTGGCGCTCTGGAAACAGACGCAAAAACGTAGAATCACTCACAATCAGATTGCCATCAGCCGAGAATGAGGCTCCCATTGTGAAGACACCAGTGACTTGAATTTGTAAGTCATTCAGTTGAGCTGGAAGCGGTTTAGATTGCTGAAGTTGACTAGCAACATTACCCAGATCGGGTCGCGCTGCCTGGTCATAAAGTACATAATTCAACATCTTGAGTTTATTCAATTCAGGTGCAGCATCTGGCACATCCATTGCTGGTTTACTGGGGTTGAAACCATAGATTTGTACCTGCCAGAAGGTTCGATTAGCAGGATTACGCCATCTTCCGATTCCTAGATAGAGAGAGTTGATAGAAGCTACGCCGTCTGTACCTGCTGCTTGAAATAGCCTAGAGCGCGAGAAGGGTTTGATGGTCTGCACGTTATCAGATAGAGAATTCAGAAAGAACAAGTCGCCCCGCAATCTGTAGTGCATTCCCGTAGCAGAAGCGTAGGCAGACTCCATCAGTCCAAGCTGGAAAAACATCAGGATATCGGCGAAGCCAATTCCAGCTAAGGCAACAAAGAGGCGGGTTTTTTCTCGCTTTACCTGTAACCATGCCAGAGGTGTTTTGCGAAGTAGTTTACGCAACATAAGTTAAGTATTTGAGCCAAGAAAGTATAAAGTTGGAGAACAGACAAGGGTTGAGAAATTGGTTAAAGCAGGAGTGTGTTTAAGACTGAACTATTTGATCTAAGTGAGCTGCTTCTTCAAGCTGGCGTTGCCGCAGCAGTAGAAATAGAGGTAGCGCTAACGAAACCCCAACAAATAAATTACTTGCAATGTAAACCCACAAGTTTTTCATCTTGAGCCGTGAACCTTCAGACCACACAAATATCCACAGGACAAGAGATGAGGCTACGACATCCATACCAAAGAACGCAGAAATTCGATTGATAAAAAGTTGCTCAAAAAAACGTTCTAAATCAAGTCCGTTTTCCAGCAAAAATGGAATGAGTTGGGAGTAAGGTAAAGCAATTCCCAGAATGCAAAGAATCAGATATGTGCTTTGAAGCATAGTAGTAATTTCCTGGTGTAGGTTTCTCTGATGACACGTAAGCAAAAATTTTAGATATCGGGCGACCGTTATGTTTTAGTTCAAACTCATTTCCGGTTGAATGGCTACCTGTACCTGCAAGTTAGTTAGGCTTGCAACTTGTTGACTATCCTTTGAATTGAGGCGAATTCTGACCTCAACGACACGGCGATCGAGGTTCTGTCCGGGCTGATTGCTGAAGACTTTTTGCTGGCTGACTTGCAACCCAACTTGGCGAACCGTTCCCCGCAGTTCTCCAGAAATCCCCTCACCCGTAACGATCGCTGATTGACCGCTGCGAATCTTGGCAATGTCGCTCTGGTAAATTTCTGCAACCACTTCCATTGGGTCAGTCTTTCCCAAGTCAACAATGCCTTCGTCAGCGATCGCCTCGCCGGATTGGGTGTAAACTTCCAAAACCTGCCCTGCGATCGGTGCGCGAATGGTTGCCTCTTTCAACTCAGCCTCAGCCCTTTTAACTGCTGCAACTGCCTGGTTTATCTCCATTTGCGCCACACGGACATCTTCAGGGCGAACTTCGGCAATCTGGTTTAGAGTAGCCCTAGCTCGATTGCTCTGGGCACGCAATGTGTCAGCCGTCCTATTCTGACTGGCTTTAGCTTCGTTAAGTTGTGCCTGGGCCGTTTCCAACGTGAGTCGCCGTTGGTCGAGGTTGGATGCCGAGAGTGCCCCCTCCCGATACAAACCTAGATAGCGGTTATAGTCTGCCTGTGCGACATTAACCTCGGATTGCCGCCGAGCAATAATGGCGGTTTGAGTCGCCATTTCGCCCCGCAACTCTTCTTCGAGACGAGTAATTTCAGCTTGCTGAGCGGCAATTTCCCCAGATTGTGCCCCTGCTTTGACTTGAGCCAGTCTTGCTTGGGCTGTCCTAACTCGTTCCTGTGCTTCGAGTAAAGCCATTTGCAGCCTTTCGCGACTATCGAGAATCGCAATCTCCTGACCTACCTGAACGCGATCGCCTCGTTTAACCAGCAGTTGAGCAACCCGATCATTATTTAGCGTTGCTGGGGCAGCCACTCGCACTACTTCTGAGGCGGGTTCTAGTCGTCCCAACGCTGTGATTGGCTGAATAGTGGGTGCAGCCGGTGCCACAGGTTCGGCAGGCTTTTGTCCAAACTGAGAAATGCTGTAGTAGAGTGAGCCACTTGTGATGGCAATTCCCGAAACAATAAGTGCGCTCGTCCAGCGATTAAGAGGCTTTAGCCGTTGCAGGATGATTGAGTTTTTCATTTTTCTATATAATTAATCAACATTTTTCCAAGGAGTGTGACTTGCTCGAAAATTGGGATGTCATTCCCTTCCAAGCGCATTAACATCAAGCCCATAAGTTGACTCATCACAAAGTCTGCAAGGGCAAGGTCTGAAATTCCAAACAAGTCGGCAAAAGCCTGCCTGTCCCGTTGTCTGATTCGTTCAAAGGCTGGGTTATTGCGAACTGCCTCGATACCTTGCTGCTGACAAAAATCAACCATCATACAGATGTCTTTAATCAGACGGTCTTCGTACCTAACTGCGAAGTTGGCGAGTGCCTCAAATCGCTCCGATAGCGTTTGCCCGTCTTTTAATTCGCTGGCGAAGATTTGGAGATACTCTTGACTCATTTCTTCAACCAGTTGCTCAAACATATCCTCCTTGCGTGGGAAGTAGTAGTAGAGTGTTCCGGTTGATACGCCCAACTCTTTAGCAATCTGTCGAGTTGTGATGGAAGCGTATCCTTTCTGGGCAAACAGGTCAAAGCACTTGTGGAGCAACTCTTTGCGATATTGCTCATGGTCAACAATCTTCGGCATCTATATTTTAAATCGGGCAACCGTTATTTAATGTAATTTAACGGTAGCACAGGGTCAACTGGGCGAGTACTCAACTTGCGTCATCTTCAGTATCTGGTTTAGGGCACACGTCACGCCGCGATCAATAGACCTCTTGCACGAATCAGCTAACCAGAGCTAGCTCAAAGTTGATGATGCCTGCGAGTAGATGCACTCGGCGCGTAAAGTGCCGCCGTCGATTCCGATAGCGCTCAGCCAA
>NZ_JAMPJY010000089.1:0-8008 GCF_039961875.1 Trichocoleus sp. ST-U2 | reverse complement strand
ACTGCTTTGTCAACATTCTCTGCGGATTGATTGCCTACTGCCATCAACCGAAGAAGCCAGCGATTGCCATTGACCACAACTTGCTGCCTTCGGCTTAACCCGAACTGACGTTAAGTTAGGAACTTTGTTCGGGTTCTGTTGATAATTTTTGACCGATTTGGGGTTCGGTACCGGCAAGTAAACGCTCAATGTTGCTCTGGTGTCGCCAGATGACGTAGATACCGCCAGCGATCGCAAAGATTAGATAAGGTAAGGGCTGTTTGAAAATCAACATCCAAACCGAAACCGCGATCGCACCCGCAATGGAACCGAGGGAAACAATTCGGGAAAAGGCAATAACTGTGCCAAACACCGCTGCTGTTCCCAACGCCACAGGTAAGGACATGGCAAATAAAACGCCCAGGCTCGTGGCAACTGATTTCCCGCCCGTGAAGTTCAGCCAGACAGATTTACTATGACCGATGCTGGCAGCGAATCCGGTGCCAGCGACTAACCAAGATTCCCAGGTGACAGGCAGGACAGACGTTGGCGCAAAAGTTGGCGCGAAGGCATAGAAGGCGTAAACCAAAGCGATCGCGCCGACTCCTTTAAATAGATCGATCAGTAACACCGCGATGGCTGGCCCTTTTCCCAGGTTTCTGAGAACATTGGTGGCACCCGTAGAACCAGATCCCTGCTCTCGAATATCAATCCCTTTGAGCCAGCGTCCTGCCAAATAACCCGTAGGAATCGAGCCTAAGAGATAGGCTGCGATTAACAATGCCCCACTTAAAGCCAGCTGTAGACCCATCTAACGCCTCTTGCTTGTAGCTCAATTCGTCTGTCGCTAATATCTCATATCAGCGGACATCTGCTGAGGATCGGGTGCAAAAGCTAACCACAGAGGAAATTGCAGCAGCGACAGATTAATCTGATCTTCTGTCTCATCAATGATAATCAGCGGCATCTGCCGTTCCTTAACCAGACGCTCTGCCTTTTGCACAACCGCTTCTGGGGATTCAAACAAAACGATTCCCTGCTCTGGACCAAAATCAGAGCGGGAAATGCCCAGACAGTCTTGCAAACCCCGTCGCCATTCTCCCAATCGTTCTGGGGAGTTGGCAAGGATCAGGGCGCGAACGCGATCGCCATACAGCGTGCTTAATACCGAGATGACGGAAGAAGCAATCAGGATATTTTGCAGGCGACTGCCCATTGTCCGCAAAGCGCCTCTTCCTCCTTGCGTGAAAAACCAGTTCGCAACTCGCTCCGCATGAACCGGCTCAAAGGTACGACGCAATTGCCAGGGCGGGCCATAATAGTCAGGTCGCGTCCGGTACTGGTCTAAAATACTGCGAATTTGTTTTGCAGTTGATTGAAAGCTCTGTTCTGTAAATTTGGGGTTTACAGGCGATGCAGCCTTCGACTCTTCCACGACTGGAACTACCTTGGGGGGTTCTGGTTCCTTCTGGAGTTGCAATTCTTCTGCCGCTACTACCAAATCTTGTAAGCTACCGACCAGATAATCTTTAAAGCCTTGCACCCGAATGGCTAATTCTTGGGAGGTGCCAGCAAAGGTTCTTCGCATTTCCTCTCGGATGCGTTCCCGTCGTCGTTCCAGTTGTTCAACGGAAATTTGTAGTGTTTGTCTGCGTTGTTCCAGATCGTTCAAAGACTCCTGCACCAGACGGTTTAACGCCGCTTGGGTTTGAGCCATCTGGTCTTGCAGAACTTTATTATGAGAAGCTTGCAGGGCGGCAATTTCCTGAATTAATGCCTCTTCCTGCTGTTGTAAATCAGCCACCCGTTGCTCTAAAACAGAGACGGAATTTTGCATCGCTACTGTTATATTTGGCTCCTCAGCATTATCTGATTCCTCAACAACGGCGACTACAGTTATATCTGGCTCCTCAGGCTCCTCAGAATTATCTGATTCCTCAACAACGGCGGCAATTTCCGCTTCTGAATCATCAAATGCCTCCACAACAGCGGCAATTTGTAATGCTATAAGATTGTCTGAGGCTGGATCCGCAGTTACAGTTTCCTCTTCTGGCGCTTCTAAATTGTCCGATGCTTCAACAACTGGCTGTTGCTTTTGTTCTTGCTCTTGTTCTTGTTCTTGGGTTTGAGGTTCGTCTGAATTCATCTAACAATTAACACTTAACAACTAACAATTAACTACTCATCTGTAAGGACGCGCATCTGTGTATCCCTACGCACTTGCTTTTGGACAGCGTTGTTCCAAGCAAGTTTTTAGCATTTTGGGATCGAAGAGAACCGGCAAAAAGTGAATGCTTTTAACTTCTTTGAAGTAAAACAGAATCGGCACTGGAGTCCAGAATATCTGCCAATTTTGCCATTCCTGGTAGGGAAAACGCCGAATTAAGGTTTGGGAACGATAAACATCTAATGCTGTTTCGGTGAATTGCAGGCGAATCGTTGCCGCCTGAAACAGCAAGAACAAACCAAATGCAGCGATCGCTAAACTCACCCAAGGTTGAACGAATAACAGCCCAATCGAAGCCGCTACTAACACCAAAGGAATTGCGTAGCTGGGTGCCAGTTCAACAGTTTGTGAAGGTAAAGAAGATGTAGTAGTAGTCACAGGCATAAACCCGATATTGTAAACTATCGTACTAGACCTACCCACTTTCTTAGCGTTCAAGCTGAAGTGGGGCGGCAGTTCAAATCCTGATTCGAGATTCAAGCTCAGGATTGCAACTTTATTTATTTTAAAGGTTTTCCGCCTCAGACCCCTTTAAGTACGGCACTGCCCGTTCCCTGAAACATCAACCACGATAAGAAAAAGTTAGAAATAAAGATAGCTAGCAAAGCTGTGACGACTGCTGTGGTGGTCGATTGTCCAACACCTTTTGCTCCCCCAGTGGTTGTTAAGCCCCAACTGCAACCAATTACGGCAATCAGCGCCCCAAAGAAAAATGCCTTAATTAAGGCACTACACAAATCCCAGACTTGCAGGAAATTCCGGGCAGACTCTAAAAATACATTTGGGGCAATTCCGTAGAGATTTCTGGCAATGAGCAATCCCCCTGCCATGCCAGTGAGGATAGACAAAATGGTTAAAACTGGCAGCATTAAGCAGCAGGCGATCGCGCGGGGAATTACTAGGTAATCAATCGGGTCGGTTTTCAGCATATAGAGGGCGTCGATTTGCTCGGTGACGCGCATCGTGCCAATTTCAGCGGCAAACGCCGAACCGACTCGTCCCGCCAAAATCACGGCAGTCAGGACGGGAGCAAGTTCCCGACATAAGGAAAGAGCTAGCACTCCGCCCACAGCGCTCCCGGCACCCAAATTGACAAATTCTCGCGCTACCTGAATGGTGAATACCATGCCGACAAAACCGGCTGTTACCAACGCAATTAAGAGAGATTCTGGGCCAACCATCGCCATTTGGTCGAGGGTGTTGCGTCGATGGATTTTTTTTGTCAGAAGGTGAACGACCACCTGCCCACCCAGCAAAATCGCCGCCAGCAACCGCTGACCCCATAACTCTAAGCTGGAACTGGAAGGAGTCTCGCTCAAGGATACCCTGCTGACTCAACGACTTTGTAAAGCATAGCTGATGAGTGGCGACGACCTACAAGAATCTCTTTTGTACTGTTTGCACGGCTCTGGCTCAGCACTCTTGGCTCCGGGCGGGGGAATCGCTAGGAGATTCCTGAGATATATTTACGGACTTTAAACAAGATTTTTAAGGTTTATTTAAGATTTCTGACAGATCGGGATAGTGACAGCGATCGCTTCTATCGTATATAGAAGTTGAAAGTATCGTTCCCAATTCCCCGCTCGGCAGTTCATTCGCACTTACGGTTTCATGAACATTTTGCCTAACTATTTCCGTTCCCTACTCTTGACGAGTTTTCTTAGCTTCACCGCCCCGATTCTGCTGTTCGCTAGTGTGTTGGCAAGTCTGTCCATACTAGGTTACATTCCCCTCCTTGAAGCAGTCAGTCAGTGCGGCAGAGCGGTAATTTTAGAGTTTCTTACCGTCTTCGGCAGCGGATGTTCCATTGAAGGTCTCCTGGTAATCGGTTTTACCTGTAGTGTTGCTGGAGCCATGTTTGACACCTACGCCTTTTATCGTTACCAAAATTTACGTGGAAATTAATCTTTCGCGATCGCTTTCGTCGTTGCCCAATCCCCAACCATCAACAAGCGTTCTGTTGCGCGATCGCAGTTCTGACAGAATTTGTTAGAGAATGCCGTCTCTACCCAAGGTCTCTACCCAAGTTAGGTAAGATTGTGCCCCCAAAAGCGAGGCACAACCACAAAAGACTTACTTTACAGATTCCACCGATCGCAATTTCGCTTCATTTGTGTCGGATCTGGTCGTAAATCTTCAAATATTCCGCCCCTGGATCTTTCCAGGAATAGTCATACTCCATACCCTGAAGGACAAGCTGACGAAACTCTTCGGGATGGTTGTACCACAGCTTAAAAGCACGCTCCATTGCTGATTCAAACGCAGGCTCATCACTGTGCTCGAACACAAAACCATTCCGTTTTTCCGGGGGCTTTGTTTGGTCGTAGTCTCGGTCAAACACAGTATTCACCAGTCCACCAACTGCCCGCACGACTGGCACCGTGCCGTACTTTAAGCCAATCATCTGAGTCAGTCCGCAGGGTTCGTAGTTGCTAGGGACAATAATCATATCCGCCCCGGCATAGATCAGGTGGGATAACTCTTCATTAAAGCCAAGTTCTAGATGAACGTCAGGATTCTCATTCAAAAAGGCTTTTTCGTGCTGGAAATGGGTATTGATTCCCGGTTCCGTTGCCGAACCCAACAATACAAATTGCGCCCCATTGTTGAGTGCGTAGTAGATCGCATGATGGACAAGATGGACGCCTTTTTGAGCGTCTAAGCGACCGATGTAGGCAACGATGGGTTTATCAACGTCGCGGAGCAAAAGTCTCTCCCGGAGGGCTTTTTTAGTCTCGGCTTTCCCTTCTAGATTCTCTTTGCTGTAATGAGCGGGTATATAGCGATCGCTGTTGGGATTCCAAAAATCAGGATCAATACCGTTGAGTACCCCAGTGAATTTATCCTGGTGCAGATGTAAAGTATGACCTAAACCAGAGCCGATCTCGGTGCAGCGGGCTTCCCAAGCATGATGGGGCGAAACGGTCGTCACAGCGTTGGCATAAACAATCCCCCCTTTCATAAAGTTCAAGGCAAAAGGGTTGAAGTTATCTTGCAGGCGATCGTAAGTGAAGTAGTAAGATTCGTTATTCAGCCCGGTTGCCCACAGGGTCTCTTTACCGCCCATCCCTTGATGTTTGAAATTGTGAATGGTGTAGCAAACCCGTTGAAGACCCATCTCATACTTGTAATTCTCGAAGAGCATGACTGGAATTAAGCCGGTCTGCCAGTCATGGCAATGAATGATATCGGGTCGCTTGTTGCTTTGGAGGAGAAATTCTAAAGCGGCTTTGCTGAAGAACGCAAACCGCATATTGTCGTCGTTACACCCGTAATAACAGCCTCGATTGAAGAAATTATCTTCAGAGTGGGGTTCGATAAAGAAACACAGCCGCCCGTGTACCCAGCCGCAATAAACAGAACAGTGGACTTTACCGCCATACCAGGGTACCCACAAATCGCGGTAAGCATCGTGAAGTCCCCAGATGTGGTCGTACCGCATGCAATCGTACTTAGGCAAAATCAGCTCGACGCAATTTCCCTGATTTTCTAACTCCCGACTCAGCCCGTAAACGACATCTCCCAAACCACCAGCTTTGATGACCGGAGCGCATTCAGAGGCAATTTGTACGATGTACATCCTTACTCCTCCTGAGATAGAAATCTATTTTCTTAATTTCACAAAAGTATATATACACCTCAGCAATAGCGACCCCGCCATTCGGTATAAACAATAAAACTGTTATGGGAAGATAAGCGATCACGTAGCATATCCGTTCTTAATGGCTTTTCGCGCCTTTCGTTACTAGCCGGACATCGTTGTTTGATTCCGGCTTCCTTCACTGGATGCGACCCGTAGAATAGACAAAGCTCGTCCGAGTTCTTTTGGAGGCGATCGCAAATGGTACGGACACCATCTAAACCCTTAACCTTGGAAGAGTTTCTGAAGCTGCCAGAAACCAAACCCGCCAGTGAATACATTGATGGACAAATTATTCAAAAGCCAATGCCGCAGGGGAAACACAGCATAATTCAGACAGAACTACCCACGGTTATCAACACAGTTGTTAAGCCTCAGCGTATTGCAAGAGCTTTTTCAGAACTGCGATGTACTTTTGGCGGACGTTCAATTGTCCCTGATGTCTCAGTATTTACCTGGGATAGAATTCCCCGCGATGAGAATGGCGAAGTTGCTAACGTTTTCCAATCGGCTCCTGATTGGGTAATTGAAATCTTATCGCCCGACCAAAGCCAAACGAAAGTTACAAAGAATATTCTGCATTGCCTAAAATATGCAACTCAAATGGGTTGGTTGCTCGATCCAAAAGAGCAAACGGTATTTGTTTATCTTCCAAATCAACTTTTAGAAGTATTTGATGAACCAGAACAACAACTTCCCGTGCCATCTTTTGCTAGTAAGCTGCAACTTACAGTAGGAGAGTTGTTTGGTTGGTTGTTGGAGTAACTTAAATTAAATAGCGATCGCGTCTTGGTCTGTTTGAGTTAGGCGATCGCTTTCAATATGTTTATCCAGGAAAATCTCTAGCTTTCTTCTACCGATGTGGAAGAAAGATGGTTGTAATAAGAAAGCTATTGTACTACAATATAATACATAAAGTTTTAATGGAACTATAGTTAGTTATGGATAGTAACCAAGTTAGAGATTTTGCTGAGCGTTTTAAAAAGTTTTATTACTACAGAGCTTTGCTTTGTGAAAAGTTAATTAACAGTGAGGTAGTCATAAGAGGACATATGCTAGAGCTGTCTCCTCCAGAGTTTAACCCTTTTCAAAATCTTTCTGTTGAAGCCTACGTGGTAGGGTTTGCCGCTCTCGATGGTTTATCGTCTGTATGGCAGGCACTCAGCACACCAACAACAAAAATCGGCAACCAACAAAGATTTGTCTCTTTTTTGCTGAATGTAAAGGTAGAGAAGTATTTAGATCGTGTGAGTACCCCTTTCCTAAATTACTTTTTGAAAAAAGATAAAATTGAGGAACCTTTCACGCAAGAGATTCAAAATCAATGGGTCAATAACAGAAAGCAGAATGAATCTCATAGAGTTTACTGCGATCCTACAATTGATCAACTTAAGGATTTATATATAAACTGCCATAAACACAACACTATTCCTCCCGAACAAATCATCAAGGATATAGACGCTGTGCTTACCAAGTTTACATATGCCGCGCTTATATATAAATACTATCGATGCCCATTTGTTCATGAATTCCGCGCCTCTCAATATGCTGCTTGTTTTAACCAAGGACAACACATCTCTGTCAGAAAGTTTTTCTCGGACATATCACCATCTGGAAAAGTGATACCTCGTGATGAGGTTAAACCTCAGTTAGATGTTGGTATTGGTGTCTTAACAGAAAGTATTAAGAAAGGTGCAGATATTGTCTATGACCTGATAATAGAAAAACAAGTGACAGATATTCCCTACGGATCTAGTGATGAAATTGAGATAGCAAAAAAAGTTAAGAGGTCGAAGGACGAGCGCCGTCAGCATATTCATTACCAAAAATATACTCATCTTTCGCATAAGATACGTTAGAGCCACGTAACGATATCGAATGGAATCAATCCCTCAATCATTCATAGAATGAAATGACTTAAATGGTGTTGTTAAAATTCCCAAAACATGACTTATTTCCTTAATAAAATAGTCTCGCTTATCAATCCATATTTAAATATTAAATACCTTCTAATTCCTCTAACTGTCAGAAATGAGGCAAGAGTAATTAACCTGAGTTCGGGTTAAGCAGAAGGGAGGAAAAACGCATTGATATTGAGAGAGGGCTTCTTGGGCTGATGGCAATAGGCAATTAATCCACAGACCAAATTCACCAAGAAATTG
>NZ_JAMPJY010000088.1:0-8506 GCF_039961875.1 Trichocoleus sp. ST-U2 | reverse complement strand
ATTTGGAACACCTGTGCGGCTTCACTTTTCTTCATGCCGTCTAACTCGATCGCTTGGATCACCTTCTGACGCAGGTCATAACTATAGGGGTTTGCCATGAGCAGCTTGAATAATTTCAGGACCACAGGTGATCTCTACTCTACGTCCTAACTATCTTGGCGGTTGCTATACTTTCCCCACTGGCGATCGCATTCAGGGCAGCGGTTCAAAAGTTCTGCTCTATCAACCCAGAACGGTCAATTGGAGTTAACAGAGAACTTTCCTCCCAGTCGGAATCGATGACTTTCCCGACTTTAGCCTACTTTTGCTATCTCACCTGCGGCTTTTCCATGCGGTTTATCGTTTCAAAGGCATAAGTCACCCCACAGATCGCGCAGATCGCACCTTACACTCTGCAAGCTTCGCTCCTACCTTGCGGCGTTGCTCCTGAAAGGAGCGCAATTACACCCTTCGAGAGCAGTCGGATCAGTCTTGAAAAGATAAACCGTGATCGCTGCCAGCTCAATTTTCGCAATTCTTTGACAGTGTGTACCATGCGTCCCACCGAACTAGATAGCGATCGCTTCCTCTGTTGGCGCAACGTTACGAGCATCCAAGCCTTCAAGATAGCGAATCGCGTATTCAGTCGTTGTTTCCAAGAGTTCTCGCATATCCTCTTCCTTCCCTGCACGGGGCTAAACAATACTGCATAAGCGAGCATAGCGCTGATGGAATGATTTTTGGATGCAACAAGCTGCCGCCACGCCTCAATAGGAATAAGCTCCTGTACCTAAGGAAGATAATTTTAAACAGGTAGGGCTGAACAGCGTTAAAACAAGTTTGAGGTAGTCTCTTAGAGAGGTTGTTCGGGTCGCGAGAGGGGTTCTTCAGGCAGCGGGATAAACTCGGTTTCGTGTGGAACCCGCTCAAACCGTCCGTTCTTCCAGTCCGCTTTCGCTTGCTCAATGCGATCAAGGCGGCTAGAAACAAAATTCCACCACTTGTGCCGCTCACCGACAGGTTCGCCACCTACCACAATGCAACGAGCGTCAGCTTTCGCACTAATGCTCACAGTCTGATTGGGATTCAGAACGATCATTCGTTGTGGCTCTAGCGGTTTGCCATCTACGCTCAGACCGCTTGTAACGCTGTAGACAGCTTGTTCACTATAGTCCGGAGGCAGCGTGAACTGGGTTCCACTCGGCAGTTGGACATCGAGGTAAATCATCGGCGAGAACGTTTGAACGGGGGATGTGCGACCATACGCCTGCCCTGCAATCAGTGTGATTTCGACACCCCCATCTTGCCAAGCGGGGATGTCAGTCGCTGGGTAGTGACGAAACCAAGGTTCGGTCTCCTCATGTTCCTCTGGAAGTGCGAGCCACGTCTGGATGCCATGTAGCCGTCTTTCGCGACTCCGAACAGCATTGGGCGATCGCTCCGAATGAACAATGCCACGACCCGCAGTCATCCAGTTAACGGCTCCGGGATGAATTTCTTGAACAACCTTGAGACTATCGCTATGGAGCAGCACCCCTTCAAACAAGTAAGTCAGTGTTGCTAAATTGATATGCGGATGCGGTCGCACATCTATCCCTTGACCCGGTGCAAAGGTAGCTGGGCCGAGATGGTCGAAAAAGATGAATGGTCCAACCATCTGCCGAGTTGCGTGAGGCAAGATGCGCCGAGCCTCAAATCCACCCAAATCTTTAACTTCGGGTTCAAGAACATCACCAATGCTGTTGGACATAGCAAAGATTACCCCGTAATTCTGAATGATAGATTGACATTGTCTCCTAGATTGTTCAAGTCAATCGACCTTCATACTGGGTATGTAAACGAGTTCAATCCTAATGTGCTGCTCCATCCTAACTAACCCTAACACCCAATCAAGCTTATTCTGCTTCCCCAATTAAGGTAAAAGCTGCCCAATCTTTGGGATCAAGATATTGTTTCATTGTTATCAGCATCGCCTGCCGCAATGCTTGAGCCTTATCCGGTTTCTGTTGCATCTGGCGATAAAACTCCGTCATCAAAGACGCTGTAGGAGCGTCAGGAACTGACCAGAGAGACACCATAATGCTGGGGGCACCAGCGGTAATCAGGGCACGAGATAACCCGATAACTCCATCTCCTGTGATGTCTCCTCTACCCGTATCGCAGGCACTCAGAACGACTAATTCCGCCTTAAGTTTTTTCAGGATTTCCGTCGCCGTCAGCAAACCATTATGACTACCTTTAGGGGCTAAAGCAACAGCCCCTGGAAGATTAAACCCCTCAAGTTCAGTATCACTGTAGTAATCAAACAAGCCGTGTGTTGCTAGATGGACAATCCTAGCTTGACTCATCAGGGGCAAAACCGCAGCTTTGGTGGCTCGACTGCCTGTAATAGCTTTAGTGTGGAAGAGTTGGGCAATAGCTACAGCTTCTCTTTGTGCACCTGGTAAACTCGGCAACTGTTGGGGTGGGTTACCAATTTGGGGCATAGTGGGATTGCCCACAACTAAAATATCTTTCCCTGAGACCCGTTGCCGTTGTTGGTGAGTTAAATCTAGAACTTGAATGGCAGGTGCAGTGAGAATAGTGTGCTTTTCTACCAGGTATTTGCCTGCTGCGTCCTGTAAAGCGGCAAAGGGTACCAAAAATAGAGATTCTTGAGGAATGAAAATGACGTGGGAAGTGGGGTCTTGTGGCAGTAGGTCGGTAATGGGTTCAATTAGTAATTGATGAAGTTGTTGTAAGCGATTGGTTTGCTGAGGCTTATCGATTCTGGCAGCTACTCCTAAACCACGACCCCTAACACCAATGGCTTCACGGCTACTGGTTACGAGGTCTGCTAGAGTTGTGTTTTGCTGCTTCCGCAAAGGTCTGAGGTCAACTTGGCGAAATGTCACGTCTCCTGTAGGCTGGATGATCCAAATGTAGAGTGCTAATTCGTGGGTTTCTTGTTCATCCTTAGAATCTTGTTCACTCCTAAAATGTCCATCCTTCAACTGGAAGTCGTAAATAATTGAATATTCTATGAGGGTAGCCTTTTGCTCTCTTGCAATTTGTTGGAGTTTTCTTATGGTGGGTGGAGTGGTAAGGATTGAAGCTTGTAGGCTAGCAGAGCCTTCGGTTGCAAGTTGCCCCTTCAATCTATTAGTTAATATCCTTACAAATTCCCTAGCACGGCCTCGTTCAGAAATTTCTAGAGCAACATTCAGTTTATTTTGAGCAATTAAAACTTGTTGTAAAAGACGGTAGGATACAAGTTGATTTTCAAAGGCTCCTATTGTCGTGAGATCGGGTTGGAGACTGATGGACAGTGAATTACCTGAGTAAGTTAAGAAATCTTCATGAACCTTAATTAGCTCAAAGAGTGTCTTCTCTGCTGCTGTAAGATTACCTTGTTTGTAGAAAAGAAATCCTAGATTATACAGGTTTGACTCGTGGTAAAGATATTCACCCGTTTCCCGACTGATAGCTGATGCCTGTTGATAGTACTCAATCGCTGTGGAGTAGTTACCCTGCCTATAGTAAGCAACTCCTAGTGAGTTTAGAGCAGAATCCTCCTCTAAACGGTTGTGCGCTTCCTTGGCAATTGCCAATCTCTGCTGAAAAAACTCAATCGCTTCGGAGTAGTTTCCTGAGTAAAGGTAAGCAGCTCCCAGAAAGCTGAGTATTTCTGCTTCATTCTGCTTATCGGCATTATGGATGCCTCGATTGACCAATAATGCCTGCTGATAGTACTCGATTGCTTTAGAATAGTTTCCCTCTTTAGCAATGTAAATAACTCCCATCCAAATCAGAGTACTAATCTCACCTTGAGAGTCCTGGATTTCCTGATAAATTTTCAGTACTTGTTCAAAAGACTGCAATGCTAAATTAAATTGACGGTTCTGATAATATATTTGACTTTGCACACTGAGTCGGACTGCCTCTTCTTTGCGTGAAGAAGTGGTTTGAGCCAAGACCTGATTTCTTGAAAATGAAGCAATTTGCTCGGACAATACAGGTGCTGCAACGGTGGTTACAAGAATCAGGAATGCCAGGATTCCAATCTGCGATCGCATAGTAAGGGTAAGGTATATAACTATTGGTGAAATCTTACTATTGGCTTAGGCACAGATCGCACTCATCATATCCTGATTGGTCATCTAGTTTTATGGAGCGTAGGATATAGAGTTCGATTTTGATAAAAGCAGCTCTTGAGGATTCTCCACTGTTTGACTTGGGACAGATAGCCTTGCTGGTGGAACATTCCGCAGTGCTGTAGACAATTGCGCTTGGGTTGAAACAGCAGTGAGAAACTCGCTTGAACCACCCATTGTTGTTAATGGCTCTCCGTTGTAAATCGGCACGTTGGCTATCTTGACAGTAACCATGTCTTGATTACTTTGAACGTACCAATGGCAGACTGGAGATTGGATATATTTGAGTGAATCATCCGCTATCACTCCCGCTTCAACTAAGCCGTCATCAATGTACTTAGTCGCAGCGGCAATGTTGTTATTGTCGCGAGCTAAATTCTTGACTCGCCATACATACTCCAGCCAAATTTTTCCTTGAAACTGATACGCTCCTTTACAGTAAGAGGCAATTAGTTCTGTCCACTCCCGCTTTTCTTTAGCCGAAGCTTGCCAACCGCCTGTACCTTCGCGAATCATCTCGTTGAGCGTTGGAGGTAGAGGAAACTCAAAGGTTTCGATTCGATATTCATGAGGAGAGCTAACAGGTATTGAGTGTTCATGTCGGAGAGTAACATCAGGTACTGACGAGTTTAACGAGGGGACGGGGAACGCTTCGCTCCTCACCGTTTCCCGTTCCTCATTTCCTGCCTCCTTCTGGGTTGATTGTTGTTCTTGCTGATATTTCAACTCAATTCGGTTGAAATATTCCCGTTCAGTTGGAGTCAAAGTTACGCAACGCTCTAGCGACTGTAAAATGTATCGGTCAAATGGGTCTAGACCTACGATTTGGTACAACGCTTCTATACGCGAGTTGATTTCGAGAAGGGACGGCACTTCTGATAAGGGGAGAGGAGTCAAATCGGCATGGGGAAAGCTGCGTAGTTCCATCTCCATCGTCTCAACATTTCGCTTCCACACCTTACACCGCTTCTCATCCACCGATTCTATACGGGCAGGGCGCTGATGCCAGTCAGAAAGTTTTGGTGCGTAAATCTCTACAAGACCCCCTGGCTTTAGGGTGAGATGATGTGAAAGCAAGTTGGACAAATCATGCTCGTCTTGTGGAGGAAAAAGGAGCGATCGCTCTTTTAACCGTTGCCGATTCTTTAGCAACGACTGGGCTTGCTTGCTCGTGCAAACCTCTCCACTAGCAATTAATTCTAAAATCGGGTCGCTCTGGGCAACAGGTTTTTGAGTCAGCTTGTAAGCTCCGTCTACACTTTGATGATTCAAAACACTTCGCAATGCCTTAGCACGAGCAAGGTGTCCGCTCGAAACGGCTTTATCAATCTCCTCAACCACTTTAGCTGCTTTGGAGTATGTTTTCCCCGAACCTAAGCTCACACGTTTTGCCACACGATCGCGAGATTGCCCAAACTGCTCGCAACATCCAGGAAAATTTTCCTGGATGTCTCGACGGGTTCCCTGTCGAAGTTTTGCACTTTCTTGCTCGATTTCCTTCCATAAAGCGCCTTCCCGCACTTTCTGCTCAATTGTTTTTTCCCTGGTAGCATTCCCCAGCAGCAGCGCTTCTAGTTCGGCGCGAGCGTCCTTGAACTCCCTAACAATCACGGGAATGCTTAACCACCCTAACTCAAGGGCTGCTTTCCAACGCCGATGACCGCTAATAATGGTGAAATCAGGAGTAATTATTAGCGGATTGAGCCAGTTGGAGTTGCCAATCAATTCCACCAAGTCCGAAACACCTTCATCCTCGCCATAGACAGAAGCGTTGCGCGGGTGGGGTTTGAGGAGTCTGGGGTCTAGTTGATACTCACCCGGAGTAAGCTTTTGAGTGGGCGATATGTCTGCGATTGCGCGAAGCGCAGTGCCTCTGGCAATCGCGCTCGGCGCACTGCCAGAGGCGATCACGCCAGTTAAAGTCGCTGTCTCCATTGCTGTTGCACCCTCTAGTTGTGTCAGACATTGATAAATGGCTTTCCCCACCGCCAGCGCCAACAGGGGTGGCACGGCATTCCCAACTTGTCTCATACCTCGCCAAATCGTCCGGTGAAAACGGAACCAATCCGGGAAAGAGGACAGGCGAGCCGCCTCACGGACTGTGACTACTCTGGCCTGGGTGGGGTGAATCGGACGGGCCGCGGTGTGCCGTCCCTTGTCGCTTCCCGTTCCGGCTCTCAAAGTTGGGGAAACTCCGTCCCACTTAAGGCGGTAAAAACGGCTTTTAGGCTCTTTCGTTCCCGGTGCGGTAGCCTTGAATCGTTCAACAACTGATGGTGTATGACGGGTGAGACAACAGCCTGTGAACAGATGAGGATTAGTTGTGGGTGGTGAAGGGAATACCTGTTCGAGCTTAAGTATGTACTCGGAAGGTTGGGCTTCCAGAGTTGGTTGCTTCTGGTTTAGTTGCAATTCATCAGTATCGAAGAGTTGGGGAAACGCCTCTTCTGATAAAAATGTTAAGTCCCTAATCGCCTCCCTTACAGTGACAGCGTGAGATGCTGTTGTTGGCAACTGGGGAGAAAATTGGTGGAGAATTCCTCCAACAAAGACCCGTTTTCGACTTTGAGGGACTCCGTAGTCTAAGGCATTTAGAACCCAAGTCCAGGTGTTGTATCCTGCCTGTTGTAACTGTTGCACAGAAGGTTCGATTAAACCTGCGTATTTGGGCAGTAGCAAGTCGGGAACGTTTTCCAGAACAAAAGCAGTAGGCTGAAGTTCTTCGACCAGACGACAGAAATGGGCAATTAGTTGATTGCGGGGGTCATCCACATCCCGTTTGCCAATTCTGGATAAACCCTGACAGGGAGGCCCTCTAAAGACTAGACCAATTTTCCCATCCCACTCTAACCCTTGTTGGCGATGGGACAGCTCAAGAAGACGGCGAATCTCAAGTCCCGTCAGCTCTTGCACATCAGCACAGAGGATGGACGTAGAGGGAAAGTTTTGAGCGTAGGTAGCGAGAGTCTGTTTGTCCGAATCAATCGTTAACGCAACATCTATCCCAGCCGCTTTCATGCCGAGGGAGAACCCCCCTACTCCCGCAAATAGCTCCACAGCCAGGGGGGCATTTGGTGGAGCTTTTTGGTGAGTAGTGATGACCCTTTCTGTCATGGTTTAACGCTAGTGGCAGGAGAAAGAAGTAGGGTGTAGCGTTCCAATTTAGGACACCCAAGGCTTCAACTCTGTGTTGTAAATTTGGCGCAAGTTCCAGCCAGTTGTCCCGTACTCGAAAGATCCGCTTTCAATGCCAGCTCGAATCAAATGTCTATTGCCTTCCTTCATGAGCTGACGACGAGTGTCGGTGTTTTTTTGCGATCGCTTCAATCAACGCATCGACACCTCCAGATGTGACTTTTCGGGCAACGAGCTTTCCACCAGAACCAAACACAGAAGAGATGATCGTGCTGTTGCCGAGGTCAATGAAAATGTTCTGTGTTTTTGGTTGATTGGTGCTGGATGCTAGTGCCGAAACCACAGCTCCCGCACCTTCTTCCAACACAGCACTGGCTGATAAATTAATCCAGCTCACGCCCTTACCGTTGACCCAGATACTATGCTGTGCCTTGGAGGGATTCTTTGAGTTCTGTCCCAAAGGCTTGAGCATCTTGGATGCTTGCTACGACCGAGAGATTCCACCGAGCGCGATGCGGCAACGTACCCAGCGCACCCAAGAACAATTGCAAGCCGTATTTAACTTTTCCAGCCCCGTCATCTACCGTCCGTGCATAGCCTTGAGGATTGTTTTGATAGGCGGGATGGCCTGTTAACCAACGCTGACCGATGAGGTCAGAGCGATCACCTGCCAAATACTCAATCAAACTACCTTCAGACGACTCTGGAATATCGTAAATCTCACTGTGCAATGCCTAGAAATACGATGGGATGCGGATTTCAGCATTATCAATTACTAATTTGACGCTACCGTTGCCGCCGTCGTATCCCGTTGCCAGAACTGGGGGAGAAGAGGCGGAATGCGGTGCAAGTTGGGGAGCTGTCTGCATATGTTCCTCACTTGTTTTGATTGTTGAAAGCTTTACTGCATCTACGTTTAAGAAGTAAATGCACTCAAGACAACCAGATGCCAAATATAAGCATCTTTTGACTGCTTTCGGTAACTTTTAGTGTTCTACTACATAAATTAGCATAGAATACGGATGGCAACATAATTGATGTATACAATCTTTTTAAAATGCTATGAGGATATCATTGATGGCAAATACGCCTGATTTAAGCGACGACCTCATGACCAAGCAACGAACAACAGTTACATTGAGCGAAGAAGTCCATCAAATCCTTTCCGAATGGGCGGAAGAGGAGGAGCGCAGCCTTGCGAATTTGTTGAGTTATCTGGCATCTAAGGCAGCGAGGGAACGCCAGCAAGAAAAAAAAAC
>NZ_JAMPJY010000087.1:0-8533 GCF_039961875.1 Trichocoleus sp. ST-U2 | reverse complement strand
GCGAGTGGGTTTCCATTGGGTATCAGTAGCGTCCAAATGTGGAGTCGTCCAGCCGAACGTCCAGACAAGCACACTCGGCGCGACAAACAGTTGCCACTTGAGGAAAAAGAATCCCTCAAGTGGCTAGAGTCCGCCGCCTCAAGTCAGCGATGCTTTGAGCTTGGGGGTGCAACAACCGTGACCTACATTGGCGACCGAGAAGCGGATATATATGAACAATGGGTGACGGTTCCCAACCACCAGACACACGTACTAATCAGAGCTTGCCGCGACCGATTGTTGGTAGGCACAAGAGAAACCCTGTTTACTCACTTGAGCCAACAGCCGTGTACGGGCACCTATACGTTGCAGGTGATGGCAGATGAGCGCAAAAAACGTGTTGCTCGTGAAGCGTTAATGACACTCCGGTATTGCCAGGTGCAATGCCTTCGTCCTCGACGGCTCGACGGGACAGATTACCCCCACTCAGTGGTACTTTATGCCGTTGAAGCTGTGGAAATTAATCCTCCACCGGGACAAGCCCCAGTGCATTGGCGCTTGCTGACGACACATCGAGTGGTGTGCCTGGAGCAAGCCCTCCAAGTGATTGCGTGGTACGGTTGGCGTTGGAGAATTGAACAACTGTTTGCCACTCTCAAACAAAGTGGCTTGAATCTGGAAGCGACCCAACTCGAATCTGGAGCAGCCATTCAACGTCTATGTGTATTGGCACTGTCTCCTGCTATGCGCGTGCTTCAGTTGACTCAAGGGCGTGAAGACCTCACTCAATCAGCAACAGTCGTCTTTTGTGATGCCCAGCAGCGTTGCCTGACAGAGCTTGCACCCACTCTCAATGGTCGCACCCCAAAACAACACAACCCTTTTCCTCCCCTAACGTTGGCTTGGGCATCTTGGTTGATTGCTCGTTTAGGCGGTTGGTCTGGCTATCAAAGCCAACGGGTTCCCGGAATTGTCACTCTTTTTCAGGGTCTGCGACAGATTGATTCCCAGTTTCTCGGTTGGTCTTTAGCTTCTTGCCCAGATGTGTATACACGGTAGCCGTTTACGGGGAGGGGCTATCAACTCCCCTATTGCCCGTAAAAATAAAAAACATTTATTCCGATTCCTTCTCCTTTTAGGAGAGGGCTAGGGAGAGGTTTCAATGGGATTATTTGCCCAACCCCAGAAAAATTGTCAGATAATCTCTATCTGCGTGCCCACTGACGGACGCTTGAAGGACTCCCAGGCATTGCCACCGCGTAAGAACAGTTCGATCCAGCGTGTTTCTTCGCCTTGGGCATTTTTCCAACCGCTGCTACCGGGTGCGAAGGCTAATTGTCCGGGTTCAACGGCAAAGCTGCCATCGCTCATTGTCGCTTCTTGCTCGATGTCACCGATCCGCAAACGGATATTCGCGCGATCGCTGCCATTACTGGCATCATATTGAATCGTCGTTTTTAAGTTGCCATACCCGTCAATATAGGCAATCCGATTCGACGGCACATCGGGGATATCCGAAGGCTCAATCTTATCCCCTAGCGCGTCTGGTTGTCCCAGCGCGATCGCCGCCGCCGCTTGCGGAAACAAGTCACGAGAACGAAACTGCGAACCTTCCGCAGCAACAGCAGCCCAGCTCAATTCTGCTACATCGCGGACAAAGGAGAAGGCATAGCCAGCATTGACACCGATCACCCGCACACCCGTCGAGAGGCGTGCGAAAGCCAGACGTTCACCGGCATTCCCGACACGCGCCTGTTCATCATCTTCGCGGGGCGCAACGTTGTGGTAAATGATTGTTCCGGCCGGGGCTTCATTCAAACCTAACTGGGCGATACAGAAGCCAGCAGCCAGGGTGGCAAAAGCAGGCACGGGGGTGAGTATTGGCTCAGCATCCGGTAGATAGAACCTGATACGCTGCACTACTTCCGCAAAGGCGAGATCGCCAAAGCCGTAATCAGCGATGATGTGAACTAACATAAAGTTTCTTAGCTGTTGCTCTTTGCAATTTCATCCTATCGACGGGCATTTTTGAATGCTTACCGCCTTGGTATGATTTCCGAGCGATCGCCAGAAACTATCGATGCGAATAAACCCGCACCCTTTAATTTATTTCCTATCAATATTTGTTTAACTTCTAAATTCTCTCTATACCTCTTCTCTCTGCGCCCTCTGCGCCTAAAGCGCTAACGCGCATGGCTTCGCTAAGGCGGTTCGCCAAACAATCAAATAAGATTGCTATATTCGACTAATCAAGTCAACTTCACCCAGTTCTTAAGGCGAATTAATTGAAAAGAATTTATTGGTTTGCAAGTGCCATTATTGTCATTTTGTTAACAACTTTTATCCTAGAAAGTAAAGTTTCTTTTCTAGGTGCAATAACCCAACAGGAAGCCTTTGGTCATCCCGGCACTTGTCCAACTTGGTCGCCTTCAACCCTCACCTTTCTCGGTACTGCCCAAAACCCAACTTCAAAAGTGTGGTTCACGGGTTTCGATGGCATCATTAGCCAGATATTTTATCCTTCGACTGACAAAGCAGCGACAGTAGACTGGCAGTTTTTAGTAGGGGATACGGCAAAAACTTGGGTTGATGAAGAGAAGCAGGATACTATCAGCCAGGTTAGTTTGAATAATACGCGATCGCTTTCTTGGAAGATTACTAATACGGCGAAAAACGGCAAGTATCAAATCGACAAGACAATTTTCACCGACCCCAATCGCAATACTTTAATTCAGCAGGTAACATTCACCGCACTCAGCGGAACGCTGGATAATTTTAATCTTCATACTTTGTATCATCCAGCTATTGACAATAACGGAAAAGCCACTACAGGTTACAGCACTACTTACAAGAATATTCAAATGCTGATTGCTAAAAATCCCACCAGCAATCAAGCATCGGCATTGGCGAGTTCTCTAGGTTTTAAAAAAGGCATGATGTCTTCTGGATTCGTCGGACGCAGCGACGGCTGGCAAGACCTCAAAGGCGGTGAAGTTGATAATACGATGAACTGGACTTATGAGAAGGCAACCAATGGCAACATTGCACAGATGGCAATGTTCGATCTCAGTCCTTATGCCAACCAGAAATCGGTCACTTTTAACCTGGTACTTGGCTTTGGTAACAGTGACAAAAACGCTGAATCGGAAGCCGCAGGAACCCTAAAAGATAATTTCTCTACGATGCTGTCCGCTTACAACACGCAATGGAACAGCTACACCAATGGATTAAATACCTTTGGCGGCACCGCAGATACTCAGTATTACGTTGCGGCAATGGCGCTGAAGGCAGCCACTGACAAAGCATCAGGTGCAATGGTTGCAGGTTTGGGGAATCCGTGGGGTAATTCTAACTACTCAATCTGCACTCCATCCGGCATCGAAATGTCAGGCGGCTATCACCTGATTTGGCCTCGTGACTTGTATAAATTTGCCAGTGCCTTAATGGTTGCAGGTGACACGGCGACCCCTAAAAAAGCCTTGGATTGGTTGCTAACTACTTTGCAACAACCCGATGGACATTTTCTTCAGAATGCCTTTGCAGACGGTACGCCTTACTGGAATGGCATTCAAATGGACGAGACTGCCTTCCCGATTATCTTGGCGTGGAAACTCGGTCGCACTGATGCAGACACCTATATTAAGCACATCAAGCCAGCCGCCGATTATATTGTGAAAAATGGGCCAGTTACGGGACAAGAACGTTGGGAAGAAAACGCAGGCTATTCTCCCGGCACCATTGCTGCGGAAATTGCGGGTTTAGTTTGTGCCGCAGATATCGCCAAAGTTAACGGTGACACAACCAGCGAGAAACGCTATTTGACAACAGCCGACTACTGGCAACGCATGGTAGAAAACTGGACGTTTACGACTAGCGGTTCGATTGGCAATGGCAAATATTTTGAACGCATTGATGATAATGGAAATCCCAACGACGGACACATTTTACACATTGGCAACGGTGGCGGCGATTGGGATGAACGTTCTATCGTTGACAGCAGTTTTTTAGAATTAGTGCGTCATGGAGTAAAAGCTGCAAATAATCCTTACATTCTTGCCTCTCTTCCGGCGATTGATTCCACCATCAAGCAAACAATTCCCGGCAAGGGAGAGGGTTGGTTTCGCTACAATCACGACGGTTATGGAGAAACATCAACGGGTGCAGATTATACAGGTGCGGGAATCGGACGACTGTGGCCTATTTTCACTGGAGAACGCGGTCACTTTGCGATCGCGCGTGGTAACAAAGCAGACTCTTACCTGGCAACAATGCGTGCCTTTGCCAATCCTTCTTACATGATTTCCGAGCAAGTTTGGGATCTCAATGCACCCTCTGGTTATACTCCCGGAACTCCCACTAAATCAATGACTCCCCTTTCCTGGTCGATGGGAGAATACATCACGTTGCTGGCATCAAATTATACTCATAAAGTAATGGATATGCCGGAGATTGTCTATCAGCGCTATGTCGTCAATTCATCCAAACCGCATCAAGGCAAAACGGTAGATTATCAGGAAGCTGACTCGAAACAAGGGCTAGCTTTAACGATTTATTACAAAGGGTTATTGACAAATTCCGAACAAGTCAAACTGCACTGGGGATACAATAATTGGCAGCAAGTTACTGACAGCCTGATGATCCAGCGAGAGGATGGATTCTGGGAGACAACACTCTCTGTTCCTCCGGTAGGAACTACTTTAAATTTTGCTTTCACCGATGGAAATAATTGGGATAACAACGGGGGGAACAACTGGAATGAAACTATCTCAAATTCTTAAATCTGAATATGTCTATTGATTGATGTCCACTCCGGGTGTGTTAGCTAGGGTATTTAAAGGATATACAAAAGTTTTATCGATTTGAATGCCCCTTGAATAAAATTGCTTAAAACACCGGATGAAAGACTTAATCCGAAATTTATTATCATTCTCCAGCAACCGGATTAGTAGTTCTGGAGGCCGGGTAACGCAAGATATGCTCTTATTCGACTCCTTATATGCTGCCCAAGAAATTGCTTTTATTCTCGGCGGTGAATGGGATGGTTGTAATGGGGTGGTATTGCCTAAAAAAGACGAATTAGCGGTTAACACGGCGGCTAAATTAGTCGGGGCGCAATGGTGCTATTGTGAAGGCAAAAGTGCCATTTTAATCAAATTTGCTGCTGATGATCTGAAGCGGCGTTATGCAGCCGGAGAAAGGTATTTTATCAATGCTAACTTGAGAGGTGCTTGGCTTTGTGAGTGCTTATTGAGCGAAGCTAACCTGAGTTGGGCAAAACTGAATTTAGCGAACTTAAGCAGAGCAAACCTAAGTAAAGCGGAGTTAAGTAAGGCAGATTTGAGTGAAGCGAATTTGAGCGAAGCAAATCTGAGTACAGCTAACCTAACGAGAACCAATCTAGCGAAGGCTAACTTGCGGCTGGCAGATTTACGAGGGGCAAATTTGAGTAAAGCTTTCTTGAGTGAAGCGAACCTCAGTGAAGCCGATTTAAGGGGAGCAAATTTAGAACTTGCCGACTTAAGAGGCGCAGATTTGAGTGGAACGAACCTGAGTGGGGTCAACTTGAAAGAGGCCAAGGTGATTGAAGCAGATTTGGCAAGAGCAACCCTAGCGAATGATTCAATTTGAGTAGTATGGATACCTTATTAAGTATTGCAATTGGCATTGGTTTGAGTGCGGCTTGTGGTTTTCGGATCTTTGTCCCGCCGCTAGTGATGAGCATGGCAGCACTGTTTGGACATCTGCCACTGGCACCGAATTTTGAGTGGATGGGAACTTATCCAGCGTTGCTGACATTTGCTATAGCGACTTGTGTTGAAATTGCCGCTTATTACATTCCGTGGATAGATAATTTGCTGGATATCGTTTCTACACCAACTGCGATCGCTGTCGGCACTTTCTTAACCGCTGCCATCATTCCCCACGACGATCCTTTAGTTCAGTGGACAATCGCAGTGATTGCGGGTGGAGGTTCGGCGGGTATCGTGCAAGCCTTAACGGGTATGGTTCGCTTTTCTTCAACCGCACTCACCGGAGGATTCGGTAATGGGGTGGTTTCCACTCTGGAAGCAGGTGGTGCGATTATTCTATCCATCCTGGCGATTTGGTTGCCTGTCGTGACTGTCGCCTTGGTAATCAGTTGTGGGATCTTGCTTTGGCGGAAAGGATATCTCAGGCTACCCAATCCCAGAGAGTCTTGAGCGGTGCAAAGGACATAATAATACCCCCTTCCCGGACAGGGAAGGGGGTTAAATTTTCTGTATAAAGTTTAGATATGGCAGGAAATTACAGTTGGACAAGCGGTTAGCGCGGTAGCGTTTCTTAACCATGACTTGGAATCATCAAGTAAACACCAATGCCTAACTCAGTTCCAACTGTAATGTATTGTAGTACAAATTGAGCGAATTGACAAGTCAGTGCTTTCTTATCCTGTCAAGCGTTGACTTGATTAAATTGCTGAAGCAAACAACGAAGCATACACCAGTTGTCCAGACTCTTCGACCAACTGACCCGCAAAGTTTTTCCCTTTACAGGTATGCAGCCGCAGACTCAAGAAGCGTTCTTCTTCTTTGAGCTGAAATCTTTCAGCGGGTGTTTGACTTAGCCAATTGCTGACTTGTAACTGTTTTTCCTGACGGCTTTTGTGCAATTGCTGGCGCAGTTCTTGCAGATTGCTGGCTGCAAAAGGAAGCACGGGTTTGTCGCTTGCTTTTGCGTGCTTTTGGGCATACATTGCTGCCACACCATAGCAGAAGCAAACCAGAGGCATCCACACTTCCCGGAAGTAAGCCGCCGTGGGAGCAATTTCCACGCCAACTAACTGATTCCGAATCAAGAACAACGCCCCGGTTTGCTGGGGAAGCAATTCAAATCGGCTTTGATATTGCGTCAGAAAGGTGCGTTTTTTACTGAGAATTTGCTCTAAGTGACCGCGTTGAGGTAAATCAAACCGCTGATTTAGACGCTCAATTTCTTTCCAGAGTTTGCTGTAGTCTTCCTGACCCCGGAGTTTCAAGGCTTGAAAGCGCAATTGCAGGGGAAGAATGAAGAACCATTGTTCTCGACCTTCCAAATAACCGCCTTGACCGGATTGCACGCAGCAGGCATCTTTAAACATGAGTTTCTGTCCCGCAGCAATAAATGCTGACCGACACAAAGCATGATTTTGGGCTTGGTCTTGGATATAACCCATGTGCAAGGGAACGATTGCCACACCCGTTGATGGGTTATGGAGTTCTACATTTCCATAGCCGTGAACTCGACTGAGTTTCAACCCAGACAGGGGACTGGTAAATTGACCCGGACAATCTGGGCTGAAGATAGGGACTACAGTCATGGCTCCAGACTGTTGAGGAATTCCAAAATGATAAGGAGAGAGATCGACTTTGTCGGGAATTAATAACTCTAATGGCTGGTAGTCCATGTGGCTAACTCCTTTTCTTGGGATGTGAGTTTTTGGCGTAGGAATTCCTGCAAAGAAGCTTCGGTTTGCTTTGCACCCGCGATCGCAAATAGCGAATTTAGTAAGTCTTCAAAATCGTCTTGATGCCAGAATTCTCTTTGGAGGAGATTAGCCGCAGGTCGTCTCAATTCCAAGTCATCCAGCGCCGTAAACTTGCTATGACAGAAGATAATTGGGGTATGAATACCCAATTGCGGCAAGGTGGCGACGACTCTTTCCAAGTCTCCCGGATACATATTTTCATAACCATCAGAGACAATGGCGACTAAATCGGGTGAGTCTTCTAAAGCATCCACTAAAGCACCTGCCAAGTCGGTGTAACCTTCTGGCATGGGTAATTCGCCAACTCCCCCAAGCGTATGGACTTTGAGGTTCGCGCAGCATTTTTCGAGTACCAATTTCAGGGCGACTGACTGCGCTAGAGAACAGTATTCGCGATCGCCATAACTTCTTGTCGAAGCAGACGCATCCAACACTAAAGCCACTTGACCTGAAAATTTCGGCAGGTTTACCGCAGCTTGTTCGACATAATGCTGCAAAGCTGACATTAATTCTGGCGATTTTCCACCCCGATACAAATGCACCAAGGTTGCGGAAATATCACCGCGATTGGTTGCCGTTACTGTCTTGGGACGCTCTGTTTGTACTTCAAAGTGACGATATTGTTGATGAACGAGAGTATATTTAACTTCGCCTGCCGCAGGCATTAAACCTGTTCCCAGAGGAGAATGATACAGAAAAGGTAGAATTGCTTTCACCGATTCTGGATTATGGGCATAACGCAACAGATAGCGACGCAAATCCCTTTTATCAACCGTTTCATCCGACAGCTTTTTCACAGAACCCCGCGCCACATTCTTCCCCAGCGCGTGTTCAATCGCATCCACAACCGCAGGACGACGGCGCAAAGCCATATCCTCAAATTGGGGATGATTGAGGATGTACTGGAGAATCGCCCTCGCGGTATGTTTGTGATTAGTGGGACTTAAACGAAAACAAAGAGCCAATAAAGCTATAATCCAGTCATGGCAGTTTTTCTACGTTAAGGCTTGAGTCATGAAGGAGACAACTCCCGCCGCAATGCCTCCTTGC
>NZ_JAMPJY010000086.1:0-8700 GCF_039961875.1 Trichocoleus sp. ST-U2 | reverse complement strand
AATCATCGACGTGGCAAAACAAAGCTTCTAAACTAAGCATGGGCGGGTAGATACTTGAGAACTCAGCACTTTCAGCGTATCTGCTCCGCCCTTTTTTATCCCGAACTCACGTTAACTAAACGGCACGGTGACGCCCCAAGCGTCCGCTTTTCGGACAGAGAAGCCAGAAAATCTAGCTTTCTCCCCTATAAGGCTACGGTGTACACACAAGTCGGCAGACCTCTCCCCAAACCCATCTCCGACACGGAGAGGGGCTTTGAATACTGCTCCCCTTCCCTACGAAGGAAGGGGTTGGGGGTTAGGTCTGAGAGCGCTTTGTCCGTACACCGTAGCCTTATAGGGGGAGGGGTAGGAAGAGGTCAAAATCCACTGTAACCAATTGAAAATCGCGCTCTTTACTTTAGCGCTGGCGACGAAACTCCACCACATCTTTTTTAATGGTGATGTCATAGCCGTCATAGAAGTCATGTCCTAGCAGTCCAATGTCCAAGTCGGGTTGTCCGATTCCTACCAGCACATCTTTGACGAGATTCCCACCCAGTTGAATCGAATTAACAAACCCAAAGTATATTCCAGCTACTCCATTCGCCGTCTTCACGTTCGCCATTCCTACAGGTTTCACCTTTAGGTCATAAGCCATCTGTCGGGTGATCAACGTTTTACTTGCCCCTGTATCCAGAAACATTTCATATTTCTTTTTGCCATCAAATGTCACGTCAACAACAGGAATCGTGTCCCCTTGCCGGCGTTTGATGGGAACCGTGAAAAAGGGTTTGTTAACGATTGCAGGTCCAATGGGTTTGGGCTTGGGCGGAGGAGCCGCTTGTTTCTGAGCCGAGGCTAAAAAGCGCTGGTATTGAGGCAGCTTCTTTTGAGCGATCGCATGGTTGCGGCTAGAAGTTGGCACAGCTTTCATTAATTCAATTGCCTCTTGCCACCGGCTGGCAACTAATTGCCAATCATCTCGGCTTTTGGCAGATTCACTAATCGCGATCGCGCCAAGGGCAGTATCAATCGCTTCGTTATAAGTGTCAGGGCCAGTCTTAATCGGTTGGTTAACGGGTGTTTTTTTAGTCGCCGTGGATGCTTTTGGCTTAGCTGTTGAGGCAGGTTTAGCCGGTTGAGTAGCAGCAGCAGAACTGGCAACAGCCGCCACGGGACTTGCACTAGCAGCAGGCGTCGCTGGGACTGAGGCTGCTGGTGGGCTAGGAGGGCTTGCTGCATCGTTATTACAGCCAAGAATCCCAAACGTCAGGGAGCTGGATAGAACAATCAGGGTGGTACGGCTTTGAGAGGGTTTCCACATGATTAATCGCCCGATCTTATAAGCAATTGATTTTGGAGAGGACACGGCTTTTCTGGCAAGACGGGTCTTACTACACCCTAAGGTAAGATTTTTCCGCAGATTTTTCCGGATTTAACCAGTTTCTTTTTGTTGAATGACTGTTTAACCTGCCAATCGCGATCGCTTCCCGGAAACTCTCCATGCCAGAAGGAGCCGATTGGTTGCCCCGACTTGCCGTAGTTGCGAACCCGTTCAAGCCAGTCCCTCCATCAAGGGCTGCATCAAAGTGTATTTGTTCCATACCATACTAAATGCTACATGAGCAACCGCATTTTCCACAGAATAGATTTTGTAAGTAAACAACAGCCATACTCTTGACTAATCGGTCTTTATAGCGTTAATTGCACTGATGGCGCGGCTGTAGAATAATGCCTTTTGGTCTACAGTTACGTAAAATTGGAAACTTTGTGCAATCTAAGCTCATAGAGTTAAATAATCCTGTCGAAGAAGAATTATATTTGGGTCACTCAGAACCCCCCTTTACCCTTCAAGACTTGAAAGCCGCCATTCCCCAAGAGTGCTTTGTGCCCTCAACCAAGCGATCGCTGTTTTATTTTCTAGTGGATGTAGGGATAATCGGCATCCTCTACGCGATCGCTAGCTACCTGGATTCCTGGTGGTTTTGGCCTGTATTCTGGTTGGCGCAGGGAACAATGTTCTGGGCGTTGTTTGTCGTCGGACACGACTGCGGTCACGGTTCTTTTTCCAGAAAAAGATGGGTGAATAACCTGATTGGGCATTTGGCACACATTCCCATCCTCGTGCCATATCATGGGTGGCGTATCAGCCACCGAACTCACCACAAAAATACCGGCAACATTGACACGGATGAAAGCTGGTATCCCGTTACAGAAAGCCAGTATCGGGAGATGCCCGCGTATGAAAAATTTGTCCGCTTTAATGCCTTAGCCTTACTGGTGGCTTATCCGTTGTACTTGTTTAAAGGGACTCCTGGAAAGCCTGGTTCTCACTTTCTCCCCAGTAACCCTGTGTTTCGACCCTCAGAAAAATGGGATGTCATCACTAGCGCAACCCTCTGGACGCTGATGCTGGGTTGCTTGGGCTGGTTAACTTATCAGTGGGGCTGGATGTGGCTGGTCAAATACTATGTAGGCCCCTACGAGGTTTTTGTTGTCTGGCTGGCATTGGTAACATTTCTGCACCACACCGACCCAGATATTCCTTGGTATCGTGGGAAAGACTGGTATTTTCTCAAGGGTGCCTTATCTACGATTGACCACGACTATGGGTTTATCAATAATATCCACCATAATATTGGCACCCATGTAGCTCATCACATATTCCTCAACATGCCTCACTACCACCTGAAAACAGCGACTGAGGCGATTAAACCCATTTTGGGTAATTACTACCGAAAATCCAATCGGTCAGTTTTCCAAGCCTTCCTACGCTCTAACCCTTCCTGTCATTTTGTAACGGATACAGGGGCGAAGGTTTACTACAAACCTAAAAAAGAACTCCAAAAAGGCTAATCCAGTCATTTCTTGAGTTTGCAGTAGGGGCGCAAAGCTTTGCGCCCCTACTTGATTAAAATTTTGATGGTTTGATTCCCAATGCGCTCAACCCTTGCCTCTATGGTAAATGAACCCTTCGCGGCAAGCCTGACAGACTGCGACCCCCATTAACCAGGAATATTCAGATAAAAGTGGAGAGCGAATTAAAACTGTAAACTTATGTTAAGTTCAGTTTTCGCTTTTCATCATGAATTCCCGTCGCATCTTCCTCAATACTCTATTCGCAAGTTTTTTCGCCCTCATCACCTGGTTGAGCATTACACCATCAGCGGCTGCACTTGGCGGCAAGCTGCCCACGGTAAATCAATCGGCTCCAGAGTTTACCCTGCCAACGAATACCGGCGATGGCGAAGTCTCCCTCTCCGATTACCGGGGTCAATGGGTGGTTCTCTACTTTTATCCCCAAGACTTCACCTCTGGTTGCACTCTAGAAGCCCGCAGATTTCAGCAAGACTTGCCGAAATACCTGGATAAAAATACTCAAATTATTGGCGTCAGTGCTGATTCTGTTGATTCTCATGCCAAGTTCTGCGATTCCGAAAAGCTGAAGTTTCCACTGCTGGCTGATATAGATGGCAAGGTGAGCAAAGCTTACGGTTCTTGGATTGGATTTGTCTCGATGCGCCATACCTTCATTGTCGATCCACAGGGAGTGCTACGCGAGACATTTACAGGGATTAATCCTGCAATTCACAGTACCGAGGTTTTGGTACGTCTCAATGAATTACAGGCAGCATCCTAAAGCGGCTAATAACTCAGCAAAGCCATGAAAATCAACATCATTTGTGCAAGCTGGTCATAGAGCATCGGCAATAAGTTCTTGTCAGTATTCCCGATTGGCTCATGCACATTCAAGAAGATTGCTAGATTAGCAAAAAATATAAATAACAAAATTCCTGATGGATGTTTGTCTCCACCAGGAATTCTTAAAGTTGTTTCTAAAACGTAGTTGTCAATGTTACGTAACTACGGCGAAACTTGTGTTGTACTTTACCGACGATAAGTAGAAGAAGTGGCTTCATTTGGGTCGCGGTAAGCTACACGGTCGTCGTGTTTACGACCAGCTAAACCAGCTAAACCAGCTAAACCCAGCAATCCTAACCAACCCCAATTAGAATCGCGCTCGCCTTCATAATCGGCGTTGTTTACGCCTTGACTCGGAGCAGTGGTGGTGGTGTCGGGAGCTGTATTGGTGGTACCGGGAGCTGAACTATCGGTCTGGGCGGAAGCAGGTAGGGTCATGGGAACCAAAGCGACGCTAGCTGCAAGAACACCAGCACTCACCAATTTGGACAAGTTTGAATTTTTCATGTTTAAATCTCCTGTTCTTATGTTTCCAATCGATGGATTTCCAACAGGACGACATCCAGCAAATTGGTTTTAAAAGTGACGGACAGACAATAAATGTCTATGAACAAGCTGTTAATCAGCTTTAGCGGCGATAAGTAGAGGAACCGACTTCGTTGGGGTCGCGGTAAGCGGTCGTTTCGTGATTCTTACGACCTGCAAGACCTGCCAAACCAGCTAAGCCCAACAATCCTAACCAACCCCAATCAAAACCGCGATCGCCTTCAGTATTTGTATTTGTATTGTCTACGCCTTGGCTAGGAGCTGTATTGGTGGTACCGGGAGATGTAGTCGTATCAGTCTGGGCAGAAGCAGGTAGGGTCATGGGAACCAGAGCGACGCTAGCTGCAAGAACACCAGCACTCATTAGTTTAGACAAGTTTGAATTTTTCATGGGTGAATCTCCTCTTTTGTTACTCTTAATTTATACGAGTATCAAGAGAATCCAAATCCCTCTATAGCTGGAAACTCCTGCTTGTGTTTGTTATCACTCAAGAGATAGAAAAAGCCTTTTACAGGAGATGAATATATACGGCTTTAGCCGTATATACATTTCTGTAAATTTTATTTCTTGTCTCCTAGGTGTCGTTGTAGCTGCCTGAGAGTTTGATACATCTCTGGAAGACGATGGTAGATGGCTGCTGCTTTTAGGAATACTTTGTGGGGAATCGCTGGGACGCCAGTAACAATGGCACCGGGTTCAATATCATTGTGGATGCCTGCTTTGGCAGTAGCGATCGCGCCATCTCCAATATGTGCTTGATTGGCAATCCCTACTTGTCCGGCTAACAGCACGCGATTGCCAACAGTAACGCCGCCTGCCATCCCTACCTGTCCGGCTAAGGCGCAGTTGGAGCCTACCTTACAGCCGTGACCGATATGCACCAAGTTATCAATTTTGGTGTTGTGGGCGACACGGGTTTCTCCCACAGCGGGGCGGTCAATGGTGCTATTGCAACCCACTTCGACGCCATCTTCCAGAACAGTGTAGCCAGACTGCTCCATTTTGAACCAGCCAGTCGGAGTGGGGACAAACCCAAAGCCTTCCGCACCGAGGACAGCACCGCTATGAATGACGCAATCTGCACCGATGCGGGTGCGTTCGTGGATAGAACAATTAGCGTGTAATACAGTGCGATCGCCTATCTGCACGTCTGGGTAAATGACTACATTCGGGTGAATGATGACGGCATTTCCAATCTCTGTACCCGCCTCAATGACTGCATGAGCGCCGATGTAAACATCTTGACCAATTTTGGCGTCGGGATGAATGACTGCGGTGGGATGGATTCCAGGCGCTGGACGGAAGGGTTTATAGAAAAGAGCGATCGCTGCGGCAAACATTAATCGCGGATCGGATACCGCAATCCAGGCAATTCCCCGCTCAGATGCTTGTGCTTGTAGCTTTTCATCCGGCGGTAAAATTAAGGCACTGGCAAAGGTTTTTCCCACAAAAGCCGCAAATTTCGCACCCTCTATGTAGCTGAGTGTGCCAATGGCAGCCTCATCGACGGGTGCTACTCCCGTAATTTCTGGGTTGCAATCTGTATTTGAGGTCAAACTATTGCAGGCGGCAGCAGCACCCAGTTTTTCGACAATTTCGTGAAATTTCATCGGCATATTCATGGACAACTGTAAATGAATTGGCAGCTATACAAGAGATTCATCAAGTATTCGCACCGCCAAGACACAATTAAAAATTAAATTTTTGGGTTTTTAATTTTTAATTTTTAATTTTTAATTTCTTCGTTGCCCATTGCCTGACCCGCTAAGTAAGCAGTCGTCCAGGCACTCTGAAAGTTAAAGCCACCCGTGACGCCGTCAATATCGAGGATTTCTCCGGCAAAGTAAAGTCCCGGACAGATGCGGCTTTCCATTGTCTTAAAGTTCACTTCCTTTAAGTTGACGCCGCCACAGGTAACGAATTCTTCCTTAAAGACACCCTTCCCCTGAATTTGGTACTTACCCTCGGAAAGTTCTTGAATTAGCTGATTGAGAACTTTATTTGATAATTCCGCCCAACGCTGTTCCCCGCTAATCCCCACAGCAGCAATTAAACTCTGCCAAAGGCGTCGAGGTAAGGGCAGCGGACAACTGGTAGAAATGGCGCGTTGGGGCAGTTGGGACTTGACCGCCAAAAGCATTTCCCGCAGCTTTTCCGGGTTGTACTGGGGTAGCCAATTAATTTGCAACGTTGTTCGATAATTGCAATCGTGCAGCATTCTAGCCGCCCAAGCCGACAGTTTCAAGGCAGCAGGGCCACTCAAACCCCAGTGGGTAATCAGTAATGGTCCGATTTGTTCTAACTGAGTTTTACCGACACCCAAACGCAGACGCGCACTTTCCACGCTGACTCCGGCTAAATCTTGCAACCGGGGGTCGGAAATCGTAAAGGTGAATAGAGAGGGAACGGGTGGTTCAATCGTGTGTCCTAAAGTTTTTACCCAGCGGTAGCCTTGGGGATTGCTGCCGGTAGCGAGGAGAATGCGATCGCACTTGAGGATCTCTCCTGACTTCAACTGGATCTCAAAGCCGGTGTCGAGTGGTTGATTCAATGAAGTCACTTGCCGGAAAATCTTATCAACAGGTGTTCCCCTGCGAATCTGCACTCCAGATGCCCTTGCTGCCTCAAACAGACAATCCACAATAGTTTCGGAACTATCTGTAATTGGAAACATCCGTCCATCCGGTTCAGTTTTCAATTGGACGCCGCGATCGCTAAACCAAACGACTGTATCTTTAGCTTGGAAACGACTAAAAGCCCCCCGCAGTGCTTTCCCGCCTCTGGGGTAATATTGCACTAAACCAGCCGGGTCAAAGCAAGCATGAGTAACATTGCATCGCCCGCCGCCAGAAATCCGAACTTTAGATAAGGGTTGTCGTCCTGCTTCTAACAAAATTACTTGCGCCTGGGGATAAGTTTCGGCACAGGTAATTGCACCAAAAAACCCCGCTGCCCCACCGCCAATCACTACTACTTTTAAAGGTTGCACAATCAAGCTATTGCCGATTTCACGGAATATTTTCCGTACAGATGCGATATCATCTCCCTACCCGTCGTATGGTTCAAAATCCCCTTTTGTGGCTCCACACGTAGGACATACCCAGTCTTCCGGGATATCTTCAAATGCCGTACCCGGTTGGATACCGCTATCTGGGTCGCCCTGTTGTTGATCGTAGATGTAGTTGCAAACTGTACATATATACTTCTTCATTATCGCTCCTCAACATTTGCCTATACATAATACTAAAAGCCGACGTAATCGAAATTACATCGGCTTTTGCAGAACCCATTGTTCATCTTCGAGAAACTTAAGTTTTGAGCCAAGGACTATCGCTGAATCGCACTCGCCTTAAGCCGAATCAAAAGTTTTGAAACCCACGCCAGCAGGTTAATTCTCTTGTAGTGTAGACGCACTTTCAACCGCCCAGTTGCTACAACTTTGCTTTAGCCTTCGACCAAAAGCCGTGTTCATCTTGTTCAAATTGATCAGAAACAACATCCCAAGCATGATGGTCAGCTTTGGATTCATCGCCAGAGTCCTCTAGCGCTTTGTTGTAATTGGCGATAAATGTCCTTTGAGCATCCTCTGAGAGGTGAGAACGAACTTCCGGGGACAAATCGCTAGGACTTTCCAGTTTCCCAGCGCGTTTGCGGGGTAATGTGGTTTCGCTGGTATGCACTTCTTCGCCACCAGCACTTTCTAGCAGCAGCTGAATTTCACCGGATTGATTGGCAGAGACTTCTACAACTACCAGAAAATCTCCGGCTTCGACGCGAGTTTGATAAATGGCAGCTTTGTCTTCTGGCATTCCCAAAGCGACCAAAGCAGAAACTAAACCAGCGCCCGCTGCACCCGCTAAAGCACCACTCGCTGCACCCAGCAACGCCGCACCAATGGGTCCTGCCGCGACGACTGAACCTACAAAAGGAATGAACAGCACTCCCACACCAGTCAGCAAGCCAAGGGCTGAACCAAACAAGGAACCAAAGATGCCGCCGCTTCTCAGCCCGCCTAAAATCACATCTTTTTTGGTGATGAATCCAGCAATGCGAGTTTCGGAATGAAAGTTTTTGCCGATTACTGAAATATCGTCGCGGGAAATCCCCCGATCGAGCAAGCGGTGAATCACTTTCTCAATTTGTTCGCGTTCTTTGAAAACGGCTGAGATACTGCGTTCTACTGTGGAAACACTTGGCTGTGTAGTTGGGTTTGTCGCGGTCATTCACTTCTCCTGAAATTTGTTTTTTAATTTTTGTTAATTTCTCTTGGAGAATAGCGAACATGACAATTCCAGCGAATCGCCCCGAAGGTTGATATTAAATGTATTTAAAGATACTAAATGATTTAACAAACTTACGTCTAATGTGAATTAGACAAAGGAACGGGAGAGATTGAGAATCAAAGTACCACCCATGAAACTCATCTCTCCGATGACTAGCATAGACTTTCCTAACTTGATGATTGTCGT
>NZ_JAMPJY010000085.1:0-10000 GCF_039961875.1 Trichocoleus sp. ST-U2 | reverse complement strand
TTGGCTGAGCGCTATCGGAATCGACGGCGGCACTTTACGCGCCGAGTGCATCTACTCGCAGGCATCATCAACTTTGAGCTAGCTCTGGTTAGCTGATTCGTGCAAGAGGTCTATTAATGCGCCGCAGTATTTTGCCATCCTTACCCAGTACCCGCATTTGGCAAGAATGATTAGCGCCTGGTGATATGAGGACAAAAACACCGTTAGTGGCTTCGTCGCGCAGAATCTTCCCGTTATCAAAGGTGATTTCAACAGCAGCAACTTCCGGCGAGAGTACCTTACCGTAAGTGAGGGCGTAAGTCTCACCAGTTTTATCGTTCGAGTAGTTGCCGCTTCCATACCACACCAGCTGCTCTGGTGGTAACGGTGGGCGATCCAGAAAGAATTCAGCGCTGTCATTACCGATCTGTTCCCAGCCACTTTCTTTACGCACAAGCACGCTGTGACCCAATATCTGTGGCGACGCTTGCTGGCGATCGCTGCTGGGGCAGATGGCGCTATAGAGTACCACTACACCCTGCGACCATTGACGGGTACCCAGTACGCGAAAGTCTTGAGCTTGGGTTGTGGGAGAAGGGCAGAGGTTGTTTTGGCGTATAACTTGTTCTGGGGTAGCTGCCACACGCTCAGAACTACAGCTAGAGGCGAAAAGCGCCAACAACCCGATTAGGGGGAGGATTAACCGTCTCATTGTCGTGTGGCTGGATTCGCCTGGGTAAAATTCCCTTCAAACTTGGCTCAGCCGTTCGTGAGTGGCATCTTCCCAAAGTAGAGTGCATATGCCAATCCTTCTCGGACAAGAAGACCTAAACGCCTTCCCAATTACGGAAAAGAGACGCGATATATCGCGTCTCTACAGGAGAGGGGTTGGAAAGACGGGTTAACTGCTTTGCATACCGTCTTGGTTGTTATTTTGGCTTGGCTTTTCTACTGAGGAAATCATAGCGGTAAGGGCTTCTGGCGGGATACTGCCATTGTTGCTACGAACCAGATTACTAACTTGACCAATTAATGAGCCTAATTTGCCATCTTCAAGCAAGGTGTTAATTAAGGCTAAACCGCTGGTGGATAGTAACATTTTGTTGATGTCACCGGCACCGTTGCCGTTGCTGCCATTTGCGCCGGGGAAGGAGTAAATTCGGGCATCGCCGATCACTCCTGGTTGAGGTGCCAATGCCTTGACAATTTCTGGCAGTTTATCTGCTAAATCGGGCCAAATTGTGGTAATAATCTTGGCTGTGAGGTTAGCATCGCTAATTGTATTTTGGGCAGAAATTTGGGCTTGAATCCCTTCAGCCTCGGCTAAAGCTTTGTCACGGTTAGCATCGGCTAGGGTGCGAATTGCTTCCGCTTCTAGTTCCGCTGCTTGTTGGGCAATTTCCGCTTGCCGCTTGCGCCGGAAAGCGTCAATCTCGACAACGTTGCGATCGCTAATACTCTTCTCTTGGGCTTCTCGTTCGGCGGCAATAATTGAAAGCTGTTTATCCCGTTCGGCTTTTTCAATCGCGCTTGCAGTCGTTACAGATGCCTCTGCTCTCGCTTGTTGTGCTTCGGCGACAAAGCTTTCGCGTTTTTTGTTGGCGACTGCGATCGCTACCTCTTCTTGGGCAATTCTTGACAGTTTTTCAGACTCCGCTACCTGCACTTGCGCTTGCAATTTCGAGGATTCTACTGTCTGTAGACGAATAATTTCCGCCATTTCTGCTTCTTGTTTTTGCAGTGTTTGCGCCACTTTGAGTTGTTTATTGCGTTCCTCTAGGGAAATATCCGCCTCAATTTGGCTTTGTTGTACTGCCAGTTTTTTGTTAATTTCTTCCTCCTGAATGATGCGTTGACGGGTTATTTCCGCAACTTCCGCTTCTTGTTTTTGCAGTGCTTGCGCCACCTTGAGTTGTTTATTGCGTTCCTCTAGGGAAATATCTGCCTCAATTTGGCTTTGTTGCACCCCCAATTTCTTGCGAATTTCTTCTTCTTCAACGGATTTAAGCTGCAAAATCTTGGTACGCTGCACGGTTGCAGCTTCTCTGTCTTTCGATTCTTGTATTTCCCGCTGTTTTTGAGCTTTGAGTGCTTCTACTTGTAACTGTTGCTCTTGTTTGGCGTTTTCTTTTTCTTGCTCGATTTGGAGCGATCGCTTTTGGGCATCCAGTTCTTTCTGCTCAATGGTAACTTGAGTCGTTAATTCAACTTCTCGTTTTTGTTGAATCGAGCGTTGAATTGTTTCAGTCCGCAGTCGCACGCCTTGAGCATCGAAGAAGTTATTCGTATCGTAGGTATCGCTTTCTTCAATTTCTGAAATGGCAATATTGTTCAGCGTCAAACCTACTTTTTTCAAATCTTGCTGAACTAAATTTAAAACAGCATCAGCAAAACCAATCTTGTCTGAATCAATTTCGGCTAGACTCTTATTTTTTGCTGCTGCCCGAATCGCATCGTCCGCCCGTTTTTCTAGGGCATCTTTAATATCTTCCGGCGTAATTTTTCCTGCTCTAGACAGCCTAGCCGCCGCTGTTAAAACATCTTGTTCGTCGGCATTAATGCAGACATAGAATGTTACCCGCATATTTGCCCGGAGGTAATCTTGGGTACGAACTGCCAGCTTCCCAGTGCGCTCAACGTCAATCGAAATTTCTCGCAAAGGGACGCGGGTAAGCTGATGAAATCCAGGTAAGACAACACAACCACCATACAGAATGACGGATTTACTTTTAATGAAAACACCGCCAGTTCTCACAAAAGCTTCGTTGTTGGGTGTAACAACATAAACTCGCGTATACGCCCAGATGCTAAATAACAGTAATAAAACCAAAGCACCAATAATTCCAGGGAAGATAATTCCACTTCCCAGTTGGGCAATCGTTGGTTGTATTGGGGCTGGAAGAGTCTGAGCGATTAAAGTAGACTCATTTTCGGGTAAACTCGCCTCGGTTTGCCATTGTTGTTCCGAGAGTTCAGATGTGGTAGCAATTGGTAATGATTGGATGAAGGTAAGCCAAAATAGCATAATTTTGAAGAAATTGGTTGTTAGCTGTTAGTTTCTCTAGCAATTGAAAGTTGCGGCTATACAGATGAAACCTATCTACCTAGGCAAGTTGAAATTCTAAATTCAGGGTTAGCGTAAGCGCATAGATAGACTTTGCTTGAATCGCGGCGAATCCTATTCTTTATAGATTTATTACTTGATTTTGGATGCATTTTCTAGCCAATGCTCTTGATCGGGACTATCTTTAGCGACGACTAAATAGTGGTGTTCCAAACGTTCAATGACTAAGACTTTTTCATTGCGACGCGGGAGAACCGTTGCCCAATCAGGTAAAGTGGCGCTGATGGTGACAAGATTTCGCGCTGAATCGATGACATCTACCTGACCAATTTTGCCTCTGTGTTTATGGGGAATAAAGGCAGAACTTACCGTACCGAAACAACCAATTAAGCGATCGCTACTGGCATCTTCCCCAAAGGCAGCAAAGATTTTTCCCAGAGGTCGAGAAATCAACCCCCCTAGAAACAAGCTGATTGCCATTGAACTTAATAACACCACTCCCCCTAACCCAAAAAAACGGTAGGGGATGCCACCTGTGAGGCTACCAACCCAAACATTGAGCATCCAGCCGATGACACCCCAGAGGCTAAAGTCAGTTCCTAATAATAGGATTAGCGGCGCTTTGCCAATGCCTAACCATCCCAAAATTTCCAAGGAGTTGAAGCTACCATCCGTGTCGGTGTCTACGTCGATAACATCTACGTCGGTATCTATGTCAGCGTCTATGTCGGCATCTACGTCGGAGTCTCCTCCTCCGGAAACAATCACCAATAGGAATAAAAGGACTCCCATCCCTAGAAACATCCAGTAGGGTAGGTTGGCTGAATTAAACAGCATGAATGCCTAGTGTCCTTAATTGAGTTAGAAATTCCATCGTTTCAAGACTTACGCAAGAAAGTCCTTAATAGAGAAGTTCGTCTTTGCGCTTCATCGATTAATTAAACTGACTGCACTTAGATCATCTCAGAGCGTTATTGGCGATTCAGCTCACTCTTTGGCTCACTCTTTGGCTCAGTTGTTGGCTCAGTTTGCCTGAAGTTGAAACTCTTGGTTTCATCAAATGTAGGTAATCCCTCGCCTCGATCAAACGGCTTTCTTAAACCTGCACATCGCGTGAACTGAGATAAAACATCACTAGCCTAGCCGCCATTCCTGAAAAACCGGAAAAAAGATAACTTTTTTTAATTTGTATTCTCTATAAAGAGAATTTTGGAGTTAAGTTCAAGTGAGCTTATAAATAACATCCTCCTAGAGGCAGAGTTTAAGAGCAATAAACTTCACTAAAGGGATAGAGGTAAGCAGCTAAAGCCTGTTTTAGGTTGAAGCAATTATCTTCATCAGGAACGCAAATGTCTGCATCTACCAACAAGTCAGCGCTGGCTTGCTATTTCACAGTGATGCAAATGCCGATGAGGCAGCGCGACTTGCAAGCACTCACTGAAATATTTGATGATTTTGACACAGAGGAGCTGATGCACTTGGAAGCGATCGCTCCCTTAGAGTCAGCCGGAGTTCTGGAACCTTGGGAGGAAACCGGGTGGGAGACACTTACCGAAAGCCAGTATGAGATGGAAGGTGCCTTTGCGTAAAGAAAGCGGTGCTGGCGGATGTTTGTTCTCGTGCGGTCAGTTAATCAGAGCTTAAAATTAATATAGATAAGCACTTGAATATTTAGATATAGCTTTTAAGCTTTGATTCAATCTGAGACCTTAGAATTACTCGAATGGCCCCGCCTGTGTCAGCATTTGTCTACCTTTGCTGCCACTAAGTTGGGCGCGATCGCTGCCAATCATCTGCAAATCCCAGCGACTCAGCCAGAGAGCCTGCAACTGATCGCCCAAACTCAGGAAATTTACCAGTTGGAGAATCGTCTTTCTCCAGGGTTGAGTTTTGAAGGAATTCAGGACATCGGAGATTCTCTGGAGCGGGCGGAACTTCAGGGAATTTTAGCAGGGGAAGAGTTGCTAGCGATCGCGACCACCTTAGTTGGAGTTAGGCGTCTGCGGCGCATTATTGACGATCAAGAAGATGTGCCAGTGCTGAAAGAGCTGGTTGCCGATATCCGCACCTATCCCGAATTAGAGCAGGAAATTAACCACTGTATCGATGAGCGGGGAGACGTAGCTGATAGGGCGAGTGCCAAATTGGGCGGGATTCGCATCCAACTGCGGCAGCTACGCGGTCGCATTTATCAGATATTGCAGGGGATCTTGCAGCGCCAAGCCAATGCAGTCCAGGAACAGACGATCAAACAGCGGGGCGATCGCTTCGTGATCCCCGTCAAAGCACCGCAAAAAGACGCCATTCCCGGCATCGTCCACGACACTTCCGGTAGCGGCGCGACGCTATTTATCGAACCGAATGCGATCGTGCAATTGGGAAATCAATTGCGGCAGTTGCGGCGTCAAGAACAAGTCGAAGAAGAAGCCATCCGCCAAGCGTTGACGGTACAAGTGGCAGCCGTGAAACCCGATTTAGAGCAGTTGTTGGCAGTGGCGACGACTTTGGATTTGGCAGCTGCTAGGGCAAGATACAGTTATTGGTTAGAAGCGAATCCTCCCAGATTTATCGAACGCACCCCGCCAGAAAAGCCAGGGAACCCGGAAGAGGCGTTGGGAGAATCCCCAGCCGAAAATCGAAAATCGAAAATCGAAAATTCCATCACCCTGCGCCAGTTGCGCCATCCTTTATTGGTTTGGCAGCAGCGACACGAAAACGGGGGTGCCGTCGTGCCCGTAGATTTACTGGTTCAGCCGGAGATTCGGGTCGTAACGATTACCGGGCCGAATACTGGCGGCAAAACCGTCACCCTAAAAACTTTAGGATTAGCCGCACTGATGGCAAAGGTGGGGTTATTTGTCCCGGCGCGGGAGCCGGTAGAATTGCCTTGGTTTGATTTGGTGCTGGCGGATATTGGCGACGAACAATCTTTAGAGCAGAGTTTATCGACTTTTTCCGGGCATATTCGTCGCATCAGCCGAATTACCGAGGGAATGACCCCAAATTCCCTTGTTTTGCTAGATGAAGTGGGAGCGGGAACCGATCCGGCAGAAGGAAGTGCTTTAGCGATCGCGCTTTTACAATATCTGGCAGACCATGCCAATCTCAGCATTGCAACCACTCACTTCGGCGAACTCAAAGCGCTCAAATATGAAGACGAGCGCTTTGAAAATGCCTCGGTAGAATTTGACGATCGAACCCTCAGCCCCACTTATCGCCTGTTGTGGGGAATTCCAGGACGTTCTAACGCCCTGACGATTGCGCGACGGTTGGGATTGAAGGGGGAAATTGTCGAACAAGCGCAAACTTATGTGGGAGGTGCTTCAGAAGACATCAACCAAGTGATTGCTGGACTGGAAGCACAACGGCGCAATCAAGAAACTAAAGCCCAAGAAGCCAGTCAGTTGTTGCAGCAAGCAGAGCGTTTTTATCAGGAGGTATCGAGAAAAGCCGCCGCTTTGCAGGAACGGGAACAGCAGCTGAAGCTTTCCCAGGAACGCGCTGTGCAGGAAGCCCTGATTCAAGCCAAAGGAGAAATCGCCCAAGTCATTCGGCGGTTACAGCAAGGTCCAGCTACCGCTCAAGATGCCCAAAGTGCAACCAACGCCTTGAATGAAATTGCCGAACGTCATCTGTTGCCCTCGCCGCCCCCCAAACCCAAGCCGGGATTTAAACCAAAAACAGGCGATCGCGTCCGGATTCCCCGCCTAGGACAAACCGCCGAAGTGCTGAGCAATCCAGACGCAGAGGGTCAGATGAGCGTGCGATTTGGATTAATGAAAATGACCGTCTCCCTCGAAGATATCGAATCTTTGGACGGACAAAAACCCGATCCCATCGCCAAAGCCAAACCGGCGGCGACTCCAAAAGAGCCACCCGCACCTCCCAAACCACAACCCACGATTCGCACCTCCAAAAATACCGTCGATATTCGGGGGAGTCGAGTGCCGGATGCCGAGATGGCATTAGAGAAAGCGATCGCCCAAGCGATGGATGCGGGCTGTTTGTGGATTATCCACGGCAAGGGAACCGGAAGGCTGCGAGATGGTGTCCACGAATTCTTGAAACAGCATCCTCTCATTGAGCGTTTTGAATTAGCTGGCACTCCAGAAGGTGGCACGGGGGTCACAATCGCCTATATTAAGTAGCGAATTACTAATGGCGAATTGTTTAAAAACAGTCAGCCATTCGCCATGAGCGACGACAGGAAACTTACTTAAAACCGCGATAGTCTGGTTTCAAGACTCGTAACGGCGAAGTTATTACCAGTTGCGTCACCTAAGCTAAAAATATGCCCTCCATCGTGAAGACACCAACGACGCCAACCCCCCGCTGGGAGGATTTACCCCTTGCTTCCGCGCCAGATCCCGTACAGTTGGACAATATCAAAGCCCAACTGGATTTAATTTTATTGGCGCTCGAAGCATTGGCAGGCATCGGTTCCGACGCGATACTCCAAGCCGCAGCACAATTGAATTTAGAGTCAATGGTGGCAGATCGGGTGGCTTTGTGGCGATTGCGCCAGTCTAACCCCATGCGGAAGAGTTCGGGAGGGCGGAAAAAGTTAGATGTGGAGGAAGCGCGATCGCTTGTTTTAATCGTCTGTCACCTTGCCGGACAGCAGCAAGAGCTAATCCGACGTGCCGTTGCCTTGCTCGAACAGCTAGCCGAGCAAAACCGGGAACCCCACGAAGCTTCTTTACTAGGAGATTATCTTGATGCCTTCAGCAACACTTACCAGGAACGCATGGAGGAAGAAGACAATGTATCGTCCGACGCTTTGAGCCACTTGGCCTTGAAACTTCTGATCGATCTCCTGTTCTACAGTAGCCCCAATGGTCATCGGCGTCTCTGGTTAGCACTTTTGGATCGCGCCCGCTAGCAATTCACACTTAGCAATTAGCAATCCTCTGAATTAGCAAAATGGTTTTGCGACGCTTTACACCCCCCACCTGCACGTTGGAAATCCAGGCGAAAGATTCGCCCCTGTCTCGCTGGGCAGGACAACCCGTGCTGAAGCATCTACGATTTGAGCTAAGCTTTGACGATCCGCGACAGCCAGAAGATCGACGAGTGACGATCCGCGGAAATCGCGCTCAATTAGAAAGCCTTTGCGAAGCCGTTAGCGTTTACGTGCAGGACTTCCTTCAGCAATCCCCGCGATCGCAGCCGGTGGTGCATCAAATGCCCGTAGGCGAGCCGATGATGGCTGCTGCTGCCCCCGCCCAAGCGGCAACCATTCTTTCGCCGCCTGAATCCCCCACTCCTCAAACCTTTGTCCCTTATATACAACCGAGGGGACTTTTGTCCCACGACCTATTTTTGGGGCATTTGGCGACGGAAGAAACGGGACCTGTCGTAACGCTGAGTGCGCTGCAACTGTTCGACTTAGCTACGGCTTTGGATGAATACAATGCTGAATTGGTGGCGTTGCCTCCCCTCAAACGCACCCAGTGGTTGAAAAATCCGCCCATCTGGACCCGGACGGCAGCCATCTTTCTGTTAGGGGTGGGGATAACAGCAGCCACGCTGAAGCTAATGCAGCCTAGTCCCACTATCATCTCCTCTGCACCGGCACCCACACCATTACCCACTACCCCGGCACCAGTGCCCGGTACCGAGGTGTTGCCGGTTCCAATAACGCCGACTCCAACGACGGGAGTGCCGACGCCTCCTCCTTTGTCTTCCCCATCGCCGACGCCAACGGGGTCTCCTTCGTCAATTTTGTTATCTCCGGCTCCTGTGACTACGCCGACACCTTTCAGTGCCAAAAGCCCAGGGGTCGTCGTTGTTCCTCGGAATCCCCCTGGAAATTCCAACCCCGTTTTCAGCAATCTGCCCCCGATTCAACAACGTTCTGCCCCAGAGGGAAGAGCCATTTTCCAGCCCCCTCCTCCCAGTAACTTCCCGCCCATCCCCAAACCCCCGGCTGAACAGCCAAAGCAGGCGATTCGCAATAATCTCCCGTTTGAGCCGCTCCCCAGTAGCAGTGGGGTGAGTGCGCCCCGAATCGGGCAATCAGCTCCTGCTCCTGGTTCCATCGCCTCAAGTTCTGAGGGTGCAAACCAGTCTGCATCCCCCAATGCCCCCGGCATTCCTGCCGCGCCTCCCCCGCTTCCCAATCTGCCGTCGCTTGCCAGCCTTCCTGCGGAAAGCTCGGCTGCAAATAACAGCGATCTGAGTCCCGGTGCGACTCGCGGCAGCGTTGCCCCACCGGCAGCGAAACGCGGCAGCGAATCTGGAAGCGATCGCGCCCAGAATGACCGGCTATTTGACACGATTCCTCAAGTCGCACAAGTGCGGGACTATTTCCAACAGCAATGGAAACCGCCCGCCGATCTGACACAGCCGCTGCAATACTATCTCCGGCTGAATCCGGATGGCTCCATCGAGCGCATTCGCCCCCTAGGAGAACTGTCAGTCAAGTATATTGACCGTACCGGGATGCCAGTACCAGGGAAACCGTTTGTTTCTCCCATCGAAGACGAGCGCAACGCCCACATCCGGGTAGTTCTTGGCCCCGATGGCAAAGTGGAAACGTTTCAGGAACCTTAAGTGGGTTGTCGATCGAGAAAAATAGAATTCTTGAGAAACCGGGTTTTTTAAAACCCGGTTTTTTTGTTTTCTAGCAAATTAATCTAGCAGTTCTCGATGAGAGGCAGTAGGGTTTGACCCCACCCCTGCCCCTCACCTCTGCTAGCTACCGTGTATACATAAGTCGCCCTGAAACAATCTGAATCGCATCAAAGAGCGCAAAATGATGGAGAATCCGCTCCTTATCCATGCCCAACAGTTCAAAGGAGCAGCGTTTGGAGACCGACGCCTGCAAAAAAGGGGGCATCATTAGACCTCTTGCATGAATCAAGAAAATGAGCCAAAAGTAGGTAAGCGTTACTGAATCTGCTCATGCTCTACCAACAGTTGAAAGTCCTCAATCCGAGCGCCTTCAGACGGGCG
>NZ_JAMPJY010000084.1:0-10039 GCF_039961875.1 Trichocoleus sp. ST-U2 | reverse complement strand
ACCTCAATAGAGCGATGATAGGTGGCTCCATCCCAAATCAGGGCAATGCGACTGTTGGGACATTGGCGTTCGAGATATTTGAGAAAGGCAATTGTACCCTCGCTATTGCCAGCTTCGGATGCTTGAATCAGGCACTGTTGAGTGTAAATATTCACCCCTCCATAGTAAGTCTGCTTGCTGCGTTCATTGGTGATGGGAACCTGAATGCGTTCGTTTGTTTTGCCCCACACATACCCGCATAAGTCCCCCCACAACAGATGGCATTCATCCTCAAAGAAGACCACCAACTCACCCGAGACGATTTCATGCCGATGCGTCTCCAACCAAGCCGTAATCTCCTGTTTTTTTCTCTACCAATGCTGGGTCTGCTTTCGGATTGCGCTTTTGCGTTTTCTTCCAGCTAATCCCAGCTTGCTCAAACAGGGTGTAGTAACTTTGCTTGGAGTCATATACCACTTCATACTCCTGTTCAATGTGCGCTTGCAACTGGGCCAGATTCCAGTAATTTTTGCCCTTTAACCAGCTCAGCACCGCCTGCCGTTGTTCCGGTTCCAGATAACCGACTGAGCCTTGATACCCCAGTTTCAACCCAGATACTCCCAACTGTTTGTAACTCCCAGTCCATTTGCTAATGAAACCTGAACTGACACCGAAACTCTCCTCAATCTCTCGATGTTTATACCCTTTGAGAAACATCTGCACTGGTACTGCTCGCTTGAGTTCACGTGCATCTGGATTTGAGTCAATGAAGTCATTCAGGTCTTCTAGCATCGAACCATTTCCAACCCTGTTTGAGTCTTCTCTAGATTCTCATAACTGACTTGGGATTGCTATATGTCCTAGCCAACTGAGAAACGCTATAGAACCCATTTGACATCTTAAGAAGGAGTTGAAAGCCTCTTAATCATTAACCTGATGAAGCAAAGGTTGATTTTGGTCGTGGCATTGGCTAAGGTTCGCTCAAAGTTCTTCACCAGAATCTTACAGCGCTCCATCCAAGCATTCGACCGCTCAATTACCCACCGAGCCACTGCCGGAACAAAGCCAGATTTTCCCTGAGCGGCTTTCTCTTGTTTTGAGGGTTTTGTCGAACGTTCAAACCTGATCTTCGTCATAATCTGTGGATAAATTCGCTCTAACTCTTGCGTTAAATAGTCCAGGTGATAACCGTGGTCTAGCAAGATGGTAATCTTCGGAATATTGACAGGTTTTGACTGAAAATAGTCGATGTTGTCAGACAACATCTCAACGAGTCCCCAAGCATCAGAGACGTTAGCAGGGGTACAGTGTGTAAAAAAGGGAAATCCAAGCGTATCAATAGCGAGATGCATGCTTGATTCCGTTAGTCGCTTTATAAAAACAGTAGCCTTTCGAGTCCACACTGGCGTTACAGGTATTTTTTACCGCTTGAGAGTCGATGATAATTAAGGTTGTCCACTTCGTTTTTTTTTGACCTGCTGGCGGACTTGTCCATGCAAGACGCTCATCAGTTGCTCGAACACCCCTGCGGCTCGCCACTGTTTGTAGTGCCAGTAGACTGTTGAGTAGGGTGGCAAGTCTCTGGGCAAATCACACCAATTACAGCCATTTTTTAGTTGATAGAGGATACCATTGAAGATTTTCCGCTTTGTACAGTTAGACGGGCGAGTCCGCTTCTTCGTGGGTAATATCTGGAGCAACAGGGGTTCCAGGATTATCCCATTCTTCATCGGTGAGGTCACTGGAATAAGGCATCGGAGCAGGGTGAGACGGCTTTGAGTACCTTAATTTAGGCTCCCTAAGATGTCAAATGGGTTCTATAGATATATTGCCTTCTCACATTCTTTTTCCAGCCAAACCGTATTGACTTCTCGCCAGCTTTCAATTAAAGGGACAGAAAATTATTTCTTTGATTTTAAAATTGTTCTTTACGTTTTAACATAATTCAGTTGAGTCTGACGTTTATAAGCATAAAATTGAAAGTTCTAATTAAATCTGCAAAAGAAGATTTAATTAGAACTTTCAATGAACATACTAAAATTGCCAAATCATGAAAACAGAAAAAACTGAGCATATAATTGCTGGGGGTATTGCATAATTAGCTTAAAGATTAAGTTAAAAACCTTAAATTAATTCTATCAAATGGTAATATTGTGGTTAAAATTAGTATTTCCAAAAAAAGTAAAATATTTCAATTCTAACGGATATAAAGAATACCTGTTAGTTTCACAGGCTCTATTTGCACCCGCTTTCAGAAAATGGTCGCTTACTTCACGAATCAGAAACAATCCTGGAACAATGAATTCCTGCTGTTTTCTCAAATTCTAAAAGTTTTTATACCGATAGGGCCTTGCATAAAAGCATCTGATATATTATTTTGGTCGTCAGTATAAGCCCAGAGCTAAGTATCTCTAGCGTCTGATTCAGTTCCTAAAATTTGGATAGAAGATAAACTTTTATTAAAAGTTATTGTTCCACTCCTTAAGTTAAACTGTACGTCATGGTTTCGGAGCAGATCGCCTAGATAATGGTGCTTATGGAAAGAAGCAGCAGCGTGTTTTAGGAAAAGGTCTGCAAATGTAGTTTTATTGCTCGCGGCTTACTCCCTTACTCTCTCCATCCTGCCACAGGTATACATTTCAGACCTCAGGAGGATGCTTTGTAGTGACCGATTCGACGATTCTGGCGTACAGAGAGGAGTTAGGCGATACATACAGAGTAACTACTTAAGTAGATGAGTACAAAGAAACCAGAAAGATAATCACTCGTTTTTTTGACAAACGGGTGTTTCAGAGTGTGGTCTTTTTTGCAGATTTTGACCACTCAACATACCTTAATTTATAATTTGCGCGGGATTTGCTTTGAGGAAGAAAATATCATGTTTGAGAGTACGGGAATACTCATGGGAATGTACAAAACCCTATTTTGGCTCGCTCAAGTTACACCAGTCGATCCAACGGTGAATACTCCAGAAGAAGCGGCACTTGTCTTTTCAGGGCCTCAATTTTTTGTAGCGCTGATTTCTGGGATAGTGTTAGCTTTTGCGTTGCAATTATTGTTAACCAACCTCTCAGTCGCCGCCGGGATCTCTTACTTGGGGCATCAATCAGATTCAGATTCCGATCGGGATGAATCTGGAAGTTTGGGAGGGACAATTCGCAAAATAGGGACAGCAGTCGGAATTTGGACGCTGGTGACAGTCACCATTGCGTTAGCGATCGCGTGTTTCCTGGCAGTGAAACTGAGCTTGATTAGCAGTGGCGGCTTGGGTGCCATTATCGGTCTGGTAATTTGGGCAACCTACTTCTGCCTGCTATTCTGGGTAAGTTCAACGACAGTGGGATCGTTAGTGGGTTCAGTTGTTAATACTGCAACCAGCGGCTTCCAAGCAATTGTCGGCACAGCAACCGCAGCAATCGGCGCACAAGCTGTAAATAATCAAGTTGTGTCAACCGCAGAGGCAGCAGCAGCAGCTGTGCGGCGAGAACTGGGATCGGGAATCGATCCTGCCAGCATCCGCGAGACGCTGGAGGATTATTTAGGGTCCTTGCGTCCCCCTGAACTCGATATACAAAAGATTCGGGGTGAATTTGAAAGATTGCTCAACGACCCGCAACTAAAAGCGATCGCTAACACCGATAATCTTCGCAACATCGACCGCCAAACATTTGTAAATTTGGTAAGCGATCGCACAGACCTCTCGAAACGAGACCTTAACCGCATCGTAGACCAACTCGAAGGCGTATGGCGGCAAGCCGTGGGATCGCGAGAACAACAAACCGATCGGATGGGCGAACTGCTCAACTATCTCAAGTCTGCACAACCGGGTCAAGTGAAGTCAGATGATATCAACGCCAAACTCGACCAGCTGATTGCAGAGACGCGCGACTCTAAAAAAGCCGATCAAAAAGCAGCCGACGACGCAGCTCCTGGTCCAATTCAGCTAAGCGTTCAACAGGGTTTAACGACCCTCATGGGATTAGCAATGGGACGCACGGATCTCTCAGATTTAGATGTGCAAACCATCTTAAGTTCCCTTTCTAAAGCTAAAGACAAAGTAACCGAGCAAACCGACAAACTAGCGACTCAAGCAGGAGTTAAACCAGAACTCCCCTACAGCACCATTCGAGCAGATGTAGACAACTACCTGCTCAACACGTACTCCTGGCAGATTACCCGACCAGGACTTAACCGGGAATTCAAAGAAGTCATCTACGACCCCCAAGGAGATCCGGGGACAATTCGCCGGGAATTGGAGCAACTAGACAAGTCATATTTTGCCAACCTGTTGCAACAACGGGGCGTCTTTACCCAAGACAAAATCAACGACATTTCCGATCAATTGGAAGGCATCCGGCAAGAAGTTTTGGTGACAGTGCGAGCAGCTGAAGAAGAAGAAAGGACGCAAGACCTGCGCCGCCGAGTTGAAGATTATATCCGAACAGCACCCAAGACAGAACTGAGCGCAGAAGGCGTTAACGACAATTTCAAAAAGGTGCTAGAAGACGCAGATGCCGACCACGACACCCTTGAGCGTCGTCTTGCTTTGTACGATCGCTATGCCTTGATGCAATTGCTGCGGGGACGCGAAGACATCGGCGAGACAGAAGCTGACGCGATCGCTACGAATTTAGAACAATCACGCGATCGGGTGCTGATCGAATCCCAAGCCCTCCGAGACCGAATCCAATCGGAAACCGAGGCAGTGTGGCTCAATTTAGAGTCCTATCTGCGGAACACTGGCAAAGACGAACTGAATCCTGAAGGCATCCAGCGAGATATCAAAACTCTCCTGAACGACCCGCAGGCAGGAATGTGGGCACTTCGGTCGAGAGCTTCTCGCTTTGACCGCGATACCTTAGTCCAGCTACTGAGTCAGCGACAAGACTTGAGCGAGGACCAGGTAAATCAAATCATCGATCAGGTGCAACATTCTTGGAGCAGCGTTGTCCAAGCACCGCAAATGGTCGTAGATAAAGCCAAAGAGCAGGTAGACAAAACCAGCACGGCTCTAGCAGATTACCTGCGGAACACTGGTAAAGACGAACTGAATCCCGAAGGCATCCAGCGGGATTTGACCAGGCTGCTCTCCGATCCCAGAGAAGGTGCGACGGCACTGCGGCAACGGCTATCTCAAGTAGACCGCGATACCCTGGTGAAGCTACTGAGTCAACGGCAAGACCTAAGCGAAGAGCAAGTAAATCAGGTCATCGATCAGGTGCAGGGTACGATCAAAAACATCGTCAGAGCGCCTCGTCGCCTTGCCACCCGGACGCAGGCACAAATCCAAGATTTCCAAAGCACGCTACAAGACTACCTGCGGAATACTGGCAAAGACGAACTCAACCCAGAAGCAATTAAGCGCGATTTGCAGTTGTTGCTGCACGATCCGCGCACCGGAGTTGAGAGTCTGACCGATCGCCTATCTCACATCGACCGCGACACGATGATCTCTCTGCTGTCGCAACGGCAGGATATCTCTGAGGAAGAAGCTGCCCGAATTGTGGATCAAGTCCTCTCGGTACGCGATCAATTTGTGGAGCAAATTCGCAGCATTCAACGGCGAATTCAACAGACGATTGACGGGATTTTTGCTCAAATTCGCAACTACCTCAACTCGCTGGATCGCCCAGAACTCAACTATGACAGCATCAAGAAAGATGTTCGCAAGTTGTTTGACGATCCGCAAGCTGGGTTTGATGCCTTGCGCGATCGCCTCTCCCATTTCGATCGCAATACTCTGGTTGCCATCATGTCTTCCCGCGAGGACATCTCCGAGGAAGATGCTAACCGGCTCGTCGATCAAATTGAAGGCGCACGCAACAGCGTCCTGCAACGGGTGGATCGCCTCCAACAGGAAGCGCAACGCCGCTTAGACGAAGTGAAGTATCAAGCGCAGCGGCAGGCAGAAGAAACTCGCAAAGCTGCTGCCTCTGCCGCTTGGTGGCTGTTTGGTACGGCAACTGTGTCTGGAATCGTTTCCGCGATCGCTGGCGCTTTAGCCGTTTCCGGTCGTTAAAGTTACCGATTTTCTCCGCTAATCCATAAACGTAGGGGCAGGATTGTTTTCCTGCCCCTACTGCTTTTTTATAAGCCCAACATCCGGTTAACTTGCTCGGAAGTTAAGGGTTTAGGCGAAATTTTGGGATCGTAGTCTAGCTGTCGCAAGCGATCGCGTAGAGCTTTAAAACTCGTCGTCTCCAGCAATACCAAATTCTGATATACAGATTCTTTTGGCATTTCCACTCTTAAAATCACATCTTGTAGCTTTTCTTGTTCTATCGCGTGTAAAATTTGCTTGCAAAATAATTCACGCTTCGACACCTGAGTTAATGTCACTAAATACCAATTTCTTTGGACAGGAACATTCGGTGAATCATCTTGAGGTATGTTCTGCACGGTATAGATTTAGGGATATTGGGTGACGGCAAATTGATGGAGGGAACGCTAGGGACACGGCATGGCAGTGCCCCCACTAAGAAGAATAAACTGGCTTCAACCATTTATAAAAATGGTTTCAATTAGCTTTAGGCAATTAATAACTCATTAAAACTTTTGAAAGTCATTATTAACAAGTCAGCAACTAATTCAGCCTCCAGAAAATATTTCATAGCTTCATTCCCCACAATAGTGTAGCAGGAGTCAGGGAAAGCTTCATTTTCTTCAATATCTTGGAATAAATGAAAATAATTTTTCGTTAGCAAGATCGCGATTTTGCTTTAGATTCCAAGCTCTAGCACTGCTAAATGATTTCCAAAGAAGAAATCCCCGACTTCTCTTGAAGTCGAGGATCTGAAGGGCTAACGTCTCACAGCTCAAATGGATTGCGATTTCTACACAAGCAGATTGATTCAGTGCATTGGAAAATTACAACCGCCGCAGTAATTCTGGCAACAGCTTACCCGGAACCTTAGAAAGGGCGAGATTTTGACCTTGTAAGCCACGTTCGCGGAAAAACGCCCGGATTGTCTGCACAACATAAGACAAAGTGGATTCGTAGGCATCAGGTTGAGCGCTAAAACCCCGCAACGCTTGTAAATGGTTGTGTAACGCTGCCTCTAGATGCTCTAACAGGGAACCCTGAGCCAAAGCGAACTGCTTATCCGTTGCCATCTGGTAGTGAGCCAGCCCCAAATTATTGTAGGTGGCAGAGGCATCAAACGTAACCGGGACTGGGGGAGTGTTTTGGCTCAGCCGATGGACAAGCGCGATCGCAGTTTCATAGGCTGTAATACACGACTGCAAATATTCCTGTCGCGCTTCCACCTTCGTTTCTATCTGGCTTGCTAAATGCCAGTAAGCCGTACCTAAATTATTCTGCGTCGCCGCACAAGCTGCCGGGACTACATCGGGCGTCCGATATTTTAGTCCATTCAAGTAAGCGTCGATAGCAAGTTTTAAATAGGTCGCAGGTTGTTCGTACTGGGCGAGATTCCAGTAGGCGGTGCCGATGTTGTTTTGCAGCATTGCCCAGCTAAGCGACTCTTGCTCCGGATTGTAATACAACAGCGCTTCTGTATAAGATGCGATCGCTTGTTGCAAGTTTGTCACCGGCTGCTGCTGCTGTGCTAAATGCCAGTAAGCCGTACCCAAATTATTGTGCGTCGCCGCATATTTGAGCGGCTCCATCTGGGAAGGACGATAGCGCAAAGCTTCTTGATAAGCGCCAATCGAGTATTGCAAGTTCTGGGCAGCATCTCGATAACGAGCCACTTCTCCGTATGCCGCCCCCAAATTATTTTGAATCATGGCATAGGTGTGGGGCGCTTCATCGGGATTGAAGGTGGTTAAAGCGGTTTGATACGCTTGAATCCCTTGCTCCAGATAGACAAGCATCTCCTCGACTTTGCTTGGATAGCGAGCTAGCATCCAGTAGAGATTGCCCAAGTCATTAAGGGTATCCGGTACCAGCGGCGAATCTGCCTCTAGCCAACTCAATGCCTGTTCGTAAGCTTGGATGGCAACGATCAGGTTTTCTTGCGAGGTATTCGATTGTTCGAGTTCAATTAGATCGCGGTAATGATTCCCCAGCCTCAGATAAGCTTCAGCAAGTGCCTCTGGCGGACAGGATTGCTGCTGTAATTGAGCAATTTCCTGCAACGATTGCACCTGAGGCAGATTCTTAATCGCCTGATGAGGGGCTTCAGGATGGGAAGGATGAATGAATGCTGATTCATCATTCTTTGCTTCTGATTCTTGCAGGGGAGAAGGACTCGTTGGCAGATTTGTTGCCGGATGCTGAGATTCCTCTCCCGGAGGCGTCGCTTGTACCTCTTCCTTACCAGAATCATTGCCTGAAACTGGATTTTCCGAACGGGTTTCGCTATATTTCGCGAAGTCGCGGTTCAGAATGTGCCACAGATTTTCTTGAGGTACAGCCGTCTCTTGCTCAGCCGCTTGTTCGCGGGGCGCTGAGAATTGTAGAGACGGATACCACGTCTCTTCTGATACAGGCGTGGGTTCCCCTTCAAACTCAAATAAGCCGGTGTGACACCGCCAAAACTCAGGTGCCGACTGCTGAATCGCCCGGAACCAAGGGCGAGGCATCCACAGCAACAAGCTAGATTCTAAGCGCGGCAAACTGCGCTCAATTCCCCTGAGAGAGCGCAGAAATAATCCCTGTACCGTTGCTGGCTGCTTGGTTAATAGTTCCACCCCCAAAATTTGAAATCCGGGTGGGTTGTTGTCAGGGGGTGGGTATTTGGCTAACCAGCGATTGATCTGAGCGATGGGATGCGGCTGGCTCAAGTTTAAGTTCAGGCTAACCAGTCGGGGGTAGCCTTGGAAGGAGCCAGGATTCGGCAGGAAAGACGAATGAGTGCGATTGGACTTGTTTCTTCTTCCGTCTTCCGAAATCGCCAATTCTGCGTGTAATCGGGCAGCCAGACGATTTCTCAGGGTGAGGTCGTCGCATACCGCCACAAAAATTTGGCGACGCAAACCAAGACTCAGCGCCTGTTTCAATCGCTGATAGATGATCCGGTTTCCATCGGAAATTTTTCGGTGAGCGGTATCCGTCACCGTCATGCTGGCAGGGTAGTGTCCGTTGGCTTGTGGCACCGACGTTTAGGAAGGATAAATAAGGGACTGAGGGCTGTTTGGGGGGGTTTGGAACCCGCCCATTCGGACTGGGTACTAGAAAACCAATTCAGTTAGTAGGAGAACCGAATTCAACTATGTCATTTTGTCGGTGTCATTTTGTCGGTTGGGGGCGTGGAGGGGTGAGGTACGAAACCCAACACGGCAAATTGACTGCTGAATCAGTACCGATAAAAATTCTTGCCTATCATCTTGAATCCGACTTCTGCCTTTTTTGAGAAGTGGATACCCATTTCTTCCCATTCCAGTTGCCTGGGTCAGGATTAAACGCAGCTTTTATCTATCCGCCAAAAGGATGATTTTAGATTTCATCTTTTTGAGCGATCGCAATTTCGCATAGCCGTAGCTCTGCTGGCAATCGCTGTATCGCTCGTTACATCCTCTACTCGACAGTTCCTTTTCATCAGAAGATGTGGGAATTGCCGACGATGGAAAAAGGCTAACTTAGATCGCGATCGAGAGGCTTTTCAGAAAATATTTAAAAAGCGTCAAATTTGCCAGAGAAAGCAGAAGAAAGATTTAAATAGAAACAGACAGGTATTGGCGATAATTCAGGCTTTTCGCTCGAGATTTTCCATGAATTTTAGCTATATTATTTATTATAGTGACAATTGCTCTATTATTCTGCCGCTACGAATAAACTTGAAGTTTCGTAAAGCGGTTTCAAGTGACTTGAGAGACTAGCTTCGGGAAATGGCACCTAGAAAAGCAAATAGCGTCACGATTCTCAGGGCAAGCGTCATGATCGAAATCGATAAGTCGATAATCTGGTGCATCCTGCCGATTGGGTGCTAATTTGCACTAAAAGGAATTCCCTAAAAAAATAGCGATGTGCCATCGTTGGGAGCCATTAAACTTAATCGGAAATAAGAGGTTGTAGAGAAAAGTGGGATCGTTTCTATTCCTTTCACCCTAAGCTGTCACCAGCTAGCGATAGCTGAGACGGAAGTTGTGCAATCCA
>NZ_JAMPJY010000083.1:0-10105 GCF_039961875.1 Trichocoleus sp. ST-U2 | reverse complement strand
GTATTTCATTAGCTTTACTTATGAATTACCAGGGGTGAGCGTAGAAGACAGGTGAGCGAGCGCATAATTTCAGACCTCATATTACCCCAGCGACGACTTTTGCAAGAGGTCTATTGGCAGGTACGACGAACAGCCCTGGAAGAGTTAGCCGAGGGTTGGAAGGATGACCCCGATATCTTACCTCTGCTCAAAACCTACGCTCAGTCAGATAATTATTGGCAGGTGCGACGAACAGCCCTGGAAGAGTTAGCCGAGGGTTGGAAGGATGACCCCGATATCTTACCTCTGCTCAAAACCTACGCTCAGCCAGATAATCATTGGGGGATACGAGGAGTTGCCCTGGAAGAGTTAGCCGAGGGTTGGAAGGATGACCCCGATATCTTACCTCTGCTCAAAACCTGCGCTCAGTCAGATAATCATTGGGTGGTACGAGGAATTGCACTGCGAGAGTTAGTCAAAGGTTGGAAGAATAACCCTGATACCTTACCTATCCTCCAATCCCGCGCTCAATCGGATGAAAATGAATATGTGCGAAGGCTAGCACTGCAAAGGTTAGCTAAGGGTTGGAAGAATAATTCTGATATCTTGAATTGGCTCAAAACCTTCGTCTTGTCTGATAACACTTTTGATGTAAGACAAGCAACAATAAAAGCACTAGCCAAAAACTGGATGGACAATCCAGAGGCCATACCCTGGCTCAAAGCACTCGTTCAGCTAGATAATGATTTGTATATACGAATAGCAGGACTTCAAAAGTTAGCTGAAGACTGGAAGGATGAGCCTGGGATACTTGAATTTTTATGTGATCGCGCTATTAATGACCCCTTTGAGTGTCAGGAACTCTGGGAAGATAACCCTCGCCTAGCAGCACTTGAGGCAATTATTGAGCAATATCCTGGTCATCCCCAGACTCTCGCCTTGTTGCGCGATAGAGCCGAAAATGACCCAGACGAGAAAGTGCGGGAGTTTGCTAAGAGGGTTAATAACTCCCAACGTTTGTAGCAAGGCTTCCCACACCTCGATCTGCTGCTATAGCGATGGATGCGATCGCATTTGACAATCGCATTTGACAATCGCATTTGACAAAAGGAATGCGATCGCTCATTCACCTTGAATCCCTCCCAACTTCGACCGCATTGCCTGCCAAGCCTCAATCTGCTGCTGTAACTGATCAATGCGATCGCCTTCAGCCTTACGTTGCTGGTAAAGCCCCCGCCCTGCTAGTTCATCCCTGCTTAAGTCGATTAGTTGCTCTAGAGCCGCCATTATCAACTCTTTATCATCTTCAGTTAGCGCGATTGGAGTACCAGCTCCGACAAGCGTCTCTACTGCATCCATCCGGGCTGCTAACTCGCTTAACTGGCTTCTAGCCTCATCAAATGACCAGGTTTCTTTTTTAAAGCTTCTACATCCCGTCTGAGAGCAGCTAGCTCAGACTGAACGTTACCGCCTGACTCTTTACCCAAATAAGCCTCCACCGCCTCAAGAATAATCTGCGATCGCGATCGTCCCGTTGCTTGCGAGAGAGCATCTATTTCATCGATGTATTCCTGTGGGATACGAGCGCCCACCATCGGGTCTTTCGCCATTGCCTGTTCAGTTTAGATAACCTTGTTAACCCCATACTCGCACAACTGTTTTGCTCTTATACTGGCAATTGGGTTAACCTTTGATAACTGGGTTAACCCATGAAAAGGTCAGAAGCCAGCGAGTGAGCCTCGGAAACTCTTTGCTGCTGGCTTTTGGCTCCAAGTAAACGGAGACTTTGATAATGATAAGACCAGTTGGCTATTCAACTGATAGTCAGTGTGCCTATCAGCAGGCTTTAGACGATTTCGGCATAACCCACCTACTCACCCGCCTGGAAACCTACTCCGACGCTGACTTCGATGCGGCGTGGATGAACCTAACTCAGTCGGAACGCGAAAGCCTAGCCGCCATCTTTATCCGACAATTAACCGCCAACCTTCAAGGGAAAGCGATCGCGGGTTACTTAAACGCCATCCGTCACGGCAGCAGCGATATACCCCCCAGCTTAGTTCACCAAGTATTCCCGCCCTCATCGGTTGACCTGCCTGCCAACTTCCCCAACGTTCAGACCCCTCGCTACTTGTACGGCGACAAACTGCGCTGGATTCCTGAGGGCAGCACAACAGACTGGGGAGTTGTAATTGGGAGATTCTACAGCTTTGCTCCCCACCAGTGCGCTTGGACGTGGTGCTACCTCATCTGGCTCGATAAACTCTCCCCCAGTTCCCCTTGGACTATTGCCGATATTGCTTGGGAGGACGACCTTGAACCCCTGGAGGAAGCCTCATGAATCCTCGTCCTCTTACCGAACGAGAGCAAACCCTAATCGACTTCTACGGTTACTGTCAACTTGGGATGACACCGCAGCAGTTCTACGCCAAATGGCAAGTGAACCACGAAGCGATCGCGTTAATCTGCGCTCGTTCCATGTCTACCGTCCGATGCTGGTTTAAAAGAGGTCAAAGTTACCGCCGCCCGATGCACAACGATTTGCGCCATCTCGCCTTAATGGACTTCCTCCTGCAACACTGGGAAGACATTCCAGAAGAACTCAAGAATCGGTTGTGTTCTAAAGAAGGTCAGTAACTCGTTAGCACCTTCATAAGTTCAGCCAAATTTCAAGACCAAATTGACCTGTCTTTATCAGCCACCCTCACAATAGGGTGGCTTTGTTATGCACAACACTCAGAGTAAAGAGTCATCCATGAACGAGGAGGTTAGACCAGAAAGCGCCATCCAAGCCGAGACTGCTTTTGAGCTAGAACGCTTACAACAAGAGAGAAAAATTCCCGTTGAAGCCAATCCCTATAAAGTGGACTTGGCACAAGCAGATTTTCGTGGTGTTAACTTAAGCTGGGCTAACCTCGCAGCCATAAATTTACAGGGGGTACGATTCGCTACTGCCTTCTTGAGGTCAACTAACTTTCAGGGCGCTAACTTAATCGGTGCTAACTTCCAACAAGCTGACCTAAAAAATGCAATTTTGGCAGAAGCGCTACTCGATAATGCCAATTTAGAACAGGCTGACCTAAGGAAAGCCCAGCTATGGAGTGCCAGATTAAACAATGCCAACCTCAGCCATGCTATATGCCGCGAGGCCATATTTGTAGAGGCGACCTTGAACAATGCCAACCTCACGGGCATTGACCTCAGCCACGCTGACCTGTGTGAAGCTAACCTGTATCAGGCAAATTTGCATGAAGCTATCCTGCATCATGCCAGTTTTTGGACAGCGAATTTAAGTCAAGCATGCTTAAAAAGTGCCAGCCTTCTTAATGCGAGTTTAATAGGAGCTAATTTACGAGGGGCTTGTTTGAGCGAAGCGAATTTAGCTTATGCCGATTTATCAGAAACCGACCTCAGCGGTGCCGACCTCAGTTATGCCAATCTGACTCAGTGCCAACTGACAGACGCTAATCTCACAGGAACCAACTTGGAGGGGACGATTCTTGCCCCAATGGGACTAAATCATTGCCATAAACTCTACCCCAACCAGAAAGTCTCCAGTTGGGAAAAAATGCGTTTCCGTTCCCAAGCAGAAATTAAAGTAGCACAGGTACTTGAAGTCAAGGGAGTGCTATATTGCCCAAACAACCTAACTCGGTTAGGAAAATATCACAGAAGTTTTGAAGTAGATTTTTTAGTCTGTTGCCCAACTCGACTAGGATTCAAATGGGCAATTTTGGAGATAGATGGCTACTGGCACTTCCCAGAGAAACGAGCGAAGGAACACGAAAGAGAAAGGCTCTTTGAACATAGCGGCATTCGAGTTTACCGATTTGATGCCAAACTGTGCGAAAAAAATCCAGAGTCCGTCGTCAATGAATTAATTGAGCTGATGAGTCAATAGGGCGCAGTCTCTAGAAGCCCTCTTGCCTTGAGTACTGATTAGAGGCTGCTGAAGGGTGCGAGCGCAAATTGTGTGCGGAGGGCGATCCCATTCATCAATGCTTGCGAAATAATCTTAAATAGTTGGATAGCAGATGAACAGTTAAACCTCTGAAGGTATCGTTAGTCAAGCGGACTAGGCACACCTATATCACCTCAATTCAACATATAAGTGTAAATAAGCGTCGTTTAGTACATCTTTCTACCCCAGCAACTTCTGCATTGTCCTGATGTCGTAACCATCTTTCAGTAAATGGGTGGCAGATGCGGGAGATGTGAACCTTATTTAAGTTCTACGGACTCGCACAGGACGGGCTTGTTGTATCAAACAAATCAATCTGTCAAATAAATAAAATAAGTGAGTAACTTGTATGGGTCAAACTCGTTTATCCTCAGGTCTATCTTCTATTGAGGGGCACATCATTACGACTTACGGTGCGCTGCGGCATGGGATAGGTTACCTGGCGATCGCGCTCCCAGTCATTCTGGCAGTTTGGGGAATCATCAAGTATGGACTGCCACTTCAGGATTCAATCAGTGCTTATTACCATGCCTTTGTGCCGACAGCGCAACCTCCAAGACTGCTTGAGATTGCGGGCAACGGGGTAATGCGGAACTGGTTTGTTGGCATTCTCTGGGCGATCGGTGTTTTCCTGGTGCTCTACCGGGGATATGGACGGCGCGAGAACATAGCCCTCAATGTTGCCGGCGTGCTGCTGATCGTCGTCGCTATGTTCCCGATGGACTGGACCTGTGGCGCAACCTGCCCGAAAGTCTCAGTTCATGGAGTCGCCGCAATTCTGTTCTTCCTGGCGATCGGCTATGTTTGCATTTTCCGGTCTGGAGATACACTGCCCCTGCTCAAAGAGCCGAATACGAAAGCGTTTTACGAATGGTGGTATCGCATTATTGGACTAGTGATGTGGGTGTTTCCGCTAGTGGTTGCCCTGCTGGAGTTTTTTCATCTCCGTCCCTTTGGGACTCACACAGTGTTTTTCGTTGAGGTTGCGGGTATCTGGACATTTGCGGCCTACTGGTTGCTCAAGAGCCGTGAAATCGATCGCAGTAACGCAGATGAAACTGCTGTGAATGGGAAACTGGAACGAACTCCCCGCAAACCTGGCGTGATTCGGTACTGGCTCGACACCACGCCCGCCGTTGAGGAAAAGTGAGCATTCTCAATCTGTATTTGCTTTTTCATAATTTGATGAGAAGTGGCTTAATCGTGGCAATCGAGCCGGGGGGATAGTTATGCTGAGTTTTTCTATCCAATTAGGACACAATCGAGAGGCATCTGTAGGATGAGATGTCGGAAAAACGGTAAGTTGTCCTGCAAAGACTGTTTAGAGAAGTAGATTTAGTTCATTAAGCGGTCTGACAAGTCGTTGGAGCGGCAGTTGAAAAATCTTAATTGAGTTGCATGGGCGTCTGCTGCCGCTCAACTTGGTCGTTAGGCTGAGTTCAAGATTATCTGCCGTCCTTGATTGGGAACGTTAATCAAGAAAAATACTTCGCTCAAAAAGCTTTCTGATACTCCCCCATCTCCCCAAAAGGCAAACGACAGCGATCGCAACACCCATCCTTCCACAACGCCGGAATCTTAAACCTCGCCCCACACCTGGGACACTTCGACAACAACCTCAACTGATGCGTCTCACACCCTGCCGTTGACTTAAACTGCCACTCCATTCGATGACAAGGCGACTCGGCATAACACGCCCCACATAAGCGAATCGGATCGCACTTCATGCCCACGCCCTGCGGCGGCAACATTTCCCGCAACCTCCGTGCCTCAACCCCCACCACGTTCGCTAACCCCTCCAACTCCTTGGCACTCGGAAACGGATTGAGGTGAAACCTCTCCCATCGCGCCACCACCGCCCCAATCCCCGCCAACGTACCTAACGCACTGGGACTCAAATGATTCCGTCGCCTAAACCTGCCCAAAAAGTGGCTGAAACTCTCCCCCTCCAACGGCTCAACGGGAAACAGCCAAGGTTGAATCTCATTTGTCAGCGTCATGAATACTCCCTGGCTACCTCCTGCAACACCTTCTTGTCAATCTTCTTAAACCCCCTAGACAACGACTTAATCGCCGCTTCCCGCAAAATCTCATCCAACCTACCGATATAACCCGCCGTTGCCTTCATCAGGATTTTCAGCATTTCCTGACTCGTTAGATTCGAGGCAACAGGCAACTTCAAAACCTTCTCCTCCCAAATTGCCACCGTTTTCTTAAACTCTTCCCCCGCCAACTTCCCAAACCGACGATGGGCGCGAAAGCGGTTATAAACCTGTTCGTCCCGCTTAATCACCGTCTCCAGGCGATCCGTGCCCACCAAAACCACCGCAATTTCTAACTTGTCATTAATATCGCGCACATCCGGGAATGTTTCTGGCTTGAGGCGATCGGCTTCATCAATAATCAACATCTCCACCTCACAGCCCTTCAACACATCCATCGCCCTAGAGCGAAAATCAGATACCGTCCCCTTAACCGCTCGATATCGCAAGTATTCAATAATCTCTTTAAATAAATCCTTCGCCCCACACTTAGACGGCGGCATAATATAAACCACAGGAACAATCGGCGTTTGCCGTCCCTCCTGCTTCGGCTTATTGCGTAAGGTATAAGCTTCACAAGCGACTGTCTTACCCGTCCGCGACTCTCCCACTAAACGACACGACTGACGAGCTTTGCGCTTTTCATCCAACCACCCATGTAAATCTCGAACATGCTCCAGAGGGACAATAGTGGACTTATTCAGACGAGCAATTTCAGCTTGTAACCACTGCTCATCCGTTTTGAGTTCCCCTAATTGTTGAGCAATTGACTTCGCTTCAGTCATCACTTACCACCCGTAATCTTCACGCAGTTTGTCATAATCCCAAACCTCAATCTCAGCAAATTCCGATTCCGTCTGAGTTGCTTGCTCTGCATCTAACTCAACAGGTTCAACCACTTCAACCACAAGAGTTGCTTGAACTTGCTTATAACTCTGTTCTTCCTTCTGCCTCTGCTTGCGAGTTTTCTTGCGATTGCCTTTGGCACTGGGCGAAGCCCAATCGCTCAATGCTTCTCGCTCCATAACCTCCAGTAGAATTGACTGATTACTAACTGCTTTCCCTGCCTCGCGTAGCCTCTTAGCAGTGGCTTTCGCTTCATCTACAGACAATTGCTCCGTCTCTAACTCTTGAGCATGAGCGCGAGTCAAGAAGACTTCCTGCTGCTTCTCTTGGCGATAAATCCATATCGTCGTAATATCTCTGGGGTCATACCTGACACTTACCGTCTCTCCTGCATACCCTTCCAGGTACTCGCCTCGATACATCACATTCTCAAACTGCAAATGCCCACCTCGTTGCACCGTGCGCCTTGCCACTTTCATCAAGCAAATATCTAAATCGCGCTCAGACATCAGTTCGGGTTGCCCTCTAAGTCCCGCCTCCCAACGCTGATAGCGGGTTTGATCGCCCATCCGCGCATCAATATCTGGGTTGTATCGGTGAACAATGAAGCGAACCACTTCCTGTTCCAACTCCCTCAACGTTAATTGAGCGTCCTTTTCCGCCTCCTTAGGACGTTCCTGGACGTTTGAACCCGTGTAACCCGATAACGTTGAAAATAACTTCTGATTCAACGTTTTAAACGGACGCTCAACAATCCCCCCTTCAGAAGGGCGGTTCCGCAATTTAGGCACAAAACCTAACTGTGCCCCAATTTCTGCCAAATGATTGGAGCGAAAGTCTTTACCTCCATCAGTGTAGAAATACTCTGGTTTACCATACGTCCCCCACTCACAGTGCAGCTTGTACTCTGCCCCATATTGCTTCGGCAAAATCGCATGACGTAAGGCTAAAGCAACCACCTGAGAACTGGGTGCATCAAAGCCTAGATTGATGCCCATAATGCAGCGAGAGTAGCTATCAATGACAGTGGTTAACCAAGGACGACCAATCAGTTCTCCATGTTGATCCACCAGCAACACATCCGCACGGGTATGGTCGCACTGCCAAACCTGATTGCTGTAGTTAATTTCTAGGTCATCCCCATCACGAGTTTTCACCGAAAGCGTCGAACCCCGCCAACCCGGAGTGCGAATACTTTTCGCCTTCGCCTGTTCCTCTTGAAGCGGCTTAAGCACTCTTAAGACCGTTCTATAAGTAGGTGGCTCCTCGTCACCAATCTCTGAAGCTTTTGCTTGAACCTTCAGAGCAACTTGCTTGGGAGTCATCCGCTTACCGCCCTCATTGCCCTGCTGGTAAGTCTTAATGATGAAGTCCTGCCACAACTCACTAATTCTATGTTTGCCCTTATCAGCTCTAGTGCTTGAGGTAAGAGCCAATAATCCTTCCTCCTGATACGTCTTAACTAACCTTTGTACGGAACGCAAGGAAACGCCAAGCTTCTTGGCACCTTCTCGGAGTCGTTCTCCGTAGGTCGTGCGATCGCACGGTTCAATTAGACTCAGCATTACCTCCAGCTTCGGTCTCGCTTCTTCTGGAAGCTCAGAAGCGATCGCATTAGCCTCAACAGGGTCAGAAGCCACTTGCTCGTCAGGTTTCATTTCAGGATAAATAAATCTTTTAAAAACACATAATGTAATTATATCGGCTGTTTTAAAAAAGCGACACTTAATTTGTCACATTCTTAAATACTCCATTTTCATAAAACGACAATTAAATTGTCACATTTTCCCAATATGACATCTAATTAGTCACTAGCGGCTTAATAGACTGAAAATGCTAAAATCTTTGAAATCCTTATCAATAAAAAGTTTCGAGCGATGACATCAATGTGTCTTGACGACAAATAATTAGTCACTGTACACAAATAATGACAGCAACAACAGGCAAGGACTTGTAAAGGTCGCCCCACATGCGAATGGATTTGCGTTTGGTTGCAAGAGAGCAGGAACGGAATTAGCCTGAGCAAGGTGTCTAAAGAGGACGTCTCAGCCCCTTATTGAACGTTCCATATCGGCAGCTATCATCCTAACTGGTTGATTTAATAACTAGACAATAATGACGTTAAATCTCAATCTGCTGCCTCATCACCGTGCTAAAACGCTGCGGGAATCTGGGAAACAATATTATGTGGATGCTAAGGGCGATCGCTTTCCTAGCGTCTCCACTATCCTCAACGCCACCAAACCGCAAGAAGATCGAGAAGCACTCTTCAACTGGCGCAACCGAGTTGGAGCAGAGGAAGCCAACCGAATTTCTGGTGCGGCTAGCCGTCGCGGTACGTCCACGCACAAGCACATTCAGCGCTATCTACTGGGAGAAAATGTCGCCTGTCCAGACGCGGCTAAACCTTACTGGGATAGCATAGAGCCGGTGTTACAAGACATTCACGAGGTAAGGCTGGTGGAAGGTTCTATCTTCCACTACGATTTGAGTTATGCCGGTCGAGTGGATTGCGTTGCGAGTTATAAGGGCATTCCCTGCGTCTGTGACTGGAAAACCGCTGATAAACCGAAAGGGTCAGTAGAACGCCTCCGCGATAGCCCGATCCAGTTAGCGGCTTATATGGGCGCGGTTAATCAATTTTACCAAGAGTACGGCATCCATCTGAGTCATGCCTTGCTGGTTGTAGCGGTTCCGAAAATGCCTGCTGAGGTGTTCTGGTTTGAACCAGATAATATGATGATTTACTGGCAGCAGTGGGAGCGAAGAGTTGGGAAATTTTGGCAGCGTAGAGGAACAATGACGCCTTCAAGCATCTAATTCTCCTTGAGATAATGCCATCCCTGCTAGCTCTTAAATCACTACGGACTGAATGCACGCACAGTCGCGATCGCCAACTACCCTGGAATCATCAGCAGTCCGGATAAAACACTTGAAATGAAAAGAAGCTCTAAAGTTTTAGCAGGGCTGATCGGTGCCTATGCCGGTGATGCGTTGGGTTTTCCAGTCAAATTTATTACCAAATCAATCGGTGAAGTCACCTGTAACAGAGATGATAGGTTCTGGAACTTATAATCAACCTGCTGGCACTTGGTCAGATGATAGCTCCCTTATCTTCTGCTTCGCAAAATCATGATGGATTTTCTCCGAATGTAACAGCTAACTAACGTCAGTTCGGGTTAAGCCGAAGGCAGCAAGTTGTGGTCAATGGCAATCGCTGGCTTCTTCGGTTGATGGCAGTAGGCAATCAATCCGCAGAGAATGTTGACAAAGCAGT
>NZ_JAMPJY010000082.1:0-11350 GCF_039961875.1 Trichocoleus sp. ST-U2 | reverse complement strand
TGCTTTGTTTCCACTGTGCAATTGCCAAAAGAAGCCGTTTCCTGTAGTTTGCTTGTTAGTAAATGCTATTTTTGGGCTACCCTCTCTAATAGATATCTGGGGCATGGGTCATGCATCAGTAGCTTTTGCTGCCACTGCGGTTCAAATTTTTGACAAAAGTCATCTATTTGGCAAAACAAAGCATCTCCCCTGGCCAATTAAGGGGGGGTAGTCCTAAAGATGTAAGGATGCATTGTAATGGTGAACAAAGTACCAAATTGCCCCAATATGGTTCTCCAATTTCTTGGAAAACGATAACGTCTTCCTCACCAAACGTGACACTCGCTGACGCAAGGTACAGTTAAACCGTTCAATTAAGCTAGTTTTGCCACTTTCCTTACCCACACTTTGATGCCGTTTACTGGGGAAGATATCCTCATAAGCAGACCAAAAATCGGTATAAGCAACAGCGCACTGGCGATAAACTGCTGGCAGGGCATCCCACAATCCCTGTGCGCTATTTTGACTCCGGTCTCCCACGCACACCCCAACAATTTCCCTGGTTTCGACATCTAATGCCAACCAAATCCACTGCTTGTTGCCTTTGTTACCCACAAACGACCACATCTCATCACATTGGATGGTTAAGCCCCCCTTTTTTTAGCCTGTACCTTCACTTGACGGGGCACGTTCCGATATTTCTCATTGACATAGCTTTGGAGCCAAGGTTCTGAAACACCTGCTACTCTGGCAATGCCAGCTAACGGAATCTTCTCCAACAGCAGTTTGTCGATCAGAGTTTTGGTGATTTGATCAATGACTTTGTTTTGTGGGTCTTGGACAAATTGTCTACCACAATCGCGGCACTTGTAGTTTTGTTTGCCATTATGGATTTTGCCATTTTTGACAGTATGCGTTGAGTCACAAGCAGGACAGGCAAGTAGAGAAACCGGCATAAATCAATTGGGGTCACTTCGTCTTCTCTATCCTTACATCTTTAGGACTACCAAGGGGGTTGCTGAATATTTCTGTAGATTTTTCATTTTCAGCTTACTTGCCCCCTCCCTTTCTTGGACGCTTCTCCATCTATTTCTATCCACAATCACCAACTCCTGTCGGGTTGAAACTTGTCTTTTCAGCCTACTTCAGGCTTTCTGAGTCAACCTTCCCTCTGAACAGTGAAGTAGGCACTTGTTGTTCTGATACTTAAAAACTTAACTCAGTGGAACCGTTCACTGTAGAAAGTCGAGTCTTAGAGGATTTACTGACTGCCGTTGACTTCACACTTCATGAATTCCTGTTCGTCCAGCAAGACTCGCTACAATGGTTGCTAATTCAGAAGGTTCCACAGGTTTAGGGATGTGCATTTGAAATCCGGCAGCGATCGCTCGCATCCTATCTTCAGCCCTAGCGTATGCTGTTAGAGCAACAGCAGGAGTTCGTCCCCCCTCTTCTGGGTTCAATGCCCGTACTCTACGAATCAATGTGTAGCCATCCTCTCCAGGCATCCCAATATCGCTCAATAGAACATCTGGTTTAAGAATTTTTATCGCTTCAATCGCTGAATCAGCCGATCCAACGGCACACACAGAAGCTCCACACTGTTCCAATAGCGTGGTGACAAACACGCGCGAATCAACCTCATCGTCTACAACGAGTATTTGTAAGCCATCTAACGAAGGTGGATGGTTAAATGAAACTCCCCGCCCAACCGTTGGGTGTACCCGCTCTCCCTCACTTGTCTCCATACGGACAGGCATCAGAGGAAGCTTTACGATAAATGTCGCTCCCTGCCCCTCACCTTGACTTTCTGCACGAACTGTCCCACCGTGTAGCTCTACCAAGTGGCGTACAATCGCTAGACCAAGACCAAGTCCACTGTATGACCGGGTAATAGAACTATCAGCTTGACGAAAGCGGTCGAAGACATAGGGCACAAAGTCAGAGTTAATGCCAAGTCCTGTATCGATTACTGTTATTTCAACATGGGAGTTAATCCGTTCGAGGCGAACCTGAACTCGCCCTTCTTTAGGTGTGAACTTGATTGCATTGGATAATAGATTCCAAATTATCTGCTGTAAGCGGTCTGAGTCACCGGCAACCGGGCCTGCTGCCGGATCGAGTACACTTTGGAGTCGAATAGCCTTAGCATCAGCCGCCGGACGGACGGTATCAACCGCCGCCTCAACAACCAAAGCAAGCTCAATTGGGCGGACATTTAGGCGTAACTTGCCCTGAATGATGCGGGAAACATCCAGCAAATCCTCCACCAGCTGAGCTTGTGCCCTAGCACTGCGTTCAATGGTCTCCATCGCCCGCGCAGTAGTCGCCTCGTCAAATTTGCGGGTATTGAGTAATTGAACCCACCCTAGCATTGCGTTGAGGGGCGATCGCAGTTCGTGAGACAGTGTTGCCAAAAACTCGTCCTTCATCCGGTTTGCTGACTCCGCCGCGGTGCGTGCTTCCTGTTCCGCAACGAGTAGTTGGTTGCGTTCGTCTTCAACTTGCTTCCGTTCAGTGAAGTCACGCATGATTTTAGAAAAGCCTCGTAGCTGCCCAGTCTCATCTCGTAAGGGCGTTACGATGCCACTTGCCCAGAAACGGGTGGCGTCCTTACGCAGGTACCAGCGTTCATTTTCAGCACGACCTTCTATTACTGCCGTTTCCAGTTCTTGCTTGTCTGCACCGAGTTCTAGGTCTTCAGGTATATAGATAATTGAGGCAGATTGACCGAGGATTTCGGCTTCCTGATAACCGAAAATGCGCTCTGCTCCAATGCTCCAACGAATAACACGCCCGTCTGGGTCGATGAAGAAAATCGCGTAGTCTTTTACATTTTCTAATAACAAGCGAAACCGTTCTTCGCTGGTTCGCAGCGCTTCTGATGCCCACTTGCGATCTGTGATGTCAGCTACGATATACACAGCACCCGTAAAAACTCCACTCTCGTCGAACACGGGATCTGTGGTTACAGAAAACCATCGTTCACCACACCGTAGCTCTTCGTTCTCGCGACGACGGGTTTCTTGGACACGAGTTAAGGGAGTTACCTCGACGCAGCCCAGGATATCGTGCATTACCTCCTGATAAAAGCAACCCTCGATCTTTCCGAACGGTTTTTTCAGAAGATTCGTCATGGCGCTGTTAGTTCGCAAGATTCTGCCACGGTGATCTAGTAAACAAACACCATCTTTCATGGCATTGAATGTCGTTTGCCACTCTTTCGCCAAAGCCATTGCCGATTCTTCAGCTTCTCGGATGCGGAGCAAAGCTTTCACAGTAGCGAGCAACTCGATTGCCTCCACCGGCTGGGCTAGATAGCCATCTGCACCACTCTCTAACCCTTGTGCCTTGTCTTTACTCTCGACAAAACTAGCAGACAAATGCAGGACAGGAATAGAGGAAGTAGCAGGGTTTGCCTTGAGGCGGTGGCAGACCTCAAACCCATTAATATCAGGAAGCTGCACGTCAAGGATAATTAAGTCAGGCGGTTGCTGCGCTACTAATTGCAGACCCGTTTCGCCAGTAGCAGCCTCTTGAACCTTATACCCCTCTTTCCGAAGCATTCGACTGACGACATAGCGGTTCGTTTCATTGTCGTCTACGTGCAAGATCGTGATAAGGGTGCGGTCAGACATGAGCAGCCTCTCCAGGCTCTAGAACTAGCCCAGCTAAAAGAAGTGCTTCTCGGACAAGAGCGATCGCTTCTTCACGGGATGAGTTTTCTTTTGAGAGAATCGCTACTGTGCTTTCAACAAGTATCGAGCGTTCCTCTGGTTCAAGAAGCTTTGAAGTATTAATAATTACCGGAATATTTTTAGTAGCTGGATCGGCTTTCATCTGTTCCAAAACCTCGAACCCGCTCATATCTGGCATAACTAGGTCGAGAAAAATGCAAGAAGGATTTTCTAGGCGGGCGTGACGGATACCTTCGTCCCCTGAAGTTGCCTCAATTATCTTAAAATTAAAACATTTTTCACGAGTGGTGCGACCCGTAAAATCGGCTAAATATTGCTTTAGTAGATAGTGGGATGCTGGGTCATCGTCAATAATCAAAACTTTTTGTAAATGCTCTTGTTTGACTAAAGTATTAAGTTTTTCAAGAAGCGATAATCGTTCTACTGGTTTCACAAAAAAGGCATCTGCACCTAAAGCACGAGCTTTCTTTTCGTTGTCAATAACAGTGATAACAACGATCGGGATATCTCGTGTCGAAGCGTTTCCTTTCATCTCTGAAAGGAAATCCCAGGTATTTTGCTCCTCAAGCAAAATGTCTAATAGCACAGCTCGTGGCTCAAACATTTGAAATGCTTGTTTTACTTGCTTGAGCGATCGCGCTGGGATAATTTGATAGCTCGACCCCGCAAAATACTTCTCGTAAATGAACAGTGTTTCTGGGTTATCTTCTACAACTAATACTGGATAGCGAGTCGCATCTAACTGCAAAGGAGCATCGGGTTCAGATACCTCCTCTATATCACCCTCACCCCGGTAAATGAGCGGTATGGTGGCGAAAAACGTGGAACCTACCCCTTGTAAGCTTTTGATGGAGACACTCCCTCCCAGTAACTCGGCTAACTTCCGCGAAAGCGGCAGTCCTAGACCTGTTCCTTTAACCCGCTTTTGAAGGTGAGAATTCACCTGAATAAATTCCTCAAAGATCCGTTCAGTATCCTCAGGCGCAATTCCGATACCTGTATCAGCCACCGAGAAGACGACAGCGTTTTTGTCCAGTTCAGCTCTGATGCGAACTTCACCTCTTTCGGTATATTTCAATGCATTAGAAATAAAATTTCTCAAAATTTGGGCAACCTTCCCCTCATCGGTGCAGAGTGGGGGAAAGCCAACAGGTTCTTCAAAAACAAGAGAAATTGAGGAATTATCGCTAAGAAGTGGGCGCAGCATTCCTCGAAGAGTAGCGAATAGCTCGCTAACTTCAAACGCATTCGGATGAACCACAATTTTTCCTGCCTCGACCTTTGCCAAGTCCAAAAGGTCGTTCACCAACTCCGAGAGTCCTTCAGCCGATTGACGGATAAACGTCACTTGCTGTTCTTGATCGGGTGTCAATTCACCATCCATCCGATCTAGCAGCAGTCGAGAGAGAGACATAATCGAGTTGAGCGGCGTGCGAAACTCATGGCTCATATTAGAGAGGAAGCGAGTTTTGAGTTCATTGGCTCGCTGTAAAGAAACTGCTTTTTCGTCTAACTCGGCATATAATGCCACAACACCCCGATTAGTATCCTCTAGCTCGCGATTGACCTGCGCCAATTCAGCTTGACGCTTTTCGAGTTCTGCTAGAGTGCGAAGCAGTTCTTGGTTTTGTTGCTGAATTTCCTCAAAGGGATTTTGAGACCCTCGCATCGCCAACTCATCAGCAATTTGCGCCAAGCGCTTTGCTGTCAAGCTCGGTGCCCGCTTTGGCAAGGTTTTTTCCATCAGCACCTCTGTTCCCTGCCCTGGCGTGGACGCGATATGAAACCGATCCATCAGCCGCTTGGTGCCAATAATGCCTAAACCCATTCCGGTTTTTGATTTATACTGCCCATCCAGAATGCTCTTCAGATTGGCGATACCCGGCCCTTGGTCACGAATGCATACCACCAAGCTCTGAGGCAATTCGCCTTCCACCCGAAACTCTATTTTTCCCCCACGGGTATATTGGAAGGCGTTGCGGGCAATTTCCGATACAGCAGTGGCAATGCGCGTCTGATCCTGCGAGTCAAATCCCAAAGCTTGAGCAATCTGGCGTGCCTGCTGACGGGTCATCACGACATCTTGCTCAAATCGTATTTCTATCGTAAGAAGATTGGTCATTGGTCAATTGCTAATGGCTAATCGCTTGTTATTTATTGTTCATCAGCCCCTGCTGTACTCCTTTGGCCTTCAGTCTTCTTCGCGAGCAACCAGCACAGTGATGTCATCGCGACCTCGGTAGAAATCCCGGTACAAAACTCCAGCAATTAGGCTGGGATGTCTGGTTATGAGACCAGCATAGCGATCCAATCGCCACTGTGTACTCAACCCATCGGAATGCATCACCAAAAGCCCTCCTTGAGGCCACTGATAGACAAATTCCTGGATTTTACGGACTTCATGCCCCACTGTGCCATTGTGGGAAACCATGCTGTAGCTTCCTGCGGGAGAAAAAACGCTGCCAGCGATATTACCAACTCCAGCAAAACGAACGACAAGAGTTTTAAAGTCTACTTCTGCGATCGCTAAAGCGGCTCCACGAGTACTCCGCAGGGCTACGTGAGCCGCTTCAATAATCTCTGCGGGACTTTTGCGGACATTCTCTCGAAATATCTGAATGGCTTCTAGGGACGCCTGGGCGGCTAGAGGGCCGTGACCCAAACCATCTGCGACTAATAGCAGACTGCGACCGGGCTGTTGGTCGGTTGCCCACCCATCACCCGATACCTCCTCCCCTGCCATCGGGAGGCACACCACGCCAATCTCTAGATTGTTGGTCGATTGGTTTGCCACTTCTGGGCAAGCCCAGAGGTGACTTAATAAAGCTGTACCCACGTTGGGAACAGAATGAATCTCAAAAAAAGCAGAAAGGCGGCTAACTGCCCCCAAACCATTTCCAGGAGTCCCTGCTGTAGAAAAACCGTCGCGCAGACACTCCTGGATATTGCTGATCCCTGGCCCTTTGTCCAAGGCTAGGATTTCTATACCCGTTATCTCGTTTTTGCTTAAAGGCTGTAGCAGCAACAGACCGTCTTTAGCGTGCAGAACCAGGTTATTGGCGATCTCAGTAACGACAATACCAACCTGCCCCCGCTCAGTTTCGTTGAAGCCGAGACGAGTCGCGATCGCGAGGGCTATTCGTCTCGCTTCACCAGCCTGACTAGACTCTAAAATGGGTAAGGCGACGGGAGCATTCATAATTAACTCACTTCCACTTTGTAATAGTGACTTTTGTGCCTTCTCCGACACGGGAAACGATATTGAATTCGTTCACCAGGCGCTTTGACCCACTCAAACCCATCCCCAGCCCGTTTCCGGTTGTGAAGCCATCTTTTAGCGCCAGATCGATATCCGGAATTCCTGGCCCACTGTCTTCAAAAGTTAGCCGCAGACCCCGACGGAGTCCCTCCTCTAGGGCTTCGAGTTGCACCGTCCCGCCGCCGCCATAGTCCAGGGTGTTGCGTGCCAGCTCGCTCGCCGCTGTCACGATTTTAGTCTGGTCTATTAGGCTAAAACCCAGTCCTAGGGCAAACTGACGCACGGCTTGCCGTACTAGCACAACGTCTGCCGAAGACTGGATGCTTATCGTTTCAGACCTCTGCAAGACCATCTATGCTCCCCCTAGGAGAAGCCTCCAACGATTTATGCAGGAGGGACATTCCCTTTTCAACGTTTAAGGCTGTGCGAATGCCGGTTAAGGAGAGTCCTAACTCTACTAAAGTGATGGCGACTGCTGGCTGCATACCTACAACAACCGTTTCAGCATCAAGTACTCGCGACATCTTGGCAATATTTCCCAGTATCCGTCCAATAAAAGAATCAACGATCTCTAGTGCTGAAATATCTATCAGCACACCACGGGCACTTGTTTGGCTAATGCGGTCGGTCAGGTCATCTTGCAAAGCGATCGCTAGGCGATCGTGCATATCGACCTGAATCGTCACTAGCAGGAATTCACCCATTTGTAATATGGGGATACGTTCCATAAAACTCCTTAAGTGCGTGTTTGGGCGCGAGAGATCGTGGCTCCAGTTCGCTTCAGCGCCAAAGCAAATGCGTCGCATAGAGAAGCCTTGGTGATCACATCAGCCAGATCCACGCCCAAGTAGACAATCGTTTGAGCAATCTGGGGCCGAATCCCGCTCAGGATGCAATCAGCGCCCATTAGACGAGCCGCAGTGACTGTCTTAAGTAAGTGCTGAGCGGTGAGAGTATCAACGGTGGGCACTCCCGTAATATCAATGATGGCGACTTCCGAACCCGTCTCTACAATCTTCTGCAAGAGGGACTCCATCATCACTTGGGTGCGGGCGCTATCGAGGGTGCCAATGATGGGTAGAGCTAAAATGCCTTCCCACAGTTTCACGACCGGCGTTGAAAGTTCCATCAGCTCCTCTTGTTGGCGCAGGATCACTTCCTCGCGGGCTTTCTGATAGCTTTCAGTTGTCCAGAGTCCAAGCTTGTCCAACAGAGTCGTAACTGACCAAATCTCTTCCAGAAGGCTTTCGCTATCCTGTGCAAGTTCTAGGCGCAAGCGGCTGAACAAAGGTTGCTTCAAAGAAAAAACAAAAGTTGCGGTTTCTGATGGCGTGAAGCCTTTCTGGCTGCGCGATCGCGAAATCGAGCCAAGCATCTCGCGCACGCTACGCCATTCAGTCGATTTAATGTCGGTGAAGTTACCCTGCTGGACAGATGCCGAGAACAAGTCTAGGAATTCTCTGCATTCTTCACGCAGCTCTATTTCCTTAATTAGGTCTTTGCGGATACCAGCAGTTATTTGCTCTGAGATCCAGTCTGTTAGCAGTTGGGATTGATCGGTTTGGAGAATTTTCGGAATCTTACTTTTGCCGCTCACGTTCATATTAACGGCCCCTTATTTTAGCCTGTATTTGGCAAATTATTGTACAAGTCAACTATTTAGGCTTTTCGGCTAACTAGCTCAGTGGAGCCATTGAACAGCTTTCGTTGCGAGAATCTCTAGATGTACTTTTTTATCGTTAAGAAAATCTAGTTGACGAACTAGGCAGTATGAGGTAGTCCCTGAAAGGCTGATTGACCAAGATTAATTATAAGGATAAGGCGGGACAAAATAAGTACGTGTTACCGAAGTTTCACCGTCACGTTCCTACGCTTATGGTTCGCCCTAAAATCTGCAAGCCAGCCTAGAAATCATACCCATCATCTAGGCTAAAGGTTGCTGAGTGCTTCCTGTTGCGTTGCGTAATCAACTGTAATTGAAGCAAGGCGATCGCGCGAAGGCACCCTATAAACTGCTCTGTGACAGTTACACAAGTCCTAAGCAAGCATCTTCACGTCTTCGCACTCGCTACAAGTCCTCTATTGAGAACTTTTGTGCTAAAGCAGCAGTGAGAGTCAGGAAGTTTTGAGAATCTCGAATTGTTAATTGCAGAGGATGAGTGGGAAAAATATTAGTAACCCACTTGCTTATCCACTACATTTCGCAGCGGTAAACCAGCTTGATAGCGGCTCAAATTCTCCAAAAACAGTTCTAAGGATCGCTGGTAAGTTTGTGGCGAATCTGCCGAACAGTGGGGTGAAATAAAGACGTTAGGCAGCGACCAAAAAGGACTATCTGGCGGTAAGGGTTCTGCGGAAAAAGTGTCTAATGCAGCGCCTGCAATCCAGCCTTCTCGAAGAGCAGTCAGCAATGCAGCTTCATCAACGATTGCACCTCTAGCAATATTAATGAAAAAGGCAGATGGACGCATGGCTTGAAAAACTGCTGCGTCCATCGTGCCTTTCGTCTCCGGTGTCAGAGGTGTGCTAACGACGACATAATCAGCTTCCGGAAGCAGCGATCGCCATTCGGTTGCACTCACGACTTTGTCAAACTCCGGTAGCGGTTCGGGATGGCGACGGCTACCCCAAACTCTCATGCCAAAAGATGACGCACGTTGCGCGATCGCGACGCCAATACTTCCCGCACCAATAATTAGCAAAGTTGCATCTTTCAACTCTTTCAGTTTTATGCCTCTCCCCCAATTACGTTCAGCTTGAAATGCTTGTAGTTGAGGTAAATTTTTCGCATGATAGAGCATAAACATCAGGACAAATTCCGCAATCGGAATTGCATGAACCCCTGCACCATTCGTGAGAGTAATCTCCCGTCCCAAAAACGTTGGTGTCAGAATGTGATTTACCCCGGCACTAGGGGTGTGTTGCCAACGCAGTGCGGGTGCAGCCGCGAGAACTTTATGCAAAGTAGTTGGTTTTAGCAGAATCCAGTTGAAATAAACTTCAGCATCGCTGGCATCGCCGTCAAGATTGCCCTCACTATCCACACGTACCACCTGTAAATTGGGAGGTAAACGCGGCTCGATATCAGATGCAATTTCGGTAGGGATTATTAGTCTCATATTTGGTCTGATATCGGAACGAATTCGCTATGTATCGCGTGACCGCAGATGGTTTAGTGAATTCTGGACTATGTATGCGGGAAGTAGTGGGAAGTGACGACACGCAAGGGTTTTAGTCTTTAGGCTGTGTTTGATTCAACCGCAAATGGTTTGGTAAGCTTGGGGCGGGAATCGCAAATAGTTTGGTGTAAACTCTCCGATATTGAGGAGAGTGATGTTTTCTGTCGTTGCAGAATTCTGCACGAAATTCGTTCTACTCAGTCTCCAGTAGAGTAGAGTGTGTACGCCAAACCATCTGCGATCGCGATTCAGCAACGCCTAGTTTGAGATGTTAAGCGCTATCTCTAAGAAACTTTGGGCAAAAGTTTCTTAGAATTTCAGGAACTTCCGCGAACATTTGGCAGATTGAATGGACGCACAGGAGGGGCAGCCGCCGCACCATAATTCACTCGGCAACCAATATTTAATATGTTGGCTCCACACTCAAGTGGTACGACTTCGCCGCCTAGCATGGCGCTACAGCTCACATAACCATCATTGTTCGTGTCCTTAATCATGCACTCAATCGGTGTGGCACGCGCATGGCTAGACCAAGACCTCATACCCATCCCTGCAATCATGTGCTGCCAAAAGAAACCGAGAACAAACAAGCCAAAAACAACAGCAATGACTGCCGTAGCGATAATCCCGACTCTGGTTTTCCAATTGCTGAGAATTCCTCCCGGCTTGAGTTGTGGAGAATTCTGTACGGTGGGAGCAGCATTGGTTTTTTCTGGTACTGGTTGAGTTTCAGACATGGTAATGCTTCTTTACTCAGTAAGCCGCCACTTTGAGTGGCTTACCTAAAGTCTACAAAATGCCGCAAAAATAGTGGTGCGATGTATAAAATCGAGTGGTAACAGAAAGAATCAAATTCTCTTGAGGATTTCTAGAAAGCGATCGCATTTTAGCGATCGTGTTCTACCCTTCAGGAACCCCAAGGGCAAACACAGCAGTACTTCGCCATCACTACATTTAAGGGATGCTCCTACTCCAGCCGCGACACTAATACACGGACTACAATGCAGAAGTGTCTGGATTGCCCTGCCCAGTTGGTTATCAAAGAAATCGTCTATGGAATAATCTGCTATGCCTCCTAGCCAAGTCCATCACCCAAATCTCTATGAAACAGATTACCTGCAATAAACTTAATCGGAAATAAGAGGTTGTAGAGAAAAGTGGGATCGTTTCTATTCCTTTCACCCTAAGCTGTCACCAGCTAGCGATAGCTGAGACGGAAGTTGTGCAATCCACAA
>NZ_JAMPJY010000081.1:0-11425 GCF_039961875.1 Trichocoleus sp. ST-U2 | reverse complement strand
GCCGCTAAATTGGCAAGTCATACCTTACGATTGTTACTCAAACGGCGCTTTGCCATTGATGTGTTAACTTTTCGTCAAGCTGGTGCTTGTTCCTCATAATTCACATTAAGCGTAATTTTTAATTTTTAACTTTCCCATCCCCACATCAGCCGTGCCCCCCAAAGTACGACTAAACTCACCAGTCCCGCCCAGTCGCTCTTCTTGAGACGCAACTGGTGCCACTGGACGCGATGGCTGTTGGGAGTGGTAAAGCCGCGAACCTTCATGGCGCTAGCAATTTGCTCGGCTCGTAAGAGGAGATTTTCTAACAATCGTTCGGCGACCATCAACCAAAGTTGCAGACTTTTGCGGATACCCAGTTTTTTCCAGTTAATTGCCCGTGTCCGCACGGAACGAACTAAATTTTGCACTTCTTCTAAAACCAGGGGAATAAAGCGCAGCGATAAAGTCAAAGTTAGAGCAATTTCTGTCACGGGAAATTTGAATGCTCGCAGCGGTCGCATCAAACTCTCGATCCCCGCAGTAATCTCCTCTGGAGCTGTGGTCAGCAAAAACAGGTTGGTGCTGTAAATTAAGGTAAATAGTAAGGTACTCACGTTAATCGCTAGCGCCAAGGACTTGCGAGTAATTTTGACTGGCCCTTGGTGGAACAGGACGTAGCGGTAGTTTGACGAGTTTTGAGTGGAGACTGGTTTTGTCGCCTCTGGTTTTTGAGTTGCAGCGGATTTGACAACTCCTGGTTTGGGAGTAGCAGTCTGAATAAAAGATATTTCATCGGCTGGGAGGCGTCGCTGAGAGTCCGCTCCTAGCCCATCGGGAGCAATCATGCTCAGGATGAACACAAAAAAGCACAGCATCAACAGCCAACCCATTTGTTGCTTCCATACGCGCAATGGAATCGCCGCCGTCACAGTAATGGCAACGAGCAGCACCGCTAGGGCGATGCGCCAGATGGGATTTGCCAGAACTGGAGCGATGAGAAAGCTCATCAACCAAGCTATTTTCACCCTGGGGTCGAGGTGATGCAGCCAAGTGATTGGTTGTTCGAGGTACAGCCCCAGCGGCAGCGATCGCAGTAAATCCATAGAAAATTAAAAATTAAACATTAAAAATTAAAAATGCAAAAATTCATTTTACATTTTTAATTTTTAATCGATTAAACGCGAGTAGCTCGGTTACTACGACTGCCCGCTTCCACCTCGCGGACTTTTTTCCCTCTCCAGAATAAGCGTACTGGGGTTCCAGTAAAACCCAACTGTTTTCGGAATTGACCTTCGATGTAGCGGCGATAGTTGTCATTGAAGCGCTTGGGATCGTTGACAAATAGCGCGATCGCTGGCGGTTGGCTACTCACTTGGGTGCCGTAATAAATCTTGCCCTGACGCCCTTGGCGGGTCGTGGGCGGGGAAACCCAAGAAATCGCTTCTTGTAGCACTTCATTAATTACAGCAGTCGTGACGCGGCGTTTGTGTTGTTCGGCGGCTGTATTCACTAAATCTAGAATTTTTTCCACCCGCTGACCTGTTTGAGCGCTGACAAAAATCGTTTCTGCCCAATCGATAAAGTTCAACCGTCCTTTAAAGTTGCGTTCAAACTCGTAGATGGTGTAGGAATCCTTTTCAACAGCATCCCACTTATTGATGACGATGACGCAAGCGCGACCTTCTTCATCAATCCGCCCAGCCAGTTTTTGGTCTTGTTCGGTGATGCCATCCACCGCGTCAATGACTAACAAAACCACGTCGGCGCGACGAATCGCTTTAAAGGCGCGATTAATCCCAAAAAATTCCGGACCGTATTCAACGTTTTTCTTTTTGCGAATCCCGGCGGTATCGATCAATCGGTAGGTTTTACCGTTGCGTTCTACTACCATATCGATGGCATCGCGGGTCGTGCCAGAGATGGGGCTAACGATAGAACGATTTTCGCCGACAAAAGCGTTCAACAAGCTGGATTTACCGACATTGGGACGTCCGACAATGGCGACTTTAATTTCTTCAGTTTCTGGGATTTCTCCCGCAGGCACGATATAGGTAATCAGGGCATCAAGTAATTCGCCGGTGCCACTCCCATGAATGCCAGAGACGGGGAAGGGTTCGCCCAATCCCAGTTCCCAAAACTCCATTGCTTGGGTGAGACCTTGTTCGGAGGATTCGCATTTATTCACCGCTAGCAGGACGGGCACGGGTTGCTGACGCAACCAGTCAGCGATCGTTTCATCGGCTGCCGTTAACCCACTCTGACCATCGACGACAAAGATTGCTGCACTCGCTTCTGAGAGTGCCAACATTGCCTGTTCCCGAATTAGGGGTAAAAACTCGGTGTCATCATTAAACACCAAGCCGCCGGTATCGACGATGACAAACTCCCGGTCTTCCCAGAAGGCGGAACGATAGGTGCGATCGCGCGTGACTCCAGGTTCATCATGCACAATGGCGTCTTGTACACCTGCCAATCGATTGACAAGAGTAGATTTGCCCACATTCGGGCGACCGATAATAGCGACAACAGGCAGGGACATAACCAGATATGCTCATCCGAGTGGATGATGACAGCTCCAAATTTATATTGTATCCATCCTGGATAGACGTGATGTTTTCTGCGGTGACTATCCATGACACATCAGCCAACGTTCGGAAAAGTTTTCGTGGCGATCGCTTTGGGTGCAGTGACGACTTTGACTGGGTGCAGTTCGCTCGAATCCTCTGCCAACCCTGTAAAAGGGGAAGATTTAACCTTAGCCTATACATCAACTACGGCATCTCAGCCAGCCCAACCACTCAACATGCTTACAGGGCATTCTAAGTATGTGCAGGCGATCGCCATCAGTACCGATGGGCAGATTCTTGCCAGTGGCGGTGAAGATGGCACTATCAAGTTGTGGAATTTACCCAAAGGTATCCGCATCCGTACCCTAGCAGGACATATCAAACCCATTCATGCCGTTGCCATTAGTCCGGATAAAAAACTTGTTGCTAGTGGCAGTTATGACGGCACCATCAAGATATGGCAACTCAGTAACGGGGCACTCATCCACACCCTTAACGGGGATTCCACCTCAGTTTTATCCATTGCCATCAGTCCCGATGGAAAAACTTTAGCCAGCAGTGGTTTAGACAAGACGATCAAGCTTTGGCAGCTGAGCAACGGGGAACTTATCCGCACCCTGACGGGGAATTTAGATGCTGTGAATTGCGTTACCTTTAGCCCGGATGGGCAAACCTTAGCCAGTGGTAGTGCCGATCGCTCGATCAACTTATGGAATCCGCGCACCGGCATCCGCATTCGTACCCTAGAAGGGCATTCTGATTGGGTAAATTCCGTCGCCTTCAGTCCCGATGGAAAACTTCTCGCCAGTGGCAGTAATGACGGCACCATCAAGCTGTGGAATCCTCGTAACGGGGAAGCGATCGCCACTTTGAAGGGAAATGCCAACTTAATTAATTCTGTTGCTTTTAGCCCCAAAGGGCAAGCGATCGCCAGCAGCAGTTTGGACAATACGATTAAGCTATGGAATCCCCGCACTGGCGAACTTAAAAGCACTTTGGCAGGAGATGATAGCCAAGTAAATTCCTTCGCCTTCAGTCCCGATGGACAAACTTTAGCCAGTGGCAGTCATGATGGCAGCATTAAGATTTGGCAGGTGCCTTCCCAGTCATCAGGATTGTAAGCGAAAAGCAGGATAGTTTTTTATTCGCTTAAGACAGTTTTTTACAGCAGCCAGATTCAACAATTAACGACCGCTAACAAAGGCGTTAGTTAAAAACCTGCTTGATTAATCGTTTTGTCATGTACTCCGTTATCAAAGGTTTTTGGGTAAATCTAGCTGAATTATTCTCAATTAGCGATCGCTTCAATAGGGATTCCAGAGTTTCTAGTAACTCCGACTGAGATATGGGAGGCAAATCCCCTCGCAACTCAGTCAGCGAAATCGACCCCTGTTTAATTGCTAGCCAATACATAACTTTCTTTTCTAAATCTGACAAGCGATTAAACTGCTCGTCTAAAAGAGCGCAAATGTCGCCAAAGACTAGATTACCTTGTTTTAAAAATTGGGAAACATTACCCTGAAACAAGGTTAAAATCGTGGTCGCAGCTATTTTTAATATTTGCGGATTGCCTGCATAAAAATCAATTAATGCTATCCATTCGTCCTCAGAACCAAAGAAGTCTCCTTTTGTCTTGAAGATTTCCCGTGCTTGTTGTAGTTTCAAACCACCCAATTGTAGCGATCGCACGGGTAGCTTATTGCCTTCTAAGGATACTAATTCTTTAGGTTTTTCTCGACTTGTCAGCACTAGACAGCTTTGATGCAGTGTTTCTCCCACCCGCCTCAAAAGTTCTCCGTAACCTTCGTATCCTTGGCGGTAGCAACCAGCGCAATCGCCACTTTGTAGAATTGCTTCTGCATTATCTAAAACTAGCAGACAGCGTGAGGAGCGTAAGCAGTCAATCAACTGCGATATTCTAGCGTTTACTGTGTCTGGTATATTTGTTTCCGAATCCTTGGATAGGAACTTCAGCAGGGTTGCTAGGATGTCTTGGATAGGTGGCGCATGGTGTAGCGATCGCCAGATTACGTAATCAAATTTATCTTTAATCAATTCTGCACTGCGTATAGATAAAGCTGTTTTACCGATTCCTCCCATGCCTAATATTGTCACAATCCGACAGTGGTCTTTCACAATCCATTGCTTGAGTGTGCCTAGTTCTTCCTCTTGTCCGTAAAAAACCGCCGTGTCAATTGCCTCTCCCCAATCTTGATGTTTATCGTTTGGTAGCCCTGAATTAGGCACTTGACGAGCAGGTTTTGCTAAAGAGTTGCCGTGCTTAAATTCTTCAAATGCACCTATTTTGTATCCGGCTTTTTCCAGTAAGTAAATCACCCGATTCCAGCTTTTTACTTTTATCAAATTTCCTGTTTTATCGCTGATCAGTTGTTCTATATATTTATAAATTCCATTGGATAGGTAAACTCTAACTGAATTACTGCTCCGGCTTTGATAGACTTGAACGGCAATTTCTGCTGGACTATAACCGCAGAGCAATCCTCGTAAAAACTTCTTTTCCACTTGGGTGAGGCTTTTGCCTTTTGCCGCTGCCAAATCTATGTATAACTTTTCCAGATTCCAGTTATTCCCCGCTTCTGTAAATTCTACTTCTAACTTACTTAAAGTAGATGCCATTTTGTTTAATTACTATAGCTACCCCAAGCTAGGATCTTAACGAATTTACTATCAAGAGATAATAAAGCATATATAAACTTTTAGCTAATTTACTAACGTGCGTTAAGAGACGAATAGTGGCTACTTCGGCTATTCTGAGGGTCAGTAATTTTATCTAAGAAGTTTCATCTAGACTTCATCTCAATTTCATAAATCTTGCTGGCTGAAGACAAATTTTAAACTCGCTCGTCAGGGTAATCTAAGTGATTTTTACAGTGCTGTAGACTGTTTTTTCAAGCCAGATAAGTGATTCTGCTGAAATGCGATCGCGCTTCAGCGGCTTTTGGCTGACAAAGATGCGATTTCTTTCCCCGGCCTAGTCTGTAAATTTTTGTAACGCTAGCCGTGTTTCCGCGTAAAACTTGCACCTTGAGACAGACAGAGAGGTGAAAGTGATCGCGCTTGAGGTTAGAAAGCAAGGGAGGAAGGGGAGGATGCGATCGGAACGACCAAGACCACAAGCGCGCCTATAGCTATATCTGAGCAGTGCATCTCTCAGTTCACTTTGCTACGTAATATTCACTACACGTTTCATCTACCACAAGAGGACTAACAATCATGGCTACCCCTCATTTCAATTTTAAAGATGTCTACGATAAACTCATCGAAGAAGCTGGAAAAACTCGCGTTATTTACATTAATGGAATTCGGACTACTAAGAATAAGTTTGAGGAAGATATAAAAGGGTTTGACGGAATCTATAACTTCCACGGTAATCTCTTAACTTCAAATCCTAAAAATGATGAGGGTTTAGAAGTTTTAAATTTAAAGAATGTGTCAGGTTCCAGAGGTTCAATTGAACTTGATGTTCAATACATAAATAAAACAGATAGTACTGGTAACGATTGGGGAGATGTTGGCATGTTTGCAGTAAAATTTTTATTGCAATATGCTGTAGAAAAATTTTCTATTTCAGATACACTAAAACAGGCTAATAAGCACAAACAACTGACTAAACAGATAAAAAATTTAGAGGCTGCTGGCGAAGATGTCACAGCGCTAACAAAAGAATTGGATTCACTTAATGAAGCTGCTGATTTTTTTGGTACAGTTAAAACTGGTTTTGAATTAGCTCAAGAGTTTATTAAATTAGACGAACCTCTTGATTTTGTAACAGAAAAAGGTGCTGCTTTTACGGCAAAAGCATTTGACTTTTTCACAAAAGTTATTGGTATTTTACCAGGACCTTTTAAGGAAATTTCTAATGTTATTGATAGCTTGATTGCAGCTGCTCCCGATGACATTAAAGAAAGTTTACAGCAGTATTGGTATCCACAAAGTCAATATAAAGATATTAATAGTAAATGGACAGCTCCTGCAAGCGAATGGCTGTCTTCTAAGGACAAGAATCCTTTCGGCAATAATTCTTTAATTTTACTAGGTCACTCTCAAGGAAATTTCTTTCTTGAGGATGGATTAATAGAGATGGGGAAGACTTTTAATACTCCAGATCGTACAAGAATTTTGGCACTAGGTTCACCTACAAGTTATCTAGCTGCTGGTGGCATTCATCTATACAAAGGTAATAATGTTGCAGAAAACAACTTTAGAAACCCCGGAGATCCTGTTCCTTTGCTTCAGTTTGAGTCTGAACCATTGGTTTGGGATAAAATTGGCAAAATTTTCAGTATGCTTCCCAATATAGGAGGTCTTTTTGGGCCACATCTAATTGAAAATTATTTCACCAATCCACAGGTTCAAAGTTATTTTAAAGATACTATTTATGAATTACATCCAAAAGGCTTCTACTTTCCCAAAAACGAAGCTCCCACAAATCCTACAGAAGATGATGATTGGATAGAAGGTACTTCTGGCAACGACGTAATCTCTGGAAGAGGCAGAAATGATGTCTTGCAGGGTGGTCAAGGAAATGATTATTTAAGCGGCGATTCTGGCTACGATCTTCTCGATGGTGGAGATGGTAATGAAGATACTGCTGATTACTACAGTAGTCCCGGTAGCATCAAGGTTGATGCAGTTACCTATGCGGGGTCTTCTGTTTACAAGATTGAAGACGGCTTTGGTACTGTAGACACTGTTGGGAATGTTGAAATTATAAGTGGCTCACTTCATGGCGACATAATGAATGGTGGCGATTATGGAGACATTTTCCTAGGTGAAGGCGGTAGTGACATCCTGCACGGCAATGGTGGAAATGACTTGTTAGATGGCGGTTCGGAGAATGATTTTTTGTACGGTGAGGCGGATAGTGACACCCTCAAGGGCGGCACAGGCAATGACTTGTTAGATGGCGGTTCGGAGAATGATTTCTTGTACGGTGAGGTGGATAGCGACACCCTCAAGGGCGGCACAGGCAATGACTTGTTAGATGGCGGTTCGGAGAATGATTTTTTGTACGGTGAGGTGGATAGCGACACCCTCAAGGGCGGCACAGGCAATGACTTGTTAGATGGCGGTTCGGAGAATGATTTCTTGTACGGTGAGGCGGATAGCGACACCCTCAAGGGCGGCACAGGCAATGACTTGTTAGATGGCGGTTCGGAGAATGATTTCCTGACAGGAGAAGCTGGCAATGATTCGCTGTATGGTGGCACAGGTGCAGATGAACTCTACGGCGGTACAGGTGCAGACACCCTCTACGGTCAAGCTGGTAATGATTACCTGGAAGGCAATAACGGCAATGATTTCTTGGATGGTGGCTCAGGTGTAGATCGACTTTACGGTGGTAGAGGTGACGACGAACTTTACGGACAAGCGGGTAACGACTTCCTCTATGGTCAAGCTGGCGACGACTTCCTGAATGGTGGCACAGGCAACGACTACCTAGAAGGCAATGATGGTGATGACACCGTTTATGGCGGTGCGGACAACGACACTCTGTCTGGCAACGTTGGCAATGACTTCCTAGACGGTGGTACAGGTGAAGACTATCTGGAGGGAAATGATGGCAACGATACCCTTCACGGTGGTGCTGACAATGACGAGTTATACGGTCAAGTTGGCAACGACACCATGTATGGAGATTCCGGCGACGACTTCCTTATGGGAGAAATCGGTGACGACTTCATTGATGGTGGCGATGATGTCGATACCGTCAGTTACTCTAATTCACCCAGTGGCGTAACTGTCAACATTGATGAAGGTCAAGGTTATGGAAGCGATCGCATCCTCAGAGCAAATGTAGCCATCAGCGATGTCAATCCCAACAACTACTACACCGACCTAGAACGGGACTTTGCCATCAACCCAGGTACAGCTTATGACGGATTTGGCACCACAGACACTTTGCGGAATCTGGAAAACATCATCGGTTCTGAGTATGACGACATTCTAATTGGCAACAGCAGCAATAACCACATCTGGGGTTTAGCCGGAGATGACCTGCTAATTGGGAATGCTGGAAATGATTATTTTGACGGTGGCGATGGCATAGATACCCTCAGCTATCGCCGCGACCCAAATGGTGTTGTGGTCAACCTAGAGACAGGTAAAGCGACAGATGGATGGTATGCAAAAGATACCATCTCCAACATTGAGAACGTAGTTGGTTCTGATAATGGTGATGATGATATTACTGGTAACGGCAACGCCAATATCATCACTGGTGGCTATGGCAACGACACCATCAATGGCGGCGGCGGTGATGACAAACTCTACGGAGAGTTTGGTGATGACACGATTATCGGCGGTCTTGGCAAGGATAGAATCTTTGGCAACCAGGGAATAGATGTTATTTGGGGCGACCTTGAAGGAAATGCGAATACCGGAGACGCTGACTACATCCGTGGCGGTGACGGCGACGACGATATCCATGCTGGTGGTGGTGATGACTTTGTTGCTGGCGACAGCGGTTACGGCAACGACAAGATTTGGGGTGACGCAGGCAACGATACCTTAGAAGGTGGTGCCGGGAACGACCAAGTATGGGGCGGTACAGGTAATGATGCTATCTATGGTCAAGACGATAACGATCGCCTCTCCGGTGACGACGGTGAAGATTATATAGAGGGAGGAATCGGCAGCGATTACCTCGATGGCGGTAATGGAAACGATCAACTGCTAGGTGAAGCAGGAGACGACATTCTCTATGGTGGTTCTGGCAACGACCAACTAACCGCAGCGGACGGCAACGACTACCTCTACGGTGAAGACGGCAACGACTACCTAGAAGCAGGAGAAGGCAACGACGAACTTTGGGGTGGAGATGATAACGATATTCTCATTGCTCAAGCTGGCAATGACTACCTGGATGGTGGCGCTAGCAACGACAATTTAGACGCAGGAGACGGCAACGACCTACTCTACGGACAAGACGGTAACGACACCCTTGATGCTGGAGAGGGAGATGATTACCTCTACGGTGGAAACGGTGACGATATCCTCAAGGGACAAAATGGGATTGATTGGCTCGAAGGTAACGACGGCAAGGATAATTTAGATGCCGGAGAAGGCAACGACAACCTGTTTGGTCAAGATGGTGACGACACTCTCATTGCAGGCGCTGGTGACGATCGCTTGGAAGGGGGTAATGGCAACGACACCATGCAAGGAGATGCAGGGAAAGACTACTTACTTGCTGGTGCTGGCGATGATTCTCTGACTGGCGGCGATGGTGAAGATGAACTCCACGGAGAGGAAGGCAGCGACACCCTCGATGGTGGCAATAACAACGATAAACTCTACGCCGGAGAAGGCAATAATACCTTAAGCGGGGGCAACGGTAACGACCTGCTTGACGCTGGTGATGGTAACGACACGATGGATGGCGGCGCAGGCGACGACACCCTCTTAGCCAGAAATGGGGACAACACTCTAGATGGTGGCGATGGCAACGACTACTTAGAAACTGGCTTTGGTAATGACATCTTAAAAGGTGGCAACGGGAACGACATCCTCAAAGCTGGCGAAGGCAACAATGCCTTATACGGTGGTGACGGCGACGACTACCTAGAGGCAGGGGCTGGTGACGACATCCTCGACGGCGGCGACGGCAAAAACGAAATGTACGCGGGAGATGGCAATAACACCATCTATGGCGGTTCCCAAGACGACATCCTGATTGGCGGTTTAGGTGATGACACCTTCTATGGCAAAGGTGGCAACGACATCCTCACCGCTGGCGAAGGCAACAATAAACTTTACGGCGGTGACGGTGACGACTTGCTGCAAAGCGGTGCTGGCAACGACATTTTAGACGGCGGTGAAGGCAACAACAAACTCTTTGCCGATGAAGGCAACAATCAGCTATCTGCGGGAGCGGGCAACGACGAGTTGTATGCTGGTGCAGGTGATGACATCCTGCGTGCTGGCGATGGCAATAATATCCTCGAAGCTGGGGATGGTAACAACCAGCTATATTCCGGATTGGGTGACGACCTCATTGATGCTGGAAATGGCAATGATTTTATCGAGTCTGGCGCTGGCGACGATATTATCGATGCTGCCAATGGCGACAACACAATTTTTGCCAGTTCTGGTAACAACACTATCTACACTGGCGCTGGCAAAGATATCATCAACGCCGAAGCTGGCGACGATTTGATTGTAACTGGCGCTGGTGATGATTTTATCGATGCTGGTGCTGGCAATAATACTATTCAGGCTGGAGATGGTAACAATACTCTGTATAGCGGCAGTGGTAACGATTTTCTCTATGCCGAAGCTGGCGACGATTTGATTGTAGCTGGCGCTGGCAATGACTTTATCGATGCTGCTGATGGCAATAACACGATTTATGCAGGAGCGGGCAAAGATATCATCTACGCTGGAGCTGGCAACGATATTATCTACGCCGGAGCTGGCAACGATATCATCAACGCCGGAGAAGGCGACAATATCCTGTACGGTGGTGCTGGCAACGATACATTGATTAGCGGCGGTGGCAGCGACAAGTTCATACTAGGATTGGGAGCGGGAACTGACACCATCGAACACTTTACCGTAGGTCAAGATTTAATTGGATTATCCAGTGGTCTAACCTTTGGTTCTTTGACAATTACCCAAGGCAGCAACGGAGACGACATTTTTACCCAGATCAGCGATAAGAATAGTGGTGAAATCTTAGCATCCCTCAACTGGGTGCAAGCCAACACCCTCACCAGTTCTTCCTTTACAGTCGTCTAAGGTAACGTGAGTTCGGGTTAAGCAGGCAAGGCAGCATCGTTGATCAGGGAGGGCTTCTTGGGCTGGTGGCAGTAGGCAATTAAGCCGGCTATCAAATTGACGGCAAAGTTGACAGG
>NZ_JAMPJY010000080.1:0-12144 GCF_039961875.1 Trichocoleus sp. ST-U2 | reverse complement strand
TGGTCTTGGCTCAACAGCCGCATCCGCAAACAACTCGACCAGTTTAATTGTTTGCGAGATGCAATCGAGCATGTCTTATGCTTGTCGTCCTAATTACCTTGGCGATTGCTATATATGAACAATGGGTGACGGTTCCCAACCACCAGACACACGTACTAATCAGAGCTTGCCGCGACCGATTGTTGGTAGGCACTAGAGAAACCCTGTTTACTCACTTGAGCCAACAGCCGTGTGCAGGCACCTATACGTTGCAGGTGATGGCAGATGAGCGCAAAAAACGTGTTGCTCGTGAAGCGTTAATGACACTCCGGTATTGCCGGGTGCAATGCCTTCGTCCTCGACGGCTCGACGGGACAGATTACCCCCACTCAGTGGTACTCTATGCCGTTGAAGCTGTGGAAATTAATCCTCCACCGGGACAAGCCCCAGTGCATTGGCGCTTGCTGACGACACATCGAGTGGTGTGCCTGGAGCAAGCCCTCCAAATGATTGCCTGGTACGGTTGGCGTTGGAGAATTGAACAACTGTTTGCCACTCTCAAACAAAGTGGCTTGAATCTGGAAGCGACCCAACTCGAATTTGGAGCAGCCATTCAACGTCTATGTGTATTGGCGCTGTCTCCTGCTGTGCGCGTGCTTCAGTTCAGGACTTACGCAAAGACACTAGATATAGCGTAGGCTCAAATAAGCTGCATACGAATAGACGGATGTTTGAGTTCCTTAATCAAGCAATCAGAAAGCCATTGGTGTTTGAGTTGGTAAATAGTTTCAGCCATGAGTGCAGCTAGTCTTTTCAAGTGAGTCCAAGCCAAAATCGCGCAAGCGATGTGATTGCGTTGAATTCTACCTTTACGACATTGGCAAGCTTCAATCCCAGTCAGTTGCTTAACTCCTCGATGAAACTCCTCAACTTTCCAACGCACAGCGTTCGCTTCTTGAACGTCATCCGATGAGTTTTGAGACAAGTCGTTTGTAACAATGTAATCCGTTCTGTCGGTAGAGACAGTAACTCGGAATAGCTTCACCTTCTGATCGCGGGGAAAGTTTTTAATTTTGATTAGCTTCCCTTGCTGTTGTTCTTGCCTCGACCAAGTTAGTTGTTCAATCTGCTTATATTTCTCTACTCCTCCACTATCATCTACCAAGCGATTTCGTTTCAAAGGACAGTAATAAATTTTACCTAATTGTTCGATTAAAGCCATCAGCTTCTGAGCGGCATACCAACTATCCATCAGTACTTTGGCAAACAGTAGCTGCTTGCTGTACACCAGATTGCGTAACATATCTGCCACATGGTCTAGCTTAGTCTTCCCATCCCTATCTGGGTCATAAACAAGGGTAGTCAATTACCCAGAACTGTCCTGTCCTCCCGTTCACATAAACACAACTAATTAGACCAATACCACGAATGACACGATGCTCTGCACCACTGTACTGTCGGCGGACAAGCTCAATACAATTCGAGAAATTTTTATCAATGACCGTATCATCAAAAATTATCGAGCCATTTTCATCTACTTGAATAAGATGTTCGACGTTATCCCGCAGGAAACGAGGAGTTAGTTTTTCTCCTCTCAAATATCGATTGATTGTATCGTGACTAAAAACTTGTAGATGCTCAGCTAAATTCGTCAGAGTGTAATTCGTCTGAGAGCTGAGCAAGTATTGGCAGTAGTCTAGCTTTGTAAATGACACCTGACGTTCAATTTTTACCTCGACTTGAGATTAGCACAATTGTTTGTCTTGTTCCGGTTCGGGAGCCTTATCTCCTCTACCACTATATCTAGTGTGTCTGCGTAAGTCCTGAGTTGACTCAAGGGCGTGAAGACCTCACTCAATCAGCAACAGTCGTCTTTTGTGATGCCCAGCAGCGTTGCCTGACAGAGCTTGCACCCACTCTCAATGGTCGCATCCCAAAACAACACAACCCTTTTCCTCCCCTAACGTTGGCTTGGGCATCTTGGTTGATTGCTCGTTTAGGCGGTTGGTCTGGCTATCAAAGCCAACGGGTTCCCGGAATTGTCACTCTTTTTCAGGGTCTGCGACAGATTGATTCCCAGTTTCTCGGTTGGTCTTTAGCTTCTTGCCCAGATGTGTATACACGGTAGCCGTTTACGGAGAGGGGCTGGGGGTGAGGTTCCTATATTGCAAGTGCGAACCGCTCTATATAAATTTGCTGACATAGCAGGAGATTTCTAAAGCCTAAAAATTCAAGCTATAGTTCGTATTTTTCTGAATTTTTGGCGTTTGCGCCCAAAAAAACCGATTTTTAGGTGGCAGTGTAGAGGGGAATTAAGCAACAATAAATCCATCTATTGATAGATGAATCGCCCTATGAGAGAAGAACGTCTCGAAGCCTATCTCAATCTGATCCAAGTGCTACTCAGTTCCTCTAGTGGCGAGGAAATGGAGATTTTGCAGACGAATCAAGCGCTCATTGATGCCGGGTTAGTGCAGACAATGGAAGCCGTAGCCGCAATGCTGGCAGAACGGGGCGATGGAGAAGCGGCGGAGTGGTTGCGGAATGTTGCAGCGCCAATGGTTACAGAAATGGGCTTATCATCGGCACCCACCGTTGTTAAGATGATTCCCGCATCGCCTCTGAAATTCTTAACTGAGGTGTTACAGGCAACCGCAGATAGCAATGGCGATCGCAAAGTAGTGTATCCGCTGTTACAAGCAAATCTCGATCAACTGAATGAGAAACTGGCTGAGATACTGCACGATTGGGCAATGATAATTCTGCCGCAAGTTGAACCCCAAGAAGCAAAATTTATTGGGGCGACAATCGGCGGATTCAGCAACCTGATGGCGCAATTTCCCCTAGGAGACAAGGAGAAAAACTTAGAAATTGCCATCACCGGCTACGAGATCGTGGTTACAGTTTTTACCCGCGAAGCCAGTCCCAACGAGTGGGCGACGACGCAAAATAATCTGGGCAATGCTTACCGCAATCGGATACAGGACGATTTGGCTGACAAAGATATGGCGGTACGCGCCGATCGTCTGGAACGAGCGATCGCGTGTTACGAACAGGCATTGCAAATTTATACCCGCCAAGCTTTTCCCCAAGATTGGGCAATGACGCAAAATAATCTCGGCAATGCTTACCGCGACCGGATACGGGGCAATCGCGCTGATAATCTAGAACGAGCGATCGCGTGTTACAAGCAAGCATTGGAAATCTACACCCGCGAAGCGAGTCCCCACGAATGGGCGACCATCCAAAATAATTTGGCACTTGCTTCTGAAAATTGCGAAGCATCTAATGTGCCAATTTAGACCGTAGGAGAAGAATACAAAAGAGAGTAGGGACGGAGAGACTCCGCTTCTATAACCCTCAGAATTTCTTCACCCAACGCCAGACTTTCACGAAGAAATTCTCCAGCCATAGCATCGCCTTATCCAGCCATTCCAGCAAATACTCTAGGGGGTGTTTGACGTATCCGGCTGGAGTCACCTCAGCCTCAATCCAGTCTGGCGAATGGGTGGCAAAGCTTGTCCGATTGCTTTGTGCGATCGCTGGCGATAGATTTGAAAGCGCCCCTTCGGCTTCTACTCGTGGCGTCTGGAAAGCTGGCGCTTTGGTAATCTTTCCTGAAATGTCTTTTTTGCGGGATTTTTTGGTTGTAGAAGGAGTTGGTGTTGGACGCGCCGCCATTGGCTCAGGCGCAGTGGGTTTGCGGGGCGTCAAAATCGTTTGTTTGAAACTCAGGCGAAGCTTAATCGACTTCCAGAGAGAATCCCCAGCAGGCAGATCCGGCTCGTTGGCTCCGGGGAGGGCAGTCCGGGTCTTCTTTCCTGACAGATGAGCTGACGGTGACGGTTGCTCTTTGCCTGCCACCCTTGGTAATGGGCGCTTAGGGGCGGTTGGCACTGGCTGCTTGCTGGTAGGTGAATCTGGCTTCCCGAATAAATCATTCATGGTCAGCCAGGGATCGGCAATACCAGTTGCGGTTAATTCTGGATTCTTCCTTTGGGCAGAGGCTAAGGAGGCAGAAGCGCCACCTGATATCCGATTTGTTTGGCTGTAAGAATCAGAATCAATTTCTGGGGTAGATTCCCAAGGTAATTTTCCGTTGCGCCTGCCAAAAAAGTAGTCAATTGCTGCCTGAATTAGTGCTTGGATATTATTGTGTGCTTGGGCATCTGTAACATCGGGAGACGCCGGTTGTCGCATCGGTTGGCTGAATACAGCTTGTATCCGTTGTAAAGGCGATTGTAAAGGCGATCGCTCATTTGCCTCTATTTCCCCAGTATGGGGTGTCAGCTTTGCCAAAAAGTCTTTTTGCCGGACTTCGATTGCAACCATCGTCCGATCGAGGAAGATTAATGGCTGAAGCAGTAAGGAGGAGGAAGGATGAAGGGCTTTGTTTCCGAAGGGTGGAAGACTTCCGATTTCCTCTCTAGAGGCGCTCAATCGCGTTCCCATTTCCTCTTGTGTTGTTTCTTGCCACCGCACCAGCGTTGATTCTTGGAAGAGATTGGCAGCGATCGCAACCGGCCCTTTTTGCACCCAAGCGATGACTCCCCAGAACAGACGCACGGGTGGTAACAGATGGCGCTGATTGACAGGAGGGCGAAGTTGTGCTGCAATTCCTTTCGCCGACGCTTGCACTAACCGCCACTGACGCCAGTAGTTTGCCAATTCCCAACGAATTCGCTGTTGTAATTTTTGCTGTTGTTCAGGGGTAAGAATATCTAAAATTTGATTGTCGGCGGTGACGAGTACCACGGAACGGGTAGCGAGTTGTGTCGCAACTCCCCGAACGACAATTTGATTGCGTAATGCCGCTGCCAAAGATTTTCCGCTACTTGTTCCCGCCGCCGCTTTGGGCTGTAGCGTTTGCACGACAACAGTTTCCGGGAGATTGAGCGGGGGAAGGGTTAAATTTGGGGAGATTGAATGACTCGATCCGCCCGCAGCGCTACGATCGAAAAATTGGAATCCAAAATATGTCGTAGAGACACGATTAATCGCATCTGCAACTTGACTGAAAATTCCTGCTTTGTTACTAGAAGTAGCAACAGAATTTGCCGATGGATTTAAAGCGAATTCTGATTCTTCCTGACCCGCGATCGCTCGTAGCACTTCCTGAATTGGCGCGTCTGTCGGTGGCGGCGTTGGCGGCGAGTTAGGACGTTTTGTTCGGTCTTTTTTACCAGAATGTAATTGTGGGAATTTTTCTTGCGTCGCTTGTTGTAATTGACGCCCCGCTAATTGGGAAGTTTGAGCCAGCAGATACACCGGATAGAGGAGGATTTGCGCTCCCCAAACCGCTGCGACTTTCAGATTTCGCACAGCGCGATCGCTCTCATCCTTCAACCGGCGAGATTTTCGGGAGAGGAAATTAAATAATTTGCTTTTATACCGACCATTGGGAGGGGAGGACATTTTGCGAAATGCTAAATGTTAATTGCTAATTGCTAAAAATAGTAGATGCCCTGATTTTATCGAAAAGATGACCGATTCCAAGACACCTTTTGTAACGCCCTCATGCAGCCTCCTGAGCGAAGCGATTGAGAAACTCTCTGCGATGACTCAGGTTAACGTTCAGACCGGCTGGCGCTACTGTACCGCAGACCTGACAGCAGATACCGTTCGCCAATCTGATTTCGGGAATGATTGGTTATCTATGGAGTTGAATGCGAGGGGACATATTGCTTGGCAAGCAGGGCAAAAGGTGTTGTGGCTTAGTCAAAAATTGATGATTCCCCAAGATTTACAAGGTTATGCTTTATCGGGGTTGGCGTTGCGGCTGGTGCTAACTTGGTGGGCAGAAGACGCGCAAATTTTTGTCAATGGCGTCAAAGTGCAAGCGGGAGATTTATTCGATTGCTCAACGAGGGTACTGCTGAGTCCCGCGGTGACGCCGGGTGAGGAGATTACAGTTGCCTTGCGCCTGGTAAGTCCCGGACATGATGATGGAGCATTAGTGCGATCGCGCTGTATATACGAATTTACCACCGACGCTCGGATTGAACCCGGTTTTGTCGCTGATGAGTTAGCTGTCTTGCAACGGTATTTAAAAACCTTTGAACCGGAAAAACTGGATATCTTGGCAGCTGCTGTAGCTGAGATTGACTGGACAGCACTGCCTGATGGACAAAAATTTGAGCGATCGCTTTCCGCCCTCCGCCAAAACCTGCTCGACACTCTAGGGTCAACAGAAGCTAAAATCCAAAATCTAAAATCTAAAATCTGTTTGCTCGGTCATGCTCACTTAGACTTGGCTTGGCTATGGCCTGTCAGCGACACTTGGGAAGCGGCTCAACGCACTTTTGAATCGGTTCTCAAACTCCTGCAAGAATTTCCCAACCTAACTTTCTGCCATTCTACACCTGCACTTTATGCTTGGATTGAGCAACATCGCCCGGATTTATTTGCCGCCATTCAACAACAAGTTGCGGCTGGACGCTGGGAAGTTGTCGGCGGAATGTGGGTGGAACCGGAACTAAATATTATTAATGGCGAATCGATTGTCCGCCAGTTGCTCTATGGTCAGCGTTACGTCTTAGAAAAATTTGGGCAATTGAGTACAGTCGCTTGGTTGCCAGATAGTTTTGGCTTTTGTGCCACGCTGCCCCAATTTCTGAAATCTGCTGGGATTGAATACTTTGTCACCCAAAAATTGCGCTGGAACGACACCACAAAGTTTCCCTATGAAACATTTTGGTGGCGATCGCTTGATGGTTCCCAAATCTTCAGCCTCATGTCTGCTCCGATTGGTGAAGGCATTGACCCGATTAAAATGGCGTCTTATGCCTGTGTTTGGGAAACCCAAACCAGTTTAAAAGAGAGTCTTTGGCTTCCAGGTGTGGGCGATCATGGCGGTGGCCCTACCCGTGATATGTTGGAAGTGCAAGCGCGCTGGGAAAAATCCCCCTTCTTTCCTCGTCTAGAATTCACTACATCTGAGAGCTATTTACAGCAGATTAGCACTCAGAATCCCAACTCAAAACCGTTCCCGGTTTGGGACGATGAACTCTATCTAGAATTCCATCGGGGTTGCTACACCACCCACGCCGATCAAAAGCGCTTTGAACGTCGCAGTGAAGGGTTGCTGTACCAAGCAGAACTTTTCGCTTCCTTGGCTAGTATCAGCACGGGTGCGCCTTATCCCAAGCAAGAGCTAGAATCTGCGTGGAAAAAGGTGCTATTTAATCAATTTCACGATATTCTTCCCGGTTCCTCCATTCCCCAAGTCTTTGTAGATGCGAATCAAGCTTGGCAAGAGGTGGAACAAGTGGGTTCGGAAATAGTACAGCAAGCCTTAAGCGCGATCGCAACTTCTATTGCCCTTCCCCCGCCGCCGCAACCAGACGCCCTGCCAGTTATCGTCTTCAACTCCCTGAACTGGCAACGCTCGGAAGTCGTTACCGTCCCCTTACCGGCATCTAAACATCACTGGCAAGTTTACAACTTAGAAGGGAAACTACTACCATCCCAGCTTTCTGAAGGCACGACGCTGTTATTTCTCGCTGAGAATATCCCATCAGTGGGTTATCGCCTCTTCTGGCTATGTCCTCAAAACCTATATCCTCAAGAGGAATTACCCTCAAAAAGGCAAAAATACGGGCATCCTAGCACTAGCCTTCCGGATTCTAATGCGACTAATCCAGATAATATCAGATATAAGGGAAAAAATTGCATCGTAGAAAATGACTTACTGCGGGTAATCGTTGATTCTCAAACAGGCGATTTAAGCAGTGTTTTTGACAAAATTAATCATCGAGAGATCCTCTCTCAAGTCGGAGGAAATCAACTCCAAGCCTTCCAAGATAGCGGTCAATATTGGGATGCTTGGAACATTGACCCCAACTATGCCCAACACCCCTTACCTCCCACCCAGCTAAAGTCAATTGAATGGGTAGAACAGGGGGCGGTGCAAACTCGTCTGCGCGTTGTGCGGCAGCTAGGCGAGTCGAAATTTTGCCAAGATTACATACTGCAAGCAGATTCGCCGCTACTGAAAATCGTCACGACTGTAGACTGGCAAGAACGCCACGTACTCGTAAAAGCCGCTTTCCCGCTTACCTTGACGGCGGATTCTGCTACTTACGAAATTCCTTGCGGCGCGATTGTGCGAAGCACACAAGACGCTAACGGGCGTCCTACTCAGCCTCAAACACCCGCAGAAACCGCCAAATGGGAAGTTCCTGCCTTGCATTGGGCAGATTTAAGTGAAAATGACTATGGCAATGACTATGGGGTCAGTTTGCTAAATGATTGTAAATACGGTTACGACGCCCAACCCTCACAATTACGCCTCACCTTGTTACGAGGTTCTACTTGGCCCGATCCAGACGCAGACCGAAGTTGGCATCAATTCACCTACGCCCTCTATCCTCATCAAGGTAGCTGGCAGTCAGCGCAGACTGTGCGACGAGGCTATGAGCTAAATTTACCGCTCCAAGTGATGCTGCTGCCATCGGTAGGCGAACAGAATTCGTCCTTACCTAATACTTCTGGGTTAACCTCTCCCCCCTTAAAAAGGGGGGTGGAAGAACCCGCTGCGAGAAATATGGCGTCCTTACCCCCCGTGGGTCAATTGTTAGACTTACAAGCTGAGAATCTGATTTTAATCGCGTTGAAGCAGTCAGAAGATAACTTGCAGCAGTGGATTTTGCGCTGTTATGAGTGTCACGGGGAAGAGGCACAGATGCAGCTGAATAGCGATTTGGATTTAGCGATCGCGCACCCAGTTGATTTGTTAGAGCGTCCCATCGATGCACCCGAAATGTCCGCTTCTGGGCAAATAGCCAGCATCCAGCCCTGGAAAATCGCTAGTTTTGTAGTGAAACGAACAGACGGCTGAGAAAATAAGCTGATGAGCAACCAAATACCGCCAGTTCTCGATAAAATTTTGAGCCATGACAGTACACCCGATGCTGTCTTTTCTGCCTTAGTGCCAGCTTTGGGTGAAGTCTTGCAGTGCGATCGCGTTTTTCTCTACCTTCGCGATCCCCATACCTCCATCGGTAAAGTTCCTTACTGTTGGCGTCGCACTCAAGAATATCCGAATATTCTTGATGCTGACTGGAAGGAAGAACCAGAATCTTTGCCAAAAGAAGATCCGCTTTTTGCTGCGGCACTGCATACAAAACCTTCTGTCTTTGTCGAAGATGTAGAGACAGCGAATCCGGAAGTCGTTAATAAAGCTTTCGAGCAAAAAGAATTTGGACATCGAGCATTAGTTCACGCTCACCTGTGCAAAGATAATTTGTTGTGGGGAATTCTGCAACCTTGTGTCTTTGGTCAGCCTAGAGTATGGACACCGGAAGACCGCTCTATTATTGCCATAGTAACAGAGAAACTAACCCCCCTTGCTGTTGCCTATATATTGGCAGCGAAGTCTTCCATACCTGCGAAGGGATAAATTCTCTAGCTACTAACACCGAAATGTAGAGACAAGGGTTATCGCGTCTCTACTAAATATTGCTTGTCTCCATAGCTGAATATAAATGAACCTGAATGTAGGGGTGTAGAATTATACGCCCCTACTCTTTACTTAGGTTCCTTACCTCGGTATATAATTGCCAAAATTGTTACACTTGCACAACTCATAAAACTAATTAAGTTTCCATACATTAAAACCAAATCGTTTCGATAATACCCATAGAGAACCCCATTAAGCTGAATAAAATTAAAACCGAGAAAAGTAATTAAAGACAAATTTTTAGAACTCTTAGTTTGAACAATCCTTAAGGCTTGTGGAATAAATAAGCTGGCGTTAAACACCATACCCAACCCAAAAAACAAGGTGACAATATCTTTCATATAGATACAAACTAAAGGTGATAAAAAAATGCAAATTAAAAGTTTTTAAGATAATCTAGCAATACCAAATTACCAAACCGCTCCGTTACTCATTTTCTACTTGTTGTCTCTGCCATTGCTTCAAAACTTCAAAAGCATTAAAGCCTCTATATTGCAAGTAATTTAATAGCTTGGCTTTGGTTTTTTGGTCGATAATTTGAAAATCATCAATTTTATACTTTCGCATGATCTTTGTTTTTAAACCATCCAGATCGTCTGTTTCCTCACTTCCCTCTGCTTCGATTTGTTCGTTCCAAACTTGCTCGAATACCTCGGAGGAAATCCCTTTTTCCATACATTTGCGCCTTACCATAGATTTCCCATATTTGCCTTGAGAGTAGGCAATCAAGTTGGCGACTAAGCGCGTGTCGGATTGATAGTCTCTCTCTTGCAAATAATTGATAGCCTCGGAGATTTCGTTTGGCTCAAACCCCTTTAATTGTCCTTTCTTTAAAAGTTCGTAAGCACTGTAATCTCGGCGGGAGATCAGGCGAAAAAAATAGTCAGTGCAACTCATTTATCAAACAGTTATTATGTTTATTGATTTTAACACATACAAAAGTTTAATTGTTGTATAGCAGTCTAGAATAATGTATGTTCAAAATATATTTTTAGGCACAAATACCCAAAAAATAATTATTTAAAGAATGAAATAAATTGTTAAGATTTGCCTTAAAATAATCAATGCGAATCGCAAAAAGCCAGCTTTTATACTCAATTCGATTCAACTGGCTTCGAGAAAATTATTCCTTGGATAAATTGCTGCATTTGTTCATAATGCGTGCCTTTCCAATAAACACGATCGCATTCACGACAGCGGCTAAATTCATCAATAGATTGTTGGATATTGGGTGGCACTTGGTCAAGAATCGATTCCTTATCCACAGGTTCTAATAAACCATTGCAACGCAAACATCGTTGCAATGGTTTGACGAATTCAATTAGAGCAAAGCGTCCCATTATCTCGCCCACCTGTCGCTCTGGATTAGTTTCTCTGACATAATATCCATGTGTTACCAAACTACGCATCAATAGACCCTTATCGCGAGTCAAGAGAATTCGTTCTTCAGATGCCGAAATTTGGGCTAACTCTAGATCGTCATAGTCATTTCGATACAGGGTATCAAAACCCAACATTCGTAAAGATGTTGCTAGTTTCCCTAAATGAATATCGAGAACGAAACGAGGAAATTTTAGCGGTTGAGGACGAACGAGAGAGACGCTAGATGTCTTTTCAGTCGCCGCAGAAATTGGATAAACATGGATGCGATCGCTATCCGTCACAATATAGGAAAAATCGACGGGTTTGCCGTTGACTTCGATATAATCCACTTCCGGATGAGGGACGCCAAAAGATTCGATCGTGTCCTTAATCGAGGCTCGTTCCTCAAAAACATGAGTAATGGTTACGTCCCGCTTTTTCCGTGGCAAGAAATCATTCAATTCTGCGTAAAAATTAAAATCTGCTTTAGCCATATTGAGAAATTAATACACCGTAGTTCAGAACCCCACCTCAACTCTCGTAAATAAAATTTATTCCTTGTCTTCCTCCACTTGCGAGGGAATAGAGGGGGTACGGGGAAGCCAAAATCTTGAAATTCTACTTCCCCATGAAAAAAAGTTTTTCTTTACCTTTCCCCTGCCTGCGGGGGGATAGTTGTAGGTCTTTGCAAATTTTCACAAGTGAGATGCTTGCGATCGCTAGTTGCCCTCTTGTGGCAACTCAATTAATTGTAGTATATTTGTAGTACACTTAAACAAGTGGTCGAGTTCTTGAAGCCACTGGGGAATTCATCAAAGTAATCAGAGCGTTCCTAAACATCTGCGGGGATACGCTCCAGCTTTGTAATGCAAGGAGTCAAATTATGGATGCAACCCAACCAGCCATCTTGAATATTATTGTGCATCTGCGCTCTTGTAATGAGCCATTTCTCCTTCGTTATAACGGGCAACCCCCACGCTGGAGCGATGAATCTCTGCATCGGGAAGCTTACGAACAAAATCCAGAATTGTATGCGCTTTTAGCTCTCATCACTCATGTTACAACGGGGCAGCGCCTGCGGATTTTGTTTCAGTTGCTGCAACGCTCTCGTGTGGGGATGTCGAAAGAAGCACGTCAAACAAGCGATCGCGTCATTAATTTCTTGTTGGCAATTTTGCACCCCGACCAAGTTTTGACCGTCTTTTTAGCACTGCGACGGGTACGAGCTAACGGGACTTAAACAGAAATCAACCCCAAACAAAGCCCAAAGCAGCTTTATAAGCGAAGAATACGTCTCGATTGTGGTTCAACCACTCGACAAAACGGAAAGACATCGCTGTCCG
>NZ_JAMPJY010000079.1:0-13164 GCF_039961875.1 Trichocoleus sp. ST-U2 | reverse complement strand
AGTAAGGATTATGAACTACTGCCAGAGGTCAGTGAAGCCATGATTTATGGCGCTATGGTACGACTGATGCTCAGCCGTCTCGCCTCTTAATATCAACTTTATAAATCAGCTCTGATACTGAATCACGACCAACTACTGTTGTGGGAATTCGGGAGGAAGGGTGATTGCTCCAGTCTTCACCAATTGAAGGAATTGATTGAGCAGGTCAAGTTGCCGGAGTAGATGAGGGAGATTCTGGGGTCTTCGGGTAAAGTTAAACCCCCAGTTTTTAACCGTCTGTGAACTCAATCCAGTCGCTTTCGTTAAAGCATTAATACAGCTCTTTCTGTAGCCTTTATTTGGATTGAGTGGTACCCAGCGGTTACAGTAATCAATCGGTTCTAGAGGAATTCTGCGGAGAGCTTCTATCCTCTGCTCAAACTCAGAACTCGGAGAACGGCTTCCAGTCTCCATTGATTTTTAATTAATTGGGTTGATAAATCTTGTCGAACAGCCAAGGTGGGTTGAACTCATATCTGCTGTTGAAATTTTGGTTGTAGAGGCTAATGAGCTTGTTTAACTTCCACAAGTAATCCAGAGTTCTCGATTGGAATACAAAGGCGAAGTCCCAATTGGAACCGAAAACGAAACTACAGGCGATCAATAAACTGGCGATTGAAAGATTTTTGATTCTTCTGCGGCTTTTAGTTCTCATCGCTGTCTCCATCTGCCCAGATGATTAGCCCTCTCTCATCCAACTCATCTAAGCTGGCGGCATTGATTTCTTCCACGAATGAATCTGGGAGCGAGCGCATAATTAGTTCAATTAATTGGGCAACAAACTTATTCATCCTTATTCTTTATTGAGGTTAGTAACCTATTGGTCACAGGTAGGTCACAGAACGGTCATGGATGGGTCAGTCAGAGGTCAGAGGTCAGGGATATTACCGGAAGTGATGACCGCTATGACTCTTGTTGCATAAGGGTCTGACCGTTTCTGACCTAACTGACCGAATATTGAATTTAGCGCTTTTGACCAGGGTTCTCGCGTCTGGTCAGGAGGTCACATCCACGTTAAATTCGTCAGCGTCATTTACGCTCACCAGTGATGCCCGAACCAGTTCATTAATAAGCAATCGCACCTCATCTGAATCTTTAGTTAGGTTGCGAAGTGCCTTGCACATTGTTCGAGCATTGCCGATTTTCACCCATCCTTTACCTACAAACCAACTTCTCAAAACTTCTTTGGCTTGAGCATTATCGTGAATGACTTCTGCTGTATCACCGGGTTTTTCTTCTCGTGCCGGAGTATCAATATCAAACTCAAGACTCCAGATTCGATTCAGGTATTCAGGGGTATATCCTTCTAATTTTGTCCGAGCCGATTGACCGGGTTTGTAGTGCCTTAAATCGGGAAGTAAAGCGACCCGGCTCGGTTCTAATGTGGTGAAGATGATTGGGCGCTGATTATCCTTGGAGATTGGCTTGAGTTCTTTGAATGTTGCTAGCAGTGTTGACCGTTCATCCTCATCGGCAACCATATCTTTATTGCCAATCATGTTTGACAACACGCCGTAAGATTCGTTAATGCTGCCAAACTCATCTACTGAGTAATTTCCCAATCCAACAAGATTAAAGTTTTTGCGACTGTTCCGGTCTGCTTTCATTCCAATGGCAGCTAAGTTAAAGCTCTGTAAGTCCACAACCAGACAGACATTTAGCTCACGTCCGTTGTAAATAATGTCTGCCAGCTTGGTCAGATATTTTGAGCTTTTAACGGGTTCTTCGTTCTTTAATTCCTCTAGTGCCTGGTTGATACTTAGCCAATCCGCGAGAATTAATCGTACTGGGTTGAGGTCGGTTCTAGCGCTTTCGGGCAATCTACGGCGTTTATCGTAAATACCGTGGATGTGGTCAATTCCTTTCAATGCTTCTGACGGGTCAAGTGCATCGAATAAAATCACTCGTCCTTTCTTATCCAGCCCACCGAAGGAATCATTCTTTTGAGCGATCGCCCAAATTTCTGCATTCGGGTAACGTTGTTGAAACTTAGAGAGAAGATATGCCTCGGTGACAGACTTACCTGCTCCAGTGCTGCCAACAAGGAGGGTAGAACGGCGTGAACCCACCAATCCATCCAAGATTGCCATGCCGATTGTTTCTGAGTCTTTATTCAGGACTGTGCCTGATAAACCTGACGAGGTCTGGCTACTAGATGTTGGAGGAACACTTACCTGTTGCTCTGGGAGTTGAGCCGATTCGATTTGATTGCTGCTATCTAGCGAATCACGTCCATCCAGTAGCGGCTGCTCGTATGGCTCAAATGTGGCGTAAGCAACTTCAGCGGCTTCTAACATTGCTTTCTGATTGAATGCCTCAAATTCAATCTGGGCTTGAAGTTTTGCTTTTTGTAAACTAGCCGCATCCCAAATAGTCTTGTATTTCTGCTGTTCTGATTCCTTCTCTAAGAGCGATCGCGCCAATGTCATTGACGTTGCAAAACCTCCGATCGCCACGAATGAACCAAGCAGTTTCGCTCCCGCAGATCCTTGGGTTCGTCGGACATTTATCGCTCCAGTAGGGAGTCCCATCCAATCAGGTCTGACACTTTCGGTACAACCACTTTCAATCGGCAAACAGTAGTGGAGTTTGCCATCAAACTGTCCGGCTGTTCCCATTGCCGCACCAATAACACCCAATGCCATTGCAGACAACATGATTAGCCTTGGATTCATCACGCTGTCCTCCTGAGACATATTGATAAAAAGAGTGCAAACAATCCCAGCCCAATCCCAGTCCAAATCAAAGGATTCACTACTAAAGAGATGGAAAGGACTGTATCCCAAAATCCGGCTATCACCGAGGTAAGGATTGCCAGCCCAAGAATGCTGCTTACCTGTGGATTCTCTCTTGCAGCTAAGACGAAATACCCAGATGTACAGGCAATTAAAAGAGCATAACTAATCAGCATTCCCGGAATTATTCGGCACAACAAAGCAAGTGCTAAGCTACCACTGAAATACAAACCGAACTCAGAGATGTTCGCAAACATTCGATAGGACTTAATTGCATCGTTCTCTTTAACTTGAGATTCATTAGTTAGGAAATCAGCCTCGTGGTGAGGCTGATGATTACTAGGGTTAAACATCAGCTTTCACCTTTAATTAACGACCACTGAACCAGTCACCGATACCTTGCCAGAATCCTTTTTTCTGGAAGGAACGAGAACCATTGGTGAGTAAATACTTGCGTTCTTCCCGCTCTTTTCGCGCCTGTTCTGATAGCGCTTCTCGTCGTTCCATAAGAGGGATTTTCTCGTTGATGCGACGTACACTGTTTTGGTGCCGACGTGCCACAATTTGCAACGCTGTCTGGAAGTCCATTCGTTCGAGCATGAGGGCGCTACGTCCCTCTGCATCCAATAGCCTGAGACCGTTTGCTGCTTTCTCACCCATCATCCGAACGTGCTGCTGGTAGCCTTTTCCGGCGAGGAATACATTGAGAATCTGTTGGTCGATTTTCTTGGCAGCGGCAGCGGCATCCTTCTGAATGTTGGCTACAAATTGTTCGTAAATAACCTGCCCTTCAATCAGGGTTTTGAAGTGTTTTTCGAGTATTGGTAGCACTTCGATGAGTCTGTCCATCGCAGCAGCTCTATCAGCGAACTCTGATAGCTGCTGGTCGGTCATATTGGGTAGTTCAGCCAGGTCAATCCCAAAGTAATTTTTAGTTAAACCCACCAGGTTTTTATCTAGCGCGTGTACCCGATGAACGGCTGATTTTTTCGGTTGGTACTTGACGATGGCGGTGCTTTTAGATGATCCAAAGTCCATGATTAATTCCTTATAGTGAAGTGCGATTGCCTTCAACACTGAAAGCGATCGCTTAATTGTTTATCGACTCAGACCGAGCGCTCGTTCCATGCCTCGTTGCTCAGCTTGAAGCTGTTGGATGTGCTGTTCTTGTTGCTGAATGATTAAATCTTTGGGGTCGGTTTGAGGTGGTTTTGTCATGAAGTAAAACCCAATCCCACCGAGAATTAAAGCGAGTCCGATGTAATCTTTCATTGGTTAATCTCCCCCTGGTACATCCTTTTTGTGATTCGGTAGAGGGGCATTCTGGTGCTGCCTGGATGAAAGCCAGGGGTCAAGAAAATCCCTCCGATTGCAAGCGCTATCGCGTGTTTCATGACTCCGCTTCCTGGCGCTGTTTGGCGGCATACCATTGCCATGCACTGCTGACGATGTGCTGGTCTGCTTCTGGCAGGGGATAGGGTAGTTCGCCTGAATCTTGTCGGCTGAGAATATCGGAGGCTTGAACTGAAAGACTTTCTGGCACTCCGACACTGCGAAGGTTATCTGCCCAGGTTTCTTTGTTAGGCACGAGCAACCCCCTTCTCATGCAATCTTCGATATCCTCCAGCGAGCGCGATCTTGACTTGTACAAGCGCTGCCTGACCTTCTGAAGAGGAGCGAAACTGCTGAATGAATCCCTGCACCTGTTGCTGTTGGGAAGGTGTCAGGCTATCGGGCATCGGTTCAAATAAGTTGGCGTGGTCAGCGATTCGTCTCAGACTATCTAAAATTCGGTCAGGATGCCTTTGGTGTTCACCTTCAATTCGCAGGATGTGGTCAGCAATATAAATTGGGTTCACTTACGCTTCCCCCTTGCTGAATGCTCTGAAAGATTATTGGTAATTCGTTGAGCTACTACCCGAACTTCTGGGTCTGCAATGCGCTCAATAATTGGCTGCGGGTCGCTGCCTTTATGGAAAGCATCAGACAAGGCGATCGCGGTATTTAAGTCACACCCATGCGCGAGATATTGACCGTCTGGAAATGAAACGTCAAAGTCTGCCATTATTTCAATGTCTCCTTCTGTGTTGTTGGAGCCAGTAGTCAGCGGTTTGAGCCTCGTAAACTTTGCCGCTGACTTACTGACCGAAAATTTTAGTTTTGGTCGATCGAGGTAGCAGGATTTTCGGAAAATTGCTCGCCTGTTGCATCTTTCAAACTTGATTATGTTGTTTTGATTGATGCAATTCTGATGAGCCGTCGTGTCATGTGAGATTTATGCCGCATCTTCTGTATACAGCTCACCCAGCTCAGCATCAAAATCGAAGCTATCTGGCTCTTGAGGTTTTAATACTGATGAGGAGCTTTGTTGGGGAAGCGAAACAACTTTGCTGCCGCTGCTGGGAACTAAGCCCATTATCCAACTCAAAAGTTTTGCGAATGGAACCTGCTTCGCCATCTGACTAGCAACCCTGTGTTCGTACAAAATCCGATTGGCTAGTGTGGTTAAGTCAGCAGCCGTTAATTGATTCACTGGCTTACCCAAAACTCTTTCCGATTGAGACTTCAAATACTGCTCAATGTCTGGTTCAACTCGAACTCTGATATTCTCTGCCATTGCTTATTTCCCCCTTGCTAGTCGTCCTTCTGCCATCCGCTGCAACCCGATGGCGTTAGCCCAACTTCCCTGTGGGACGGCGGTAATTCCCTGAGTAGCAAGCATCTTTGCCACTCCTGGCATTTCAACCCCTCCTCCCCACGCAACAAAGCTTTGAGCAGAGTCGCGCCACTCCTGAACTTCTTTAAAGGCGAGGCGCAGGCGATCGCTTAACCACAGCTTGAGATGACGGGCGTAAATGCTGCGGAAGTTAAAGCTACGGGTGCCGTATTGAAAGCTCTGATTCTCAATTCCTTGTCGGATTGTCTCGACATTTCCTGCCTTTCCCGAACCCAAGAACTGAATGAGTTCGCTATCAGATGCAATTGCACCGAGTAGGTCAATACAGCCGCCTACTTCTAAAACTTGACGGTGGATAATTGCACCCCCTGGAGCAAAAACAGTTGGGATAACAGTAGAAGTCCCAAAGTCAAATGCAATGGCATGAGCCGTTCTATCAATTAATGGTTCTGGTTTCGATGAAACACAATAACCGTAAGAACCTGCCCCTTCAGGCGTGACTAAACTAACCTTGAGGTTTACTCGTGAGTGTGACGTGTTTTTGCCATTAAAACTAATAACGTGAGTACCTGCTGTTCTTTTAATCAACGGCGCTTGAAACACCTGTTTGTTGTGAATCGACAGGACTAAATGCAAGTTCCATTCTGGGCGGAAGGGTAAGGTAGCCAAGCCTCCTAATAACGTGTGCAAAGCATATTCAACTTTTAGCACTGGGTCATCACTCAGCTTGATGTGAGTTGTTGGTGCTTTCCAGGCAGCGAGAGTTCCGGTTAAGAATTCTCGCCCGATTAAGTCTTCTCTTTCGCCTGAGTGGTAGAAGAAATGTCCACCTTCTTTTGAGGTGAGAACATCGTGCAATTCTTCTTTAATTTCCAGCACTTTTGAAGGAGTGCGGACTTTCATTTGCTGGCTGCCACTGCCGAAGACCAGTTTGACCAATCCTGCCCCATTATCGACTCCAACGGCAATCGCTGGGGTACTTCGGGTCAGTTCAGCCTGCGTTGGCTGCGTCATTACCATTGCTCAATTCCTCCAAATCTTCAAGGTTCAATCCGTCTATCCCGTTTGTTGTCTGCGGTTGAGATGATTTTTGGCAAGAGAACTCTGTCGCCCAATCTCACCTGATTTTGTCGTTTGGTGAGGGGTTTGGGCGTTTTCGGTCTACAAGGATATGATGGCAGATAAGCCACTAATTAGCAACATTTAGTAAATATAAATTTGCTAATTAGTGGCAAATGATTTCTGTTTAGGGGCTAAGGAGTACAGTGGAACAAATAGAAGCCAATAAAATGATTGTGAGCAAGAGAGTCTACATTACACTGCCTGATTCGGTTTACGACGCCCTGGAACGATGGGCTGACGATCAAGGTAGACCCACCGCAAACTTGGCTGCCTATGTAGTGGAAAAGGCTATAGAGGAAGCACAAAAGGAAGGAAAAATTCCTCCTAACAACAACAGTCCCTCACCCACCAAAGGCAAGGGGTAGTCATGCATGATGATCACCTCTATCAAGAAGTCAGCCATCTCTCCCACGTTGCCGAGCTTTCAGCAGTGTTAAATCCGGTGAGACATTACTGTCAAAATCGCGCTGCTAATCAGCGTTCGGAAGGCGAATCTTCTCAGCACCGACTGAATCTTGTTGAGGTGCTTGCTGTAATAACGGAGGATTGGGACGATGAATAAAGCGCTAGGTGAAAGCTAGAAGTTAGGAAATCAATCGATTAGTCAATCTTTTCGCCTTCTCACCTTACTTATTCAAGAGGGCTTAATAAGCGGAAAATGCTCTTGCTAGCGTGAGATAAATTTCAGGGCACCAATGATTCTTCGCACAGTTATAAGAGGAACTTCCTAGCGCTCATCAGCTTTTCACCTCTTTAATCCTACTTCCAGGTTTTGAAATTGGAAGTAGGATTAACGTCTCCTAGGATACCTGAACATTTAAATACCTATCTAAAGAAATTAACGAGGATTAGGTTAGGTTGTGAAATTGAGGTAAATCAAGGCTTGCATAGGCTGGCTAAACGTCTAAATACCGTGGTTGTCAGAGATTTTAGATTTTATTGACATCCTCTGGCAATGCAAGTATCAAAAAAGAAGTTAACGAGGCTCAGGTTAAGTTGTGAAACTGAGGTAAATCAAGGCTTGCATAGGCTGGCTAAACGTCTAAATACCGTGGTTGTCAGAGATTTTAGATTTTATTGACATCCTCTGGCAATGCAAGTATCAAGTATTACGTTATTTTAGGTTGTTTGCATCTGTGTTATTTTTTACTTTTTCGAGATTTTTGTTTTTTTCTAGCTTGCAGATACGCGGATTAAAAGCAAAACGCCAGGTATAATCGGAACAGGCAAAATGTATAATATTTTGAATATGAAGCGGAAAAAACACGAAAAACCATGAGGCCAAATCAAAGGATCGACCCCAATCAAAATGAAGGGCTTGTGAAGGTCGCACAGCTATACAGCGTGTCGCGGGTTGAATTTGTGTACCGCGCGCTGAATGCCTATTCAAGTTCTTTAAATTTTACGCAAACGCAAAGTGACCCAGCCGTTCAAACCACTGAGTCAGCCACCCAAAAAAGAGGTTATCAAAAAAAAGAAAACGCAAAACCCTGTCTGCTGTTACAGCAACAGCATTTCACGCGATTAAACACGAGAGCATAAAAGCCTCACTAATGAGACAGCAAGTATCTTGGCGGATTCCCTGTCTGATTAGCAGATGTTGAAGTAACGCTCTATCGTTACTTCAATTTAGCATTGAAGTAGGTTACTAGACCACTAAAAAGTGAAGCTGAGCTTCTACTGCTAAACGGCTGATGCTCTCCTAACACAGGAGAGACATGAGTAAAAATACTTTTATTTTCAATAGGCACTCCCTCAATCTTGCTGGTGGAGGTGTGCCGTGTTATTAGATCGACACCTCGAAGAACTAGAAGCCAGCAAGATTGACGCTGACATCATCCGCCTCAACTTCAAGAGCGTGCGGGACAATGAACCTTATGAATATTTGTTCTACTCCCCCGCTGTCCCACGCCGCAACGATGGACGCCTACGGGATAGAGTCCTTAAAAACTATCGACACATTGAAGCAGGCGGATGGGTTTGTGTTGGACGCGACCCCTTAATTAATTGGCGAGAGCAGGAGTGGTGTACCTTTAAGCCGGATAAACCCCGACGCGCTCAAGACGGCAAACTCATTAAGTACGAACATCCTTATCGAACCCCAACACGGGCGATATTTGTGAAGGTGCCGCTTCACATCATGCAACTGGTGAGTGAGCACTGTAATATCCCGATGCCTGAAAAAGTAGAAGTTAGTCCTAGTGGTGAAGTAAAGATTTTCTGGCAGTGGGTGTTGGATTCCAACGTCCCGATTGTCATTACCGAAGGCGTCAAAAAAGCCGCCGCTCTTTTAACGGCTGGCGAGGCAGCGATCGCAATTCCGGGTGTCTCTTCAGGATTCCGTACCCCCAAAGATGAAAATGGGACTCTCACCGGAAACTGTCACTTGATTCCTGAGTTAGAAATATTCGCTACACCAGACCGCCAGATCAACATCTGCTTCGATCAGGATGAGAAGCCTCAAACCGTCGCCACGGTTGGGGCGATGATTGCGAAAACGGGTAGATTGTTTGCTTTTGCTCAGTCGGTTGTGAAAGTAATTACCTGGAATGGAATGCTGGGCAAAGGTGTTGATGACCTGATTGCGTTGCATGGCGTAGAACGTTTCTACACCGCTTACGACCAAGCGACGTCATTGGAAAAATGGGAGGCGCGGCAGTATTTCCAACTCACCTATAAGCCCAGCCTACAAGTCAATCGTCGCTATCTAGGAGAGCTGCCAATCCCAGACGGTGCCAAACTCGTTGCCCTGAAATCTCCAAAAGGCACGGGGAAAACTCAAACCCTGGCTCATTTAGCTCAGAAGGCGACTTACCTTGGACAGAAGGTATTAGTCATTACGCACCGGACTCAATTAGGTGGAGAGCTGTGCTATCGGTTTGGGATTGACTATATTTCGGAACTGCGAGATTCAGAAACTAAAGGAGTGCTAGGTCAGGGGATGTGTATCGATTCCCTGCACTCAGGTTCCTCCGCGAAGTTTAATGTGCATGAATGGAAAAATTGCTTAATTTTCATTGACGAGGTAGAGCAACTTATCGCCCACCTGTTGAACGGCTCAACCTGCCAGAAGAATCGCGTTGTCATCCTGCAAAACCTGAAGACTTTGATTCAGCAGAACCTGTCCAGCGAAAGCACTGGACAGGTGTTTCTATCGGATGCTGACTTATCTAACGTCAGCATTGATTTCATAAAAGGTCTAGCGGAATTCCAAGTCAATCCATTTATCGTCGTCAATGAGTGGAAAGCCCAGGATGGTGGACGACATTGCTACCAACATGGCGGGAAAAATCCTAGTGAATTGATAGCCGCACTAGAGGCTGATATGGAGAATGGCGGCATCCCTCTGATTGTTCTGTCGGCACAGAAAGAACAATCAACCTGGGGCACCATTAACATTGAGAGCCGATTGAAAGCTCTCTATCCTGAGCGCAAAGGCTTACGAATCGACTCGGAATCGGTGTCAGACCCCAGCCATCCCGCTTACGGATGCGTCGGCAATCTGAACGAAATTTTATCGGAATACGATTACGTCATTTGTTCACCCACCCTGGAAACGGGGATTTCTATTGATATCAAGGGACACTTTACAGGCGTCTGGGGCATTTTTCAGGGGGTTTGTGCGCCAGCATCCGCACTGCAAGCACTCGTGAGGCTTAGGGAAGGGGTAGATATCCATTTTTGGGCATCGCGGGTGGGGATGAATGGCTGTCGGATTGGCAATGGTTCAAGTTCCGTCAAATCGCTGCTCGCATCTCAACACACTGCGACGAAGGTGAATATTTTCCTCTTGCAACGTGCGGGCTTTGATTTTGAAGATATCGATACTAATTTCCAGAACGAATCCCTGCGAGCTTGGGCAAAGCTCGCCGCTCGTCACAATGCGGCAATGTGTAATTATGCCGACAACATTGTTGAAGGATTGAAGGCTGACGGACACACAATCATCCCCTTAGACGAGACGGGTAAGGGTAAGGAAATCAAGGAAGAAATCAAACTTAACCGAGATACGAATTATCAGAGGGAAGGAGAGGCGATTGCTGATGCACCAGATATTTCATCTGGTGAATACGAAAAGCTTTCCAACAAAATCAATAAAACCAAAGCCGAGCGGCAGACAGAACGCAAGCATTCACTCAAGCTGCGCTATGCCGTAGAGGAGATTACATCATCCCTTGTCCAGATGGACGATAAAAAGCTTTATCCCAAATTGCGCCTGCACTACTTCCTAAATGTGGGTAAGGAATACCTCAGCGACCACGACCAGAAAAGTGCGGCTGCTGCCACTGAAGCCAAAGCATTGTGGAAGCCGGACTTTAATCGCGCTCAAATGGGACTGAAAGTTTTGGTACTCCAGCGGTTGGGTATCGAGAAGTTTTTGCTTGAAGAAGGCAGGGAATTTAGAAACGGTGACGAGGACTTGGAATCACTGGCGTCCACTGCCATTGCTCAGAGAGGGAGAATTAGGACGGCGCTGGGGATCTCGATTCGCTTGGAAGATTCGTCAGTGGTCGTGTTGAGAAAACTGATGTCATGTCTGGGAATCAAATTGAAACCTCTAGGCAGAGATGGACAGGGGGAGAGAAAGCGCTTCTATGGCCTTGATGTGTCGCCCGAACATTCAGAAATCTTTCAGGCATGGCTTGAGAGGGATTTAGCCGCGGCGTCCACTACCAGTAATAAAGAGATTAATAAACCAGAAGTGGACAGAAAACTAATGGACGCTCCACCCTCAGACGTGGAGGTAGCCCCGTCCACTGTCAGTAATCAAGAGATGAATAAACCAGAAGTGGACGAAAAAACAGAGAAAAATTCACTCCATTCATTCGAGGTGGCGGCACGGTCGGGCGTGGCAGCAGTCGTTGAGAATGCTGTTCGCACGCTAAGGCTGGTCAAGACTCCAGAGCAGGTCACTGCGGTATTTGACAGGCTCAAACGATTTCCCCAAGGGATTAAAGGCGAAATTTGGGCATCAGTTCCCGACACTAGAAAACAGCAACTTTTAAAGATGGAGAAGGATGGACGCAGGATTGCCGAACTTCCCTCGCACCTTAAAATGGAGATTATCGAAGGTCAGCGTAGATTACTAGCTGCTCCGATGACAGAGATTCTTTCCACGCTTGACTATTTCTCAAATATCTACGAAGGGTGGTATTCAGATGAAGAGATCCGTCAAATCAGAGATGGCATTTGGCTGGGACTCGCGGAAGAAGAGAAGGTGCGGATTTCTATTAAAAGAAAGATCGCCTCTGAAACCCAATCGTCAGCGGCAAGTCGTAAGTCATTCTGGGGAGCGAACCACGCACCCAAACCCTCGTTTACTCCCGGTCAACGGGTGCGATTTGAAGGGAAAATTTATACCGTAATTGGATCAACTCATAGCCACAGCCAGCTTAAAGGTATTGATAAAGCGATAGTGAATTCGGATCTTAAGCCGCTTGAGCAAGAGACAGATCGAGCAGCGATCGCCTTTGTTTAAGAGAGCGATTGCTTGGAGTAATTCCATCGACTTACCCATGCAAAATTCAAGTTCCAATTGGGATTTGAAGAGGTGTTTACCCCAGGCACAATCTCAGTCTTCTCCCTCAAGTTCTGTTAAAACCTGAGCGAGTAAAATCCGCAGAACTTCAGACTTTTTCCTGCCAGTACGATTGGCAAGATTGGTGAGTTGGCGATGCATTTTTGGTGAGAGGTCAAGGCTAACTCGGATGGGTCGTTCCTTGGTTGGCTTAGTCTTAACAATGGAAAAATTTTGGTCGTTAGTGAGGAGTTAGAAGGAACTGTCCCATTTTTGATGTCTGACCGTTTGCTGCCTGGAGGTCTGTAATGGCGAAAAATCGTTGTTCGGGATAGCGAGTGTCCCATTTATGCTTCAAATTGGGACAGTTTAACAGGTACTAGCGATCGTAGACTTGTCAATCAGAACAGCCAAAAAAGCCTTAATTTATAGGCTTTTGAGCCTTGCCGACCAAAATTTTTCCGTTGCTATAACTAAGCCAATATGCCCATTGACCTAAAACGACTTTCTATGGGTCTAACTGTACTATGTCAAGGCAGACAGCTTTGGCATGACTTCAACATCAATTATCACTTCCATCAGCTTTTGCAGTTCCTGCTGCACCACGCTATGACCCGCCCACATTTATTTTGAGGCTGTGCAAATAGCGAAGAGTGATATAGCCTGAAGTGGAATGCAGTGATACGACTGCGAATAATTTTTGATGCTGTTTATACCCTGGCTATTGTAGCTGGGGTATTTTTTTTAGTGTAGTGCTTGCTTGGAAACTGCTAGATATAACTTCTACTTAGACTCAAATCTTTTCCTATTAATGCCGAGGGGGGAATTGAATTGAGGCATTTGTTGAGCCGAGACAGCTATATTTTACACTTTGCAACCCTTTTAGTCTCCAGGAATTGAGTTCAGCTTCCTTGAGAAAAGTCGCCCATTCCCTGCAATATTCCCTTAATCTTCTCTCTTAGAGCTGATTTATAAAGTTGATATTAAGAGGCGAGACGGCTGAGCATCAGTCGTACCATAGCGCCATAAATCATGGCTTCACTGACCTCTGGCAGTAGTTCATAATCCTTACT
>NZ_JAMPJY010000078.1:0-14890 GCF_039961875.1 Trichocoleus sp. ST-U2 | reverse complement strand
TTATGAACTTCGGCTCAGTCAAAGGTAAGATGAGTAAAACTTATGACCGGCAGCTAGCAATCGCCTAATTTTAGACCCCATATTACCCCAGCGACGACTTTTGCAAGAGGTCTAATGATCGCGTTTAGATTTTCACTTGCCTCTCGTTTACGGCAGGAATATCCCCAACTTTAGTGACTCTTCGCTGCATAAGGAAGGGGATCTTGTAATCCTAGCTCAGCAAAAGCAGCTAGACGCAACTGGCAGGAATCACAGACGCCACAAGCCACTTCGCTCCCGGTATAGCAAGACCAAGTTTGCTCCCAAGGAACGCCTAGCCGATTCCCCATCTGAATGATTTCCGTTTTTTTCAGGTCTATCAGGGGCGTCATGATGCTAATTGGCTGTCCCTCTCGTCCCTGTTTTGTTCCCAGTCGAAAGACTTCCTGCATTGCCTGGATATAATCGGGACGACAATCGGGATAGCCGGAATAATCTAAAGCATTAACGCCAATATAAACCCGCTGGGCATTGATGGTTTCTGCATAAGCGAGGGCAAAGCTCAAAAAGATGGTATTTCGGGCGGGGACATAGGTCACGGGGATACTTTGATCCATTTCATCAAGCGATCGCCCTTCTGGTACGTTAATGGCACTGTCCGTGAGCGCAGAACCGCCCCAGCGACGCAAATCAAACGCCACTACCTGATGTTCTCGTATACCAGCGAGGCGAGCGATCGCTGTCGCAGACTCTAACTCGCGCTGGTGCCGCTGCTGGTAATCAAATGAGATGGCATAACACTCACACCCATCAACTTTTGCCTGATACAGTACCGTCGAAGAATCTAACCCCCCAGACAATAAAACAACCGCTTTCACTTCCCAGCCCCCTCATCCCCAGTTTTTACTTGTGCCAACTTTCAGATGTTTCCCACCATCACGTCTTGATAATTGACTGCTCACTGGCTACTAAATTCCTTAGCCCTCAGTCCTCAGTCCTCAGTCCTCAGTCCTCAGTCCTCAGTCCTCAGTCCTCAGTCCTCAGTCCTCAGTCCTCAGTCCTCAGTCCTCAGTCCTCAGTCCTCAGTCCTCAGCCCTCAGTCCTCAACTCTCAGTCCTCAGTCCTTACCAAATGGACGGGAGAGAAAGTGACACATTTACCAGTTACTAATTTACAAACCTCAACAAAATGGAAGATGAGATAAATCTCACGAATTTGAGAAAGTTAGACACAGCTTTGAAATTCTTCACAAAAGAAGGCACTATGATACCATCTGGATCGTCTCAGGCGACTAAACGTTGCCAATTGATTTAATCCTAGTGGTGGAGGAGCATACAGGAGTGCAAGATAGCATGCCAGCAAGACAGCCAGACGCTCATCAGCAGCGTAACCAGCCGCAACCGATCCGCGTTGGCGTGATTGGGGTCGGTAATATGGGACAGCATCACACCCGCGTTCTGAGTCTGCTTAAAGATGTGGAACTGCTTGGTGTATCAGATATTAATGTTGAGCGGGGTTTGGATACTGCGAGTAAGTATCGCGCTCGCTTTTTTGAAAACTATCATGACTTAATCCCCTATGTAGACGCTGTCTGCATTGCCGTTCCGACAAGGCTGCATCATGAGGTTGGCATGACTTGCCTGCAAGCAGGGATTCATGTCTTGATTGAAAAGCCAATTGCCGCCAGTATTGCCGAGGCTGAATCCCTCGTCAATGCCGCAGCCGAATCGCACTCAATTCTCCAAGTAGGACATATTGAGCGGTTTAACCCGGCTTTTCAAGAACTCAGCAAAGTTCTGAAAACAGAAGAATTGCTTGCCCTAGAGGCTCATCGCATGAGTCCTTACTCGCAACGGGCTAATGATGTCTCTGTCGTCTTGGATCTGATGATCCATGATATTGACCTATTGCTAGAACTATCTGCTGCGCCGGTAGTCAAATTGACCGCCAGTGGTAGTCGTGCCTCTGATTCCGGCTATTTAGATTACGTGACTGCTACCCTAGGCTTTGCCAACGGAATTGTCGCCACCCTAACAGCCAGTAAGGTGACACACCGCAAAATTCGTCGCATTGCTGCCCATTGTAAAAATTCTCTAACTGAGGCAGATTTTCTCAACAATGAAATTCTGATTCACCGGCAAACGACTGCCAATTATATGACAGATTATGGTCAGGTGCTTTACCGACAGGATGGGTTAATTGAGAAAGTCTACACCAGTAATATTGAGCCGCTTCACGCGGAGTTAGAGCATTTTGTTAACTGCGTGCGTGGTGGGAATCAACCCTCTGTAGGCGGTGAACAGGCGCTTAAAGCTTTGCGTCTGGCGAGTTTGATCGATCAAATGGCTCTCGATGGTCAGGTTTGGCAGCAACCAGACTGGGATTGTCGGTGTCTGAGTTCTCCGGCTGTAGCTGTTTCCTTCTAAAGAATTAAAAATTAAAAATTAAAAATGGAAGGTGTGTTGTAGAAGTAGCGATAATTAGCTTGGAAACCTTTGTTTCACAAGGGTTCTACTACTAATTAACACTATGTTTTCCCACTACCAAAGTAAAAATTCCGCAATTTTTAATTTTTAATTTTGCATTTTTAATTGACTGAGCGAGCGCCCAATTTCTTCATTAACCAGCTGATTCCCTTGAGGGCTGAGATGAATATGATCTCGGTAGAGGTTCTCTGGCTGCTCTTTTGAGTTGAAAATGGGTAGAAAATCTATGTAGGCAATGTGCTGGTTTTGGGTTAAGTCGATGAGGCGCACTCGCGCTTTTAGTTCATAATCCCGGGAACCCGGTTCGCCCAATTCCCTCTTTAGGGGCGTCATTGCGAGCAAGAAGCGGGCACCTTTTTGCTCTGCGATTGTCTGGATTTCTTGAATGGCTTTTAAATTAAAGCCAACGCGATCGCCTGATTCCGCGTTCACTGCTTTCATCTCTGGTACTGGCGGTGCCTTTAACAAATAGCGGCTGAATGCCTCTACAAGCGCTAGGGGCGGTTTTTGGTCGGGGTAATTGCGATCGCGCCCTACGGGGATTGAAGTCGGCGCAGTCCCGAACAGATCGTCAGTATTAATCAGCAACACGACTACCTGAGCATCGAACGTACCAAACTGCTTTAAGTACGCTAATTCATTGCGCGGACACCAAGAGTTCGCTGAAGCGTTGAGAACTTCTATTTGCTTAAAAGTTTTACCCTCAATAGAGGATTGCAACTGTTGAGTCATCATGGCTGAAAGCGTCTCAGCCTGATCTGTCCACCAGCCACCATTCGCAATGGAATCTCCCAACAGCAGCACCCGCAGCGTAGATTCAGGGCGAGTTTCCGTGATTTTTGGGCTTCGCATTGAATACTGATTAATTTCTATCAGATTGCCAAACCTGCGAGTCCGCTGATTTGGCGCTAATAAATATCCAATCTGTTCATCGGCAATATAAATCAAGGGATTTCCAAAGCCAAATAGCAGCCGCAATCCCACCTCTACCGCCAGTACCAACCCTACAACAACTGCCAAAACAATCAGCACAATTTTCACGGATAATCCCCTATGTACATAGATCGTGACCCGATCTAGCTTAAATCTTGCAGCACTTCAGTTTTGCAGTCTTAAAAGTCGCTCCCATCTTAACCCAACCCATTTATGACCCATTCGGGTGATAGACGAATCCTCCCTCAGCCGCTAACCTAGTCATGGGTTAAGATATGTTTACAAATTGTTGTCTAGCTCCGAATCAAGGAGGATCGCAGCCTTATGTCAGACTTGAACCGTGGAATTATGAAGTTCGAGGGAGCTGATAGCCCAAAAGCGATCGCTATCTCATCTGTGTTGGTTTTGGGTGGTATTGCTTTTCTTGTTTGGTGGGCACTTCACTCAGCCTACGCTATGTAACTCGCTACTAAACCGAGGCCACTACCGATGCTGATGAAGCCATAAGTTCAATCGATAGGTTATCTCAAAGCTCCTGTAAAACTTCCTTGTTCGGGAGTCACTTTGTTATTCAACCCAAAATGTCTTTCGCGTATCTTTTGCCTCAGGCTGCATAGGACTACACCAACCTTTTGCTTGACTAAAGACAAGTGAAATGTTTTCAAACCCACGGAGATGGGTTTGGTACGTGTAGCCGCGATATGGAGTTGCTGAATGCAAGATACAAGTTTTTCTAGAGTCGCTTTTTGAGCCTGACTCTGGAATTTTTTATTGGCTATTTTTCATCAAGAAAGAATTATGGCAAGCATTCGGGATATCCTCGGTTATTACCGAAAATATCGAATCGTCGCGCTTTTAAGTATTGCGGCATCTAGTCTCTTTGAAATCATCGATCTGGTAGTTCCTTACACAATTGGGCAGATTCTCAACGTACTGTCCGGTCAACCGCTGGATCGGGGATTGCAAAATGCGATCGCTCTCATCGCTGAAGTTAGCAACTTACCGGCAAATCGATTCCTTTCCCTCTCAGTGCTAATGGGATTAATCTTGTTAGTCACCGTCGTTAGAGCGCCCATTCAGCCTTGGCTCGGCATCTGGTTTCACTGGGATACAGCCTTGCGATCGCGTCGAGACCACAGCATAAAAGTCCTCGAAAAAATCGTCACTCTACCGCTAGAATTTTACGAAGAAAACAACCCCGGACGAATCGCCGGACGAGTTGCTAGAGGACTCGCTAATCACACCTGGACTTATCCTGAAGTCGCCGGACAGTTGATTCCCAAACTCGTTCGGGTGCTGGGTATCTTTGCGATGATCTGGCTAATTGAGTGGCGAATTGCCGTAATTTTCCTAATTTCCTTCATCTTCATCCTCAGCTTCACCCTCAAAGACCTCAAGCAACTGAGCGATCGCGAACAGAAACTGGATCGATATCAGGAAAATACCGAAAGTCGTACTTCGGAAATTATTACCAACATTAAAACCGTCAAAGCCTTTGCCACCGAACAGAGAGAACTGGAGCGTCAACGACAGCGTCTAGAGCGGGAGTTCAAAGTTGTTGACTACCGCATTCATAGAGGTTACGTCATCCTAGCTACTTCCCAAAGGACGATCATCCAGTTTTGTGTTTTTTTAGTGCTTGGTTTGACCCTCAACGCCACCTTACAGGGAAAGATGTCACTAGGACACTTCGTTACTACGTTGACCATCTCCAGCATGGCCTACTCGGAGCTAGAACCTATCAGCAACCTCGCTGAGATATTTGCTCGTCGCTATGCCTCCATGCTCCGGTTCCACGAGTTCATGCACGTACCTGTAGGCGTAGATGCGGTCATTCTGTCTCAAACCAGAACGCAGACGGCAGAAGGAGGAACTCAGGATTCTCGTGGTTCTGAATTGTCCTATCAATTTACCGGCAAAGTCGAATTTTCCCATCTGAGCTTTGGCTATGACAGCGATCGCCCAGTTTTAGAAAACATTAACCTACTCATCGAACCTTATCAAACTGTAGCGCTGGTGGGGCGTTCGGGGTCGGGTAAGTCTACCTTAGTCAAGCTTCTGTTCCGGTATTTTGAACCCCATCAAGGTCAGATTTTAATGGATGGTCAAGACATTCGCACTTTGGATGTCACTGGCTATCGGCGGCGTCTGGCAATTGTTCACCAGGAAGTAGATATTTTCAACGGGACGTTGCTTGAAAACCTTACCTATGGCAACCCCAAAGCTACGGTTGAACAGGTTCAGGAAGCTTGCCGCATTGCCAGAGTAGACGAAGTCATTGAGCATCTGCCGCAAGGGTACTACACCGTTGTTGGAGAGCGGGGAATGCGCCTGTCTGGGGGACAACGACAGCGCTTGGGAATTGCTAGGGCACTCTTGGTCGATCCAGATATCCTCATCTTTGATGAAGCAACTTCTAGCCTCGACTACGAATCTGAGCGCTCAATTCAGTTAGCAATGCGTAGCATCCTTGGCACCCGCACCACCATTATCATTGCTCACAGACTTAGTACCATCCGGGAAGCAGACAAAATTGTAGTTCTCGATCAAGGTCAAATTGTAGAAGTCGGCAGCCATACTGAACTACTGCACCGCAAAGGAATTTACCGACGTTTGCACTCCCTACAAGAAACAGGTGAGCTACTCTAAAGTTAAAAGGAAAAAGGCAAAAGTGAAAAATCTTTCTTTTTCCTTTTGCTTTTTAACTTTTGCCTTTTACAGCTTCCCGTGATTGTTTTACCCGTTCAGTCATATATTCTAGTTACTTCCGATCTGGGTCCCCTTTTAGGAAGTGTTTGGCTCGATATCGCGGTGCTGGGATTGATGCTTTTGCTTTCTGCTTTTTTCTCCGGCTCGGAAACGGCGATTACAGCCCTCGACAACCTTAAACTCAGGGCGCTGATTCAAGAGCAAGGAGACCCGCGCCGGATGTTTGCGCTGGTCTTAGAAAATCGGGGTCGGTTTATCACTACCCTTCTAGTCGGTAACAATCTAGTTAATAATTTTTCAGCAATTCTGACCAGTAACTTATTTGCCCTCTGGTTAGGGAATGCAGGATTGGGAATTGCTACTGCTGTTGTTACTTTTCTAGTGCTGATTTTTGGAGAAGTTACCCCTAAATCTCTGGCAATCAACAATGTCATGCCAGTTTTTAAGTTTGCCGTTCGCCCGATTTACTTGCTATCTATCGTTCTCGGCCCGCTTATTTATTTATTTGAGCAAATTACTCAGCGGGTAATTCGCCTGTTTCAGGGGGGTGTTGTTCAAGAGGGAGAGTCTTTAAGAGATCTCCATCTGATGATTGAAATTTTGGGAGGCAAGGGGCATCTAGATTTACACAAACACCAGCTGCTCAACAAAGCCTTGATGCTAGACAGTCTCAGCACTCGCGATCTGGTTAAGCCACGGATTGACATGAGGACAATCTCTCATGAAGCCACGTTGCAGGAGTTTGTGAATCTGTGTCTGGAAACAGGATATTCCCGTATTCCCGTGCAGGAGGAGTCTAAGGATCAAATTGTCGGCGTTGTTCACCTAAAGCGAGCGCTCCAGCAGCTGAGGTTTTTGAAAAAAGAAGGGATTGATAATGGCTTGGTGACAGAGGCGATGGACCCGCCAGTATACGTGCCGGACACGAAACGAGCCGCCAATCTACTGAAGGATATGTTGCAACAACGCCTTCACATTGCCATCGTCGTCGATGAGTATGGGGGCACGGTGGGGTTGATCACGCTGGAAGACATTCTGGAGGAGCTGGTTGGCGAAATTTACGATGAAAGTGACTTTCCCAGTCGAGCGATCGCTACGAGAAATGCCACGCGCTCTGGTGGCTGATTCAGAGGACAGGGATCAATGTAGGAGTAAGCAATGTAGATTCTCGCTCTCATCGTCTGACTTGCACTGCCCGTCACTTTTTCCACAGCTATAAAATCAATTTTCAAAAAACTTTTGCATTTTCTAAACCTTGTGCTACGATTATTAATCGTGGAACAAATGGGTCGATGCCCGAGTGGTTAATGGGGGCGGACTGTAAATCCGCTGGCTATGCCTACGCTGGTTCAAATCCAGCTCGGCCCACCACGCAACAAAAGTGCTAAGTCATAAGTTTTGAGTTATTCTTTAATTAAGATAACCGACTCAAAATTTAACGTTTATAACTTATAAAACTGCCCGTGTGGCTCAGTGGTAGAGCACACCCTTGGTAAGGGTGAGGTCACGAGTTCAATCCTCGTCACGGGCTTTTTCAGCAAATAACTTAATCAAAGTTTTATTCGGATGAGCTTACTTCAGAAATCATGTTTCTGGAGATTCTACCCAATCTTTTAGATATCCAGGAAGTATCTTCTTCATGAGAGTACACGCATGGCTCTTTAACTAGAGATATTCAACTGAAAAATCATTGCTTGGCCGCTTTTAAGGAGTCTAGAGGTACTGTAGATGAAAAATTTTAGCAGCTACAGATAGGATGATTAAATCGCATATAAGCCATGAGCGGCTTGATTTGTCACTAGCTAAATACACGTCATACATTGCAGAATCCTGTGGCAGTATTGATGAATTCAGATTCCTACAAGCAAGAATGACAATTTATCACCTATTTACATAATTCTTAGGTTCCAAAAATATAAGGGGCTCCTAAAGCAATAGATGACTCGCAATTTCTCTAATCGAGCTTTGACAAAAATACTAAAAAAACTCGTGTAGAGTGTCGCTAACCCTAAAAGAGCTGGCTGATTCTAATCGATCGTGCTTTATAGCCAAAAATTAACTTGGTTGTGGCGGTATTAAGAACAGGTCACGAGCTATAAACCTTATGATGATAACTACGCTGGTGTTGTTGCCTTGCGCCCCAAGACAAACGCATCTTATCTGTGAAATACCTACTCGACAAGGGGTTCAAGCATTTAGGCTTAAGGCTGAGCAACTGATAAAATTCCTACGGGGAGAGATATCCAGCATTTTAGATGCGTTTTCCCTGCCTTATGCACCTTTATTACCCAATTTTTGAAAATAAGGATTTTTATTGAGTTAAAACGGGTGCGGAGGGACTCGAACCCCCGACAAACTGCTTAGAAGGCAGCTACTCTATCCACCTGAGTTACGCACCCACATGAAAATGGATCGCCAAACTTGGCTCTGTCGTAGATTGTATCTGTGCCGAGTGCTGCAAAGCAACCCAGAAAGCCAAAGCTTTCCAAATATATCGCTCAAGCAGCTTTAAGCTCAATGTAAACTAGAAACCAACATACCCAGACGTTTGGATACGATAGTGTATTAGTCAAGGCGATAGGCGCTACGCGGACGCACTCGCGGCGTTGTCCGATTTTATCCCAGCACAGGGCTGGATCGCGCCCTTATATAGTTTCGTGGCGATCGCTTTTTAGCCGCACCACGCCCCCGGCCAAGTCAGGAGTCATTTGCCAGTGTCATGTTTATTCTGAAACGGCAGGATGTTGAAATTTCTAGCATTCAGCACCCCAAGCGGGAGCAACAGATCCCGATTCTCACTTATCAGGGGCAAACCTTTCGCTTGATCAGTGTATTTGCAGCTAATCAAGCAGAAGAAGCCAGAGCCTTTTGGCGAGACCTTACCGATAACCGTGGCAAAGCCTGCGTTTTGCTGGAAGAGCCAGATCGGTATAGCGTCTGGGGCAAAATTCGTCTAGATCAGCTGGCTGCGGAGGCTAGTAGTGACGTCAAAATTGTCCCTCTCGCCCAAGCTTGCCTTTTGTTGATCCAGGCGGTTTACATAGACGTTGAAGACCTATTAGGAAACAGACAAGCCGGATTATTTCAAAAAGACCTTAGCGATGTCTTCCGTCAGTGGCACTTTCCCAGTGCGGATGGGCCGGAAGCTGTGAAAAACTTGCTAACAATGGACCCTTTGAGTAGCCTCCAAATTCCCCCTTGGGAGGAACATCATCTGATCACCTTGTTACAAGAACTGCATCGCTTGGGTAAGGAATATTTCGGCAATACCCACTTTGCCCAAGGAGTAAAGGATACATTACAAGATATGCAACCAGGAGAGCGGTCTCAGTTCCTGGAGTGGCTAAATCAATCTCCCCTAGGTAAGCTGTGGCGCTAATCTAAAAAATGTTTGGGAAATATGCCAAAGCTTGCATTAAGATGAGACACTTGCGCTTCTTAAAGGAGATTTGTTAGCAGATTATTAATTGAATTGCATTTGCGATTAAACCTTGCGTGCATCCTTGTTTTGAAAAACTATGAGCAGTTCTTTAGAAAAGTCATCGGAAAAAGTATCCGGTTTACAATCCCTTCTGAGCGTACAGACAGTAATCGTTGCGGGAATAATCTGGGGTGTGCTAGCGCTACTGTATTTTCTGCTGTTTAGCATTTCTGCGCCCGGAGAGGAGCGTCCGCTTTGGTACTCGATTGGAACTTACATTTTTGAAGAGGTAGCTTACCTAGGCGCAGCAGTGCTGTGTTTTAGAAACTGGCGCAGTCCCCAGATTGTTAGCGGACGTAACGTCTGGCTGGGATTTGGACTGGGGATGTTGTGCTATTTTATCGGGAACCTGTTGTTTTGCTACTGGGAACTGGTTTTACACCAAGAACCCATTGTGTCACCTGGGGATTTGTTTTTTGTCCCTGCCTATTTATTTCTTGCCTGGGGAATGATTTTAGCTGTCATCTCACGGCGACTGAATCTAGAAGTTTGGCAGTGGGCAACCGTTGCAGCGATCGCAGTTGCCGGAATTGCCTTGGCAGTCTGGTTACAGGTTGCCTCCCCGAATAATGCATCCTCCGCAACCCCACCTTTACCCGTAGGAACAACACAGGGAACAACACAGATAGCGAAGGCGACTTCACCCAAGAAAGCGATCGCTGCCACCAGAGCACCAGCCGTCAATAAAACCGCTACTGTGGTGAAAACAGCACAAGCAAAACCCTCTGCTCCTACTGGAGAAAATCAGGCTCCAGCCTGGGTTCTATCAGTAGAAAAATTTCTAGAGCCATTAGGGACCTTTTTGAACATTTTTTACGTTGTTAGCGATATCTTTCTGTTGATCGTTGCCTCGACCGTATTGCTAGCCTTTTGGGGGGGTCGTTTTTCTCAGTCTTGGCGGATGATTGCTGGGGCAGCTTTTTCATACTACGTTGCTGATATGTGGCTGAAATACGCCGATAAGTTCATTGGTGATGATTATCAAAGCGGAGGACTATTGGAAGTATTTTGGGTCTTCAGCGGCGTCCTGTTTGCCATTGGCGCTGTCCTGGAATTTGATACATCCAGTCGTTCCCGTCGTAGCGGACGCAAACGTGCTTAGGAAGTAGCATGAGTGTGAGAAAACTCTCCGAATTAGATAAGCGCGACATCCTCAACCTGTATCGACAGCCAGGAGAGACAACTTCAACCCTGGCTAGTCGTTATGATGTCAGTAATTCAACGATTAGCCGTCTTTTAAAAAGTCGTCTATCCGAGCCAGAATATGAAGCCCTAATCCAGCAAAAGCGAACCAATCGCTCTCATTCAATTTCCGAACCTGCTACTGAAGCTGACGACGAGCCAGTAGAAACATCGCTGACCGCATCGGTAGAGAGCGAAGAATCCTTTCCCCACACTCAAGAATCTTTTGCAGATAGTGATAGTGAGGAATCATTTGAGGCAAGCCCTACCGCCCCACGGAGGCGTCGTAGGCGCTCCTCAGTCTCTACAGAGGAAGAGGGGGCACAAGAGCAAGAAAACATTCCTTCCGAAATTTTCCCTGAGATCGATTCTTCTCTGCCACTTTTTCAGGTGGCTGTGGATGCCGCACCAAGTAACAACCCCGATCTACTTGATAACAATTACAGTGCAGAAGCCAGTGTCATAGAAGAGATGCTGGGGGAAGACCTGACGGACTTAGAAGACGACGAGGACGAGGACGACGAGGACGACGAGGACGATGATTTAGAAGACCTCCAAGACGAAGACGACTGGGATGATACGCCAACTCTAGAAAGTCCGATTCCAGCAGGAACCTTTAAGCGACAAAACCGTGCTAGCGTTCAAGTCTTACCGCTATCTAACGCGGTGCTTCCTAAAACCTGCTACTTAGTTGTAGACCGAGCAGCAGAATTAATCGCCAGACCCCTGCGAGAGTTCAGCGATCTTGGACAAATTCCTGCCCAAGAAGTTCAACAGAGAACACTACCAGTTTTCGATAACCATCGGGTAGCTCGTAGGTTCTCGAACCGCACCCAACGAGTGATTAAAGTTCCAGATGGCAGGATGCTTCAGAAAACTTGTTCGCAACTGCAAGCTAAGGGAATTACTCGCTTGCTGATTGATGGTCAAGTTTATTCGTTATAAGAGGCAGTGGTGAAACGCCGTCAAGTTCTCAAACAGCTGCTACAAACATCCGGCGGGCTGATTGCGGCTAGCTTGCTCCCAGGCTGCCAGTTAACAGGGTCCGTAGAGCCGCTGTTTTTGCTTGACCTGCTCAAGCCAGACTCAAAACTGCCAAAACACCTGCTCACGCCATTGAGCGAATTTTATGTGCAATCTTACGCCTTGCCGCCTAGGATTAACCTGGACAACTGGCGGTTAAAGGTGACGGGTGCTGTTGCCCAGCCGCTGACGCTGACTTTTCAAGACATCATGGCAGCGCCGCAGGAAAATTTCTATTTGACAATGGAATGCATCGGCAATCCCACTGGCGGCAACCTGATTGGAAACGCTCAGTGGACGGGTACCCCTTTGCTACCTTTTCTAGAGCAAGCTGGTGTTAAATCAGAGGCGATAGAATTTAGGCTGCACGGAGCTGATTCCTACGAAACAACATTGCCAGTTGCAGAAGTCATGAGACAAGAAGTGCGACTGGTTCACCAGATGAATGGCGAAGCTCTCAATCAGTCGCATGGCTATCCTTTACGCATCATTATTCCCGGTCACTTTGGTCAGAAGCAACCCAAATGGCTAGTCGAGATTGAAGCTGTCAGCAGCCAGAAGCGAGGTTTTTGGGAACGTCAGGGCTGGTCTAATACCGCAGAAATTCCTACTCATGCGCTGATGCGCCAAGTACAAAACACTCGCGTTTGGAACAGGCAGCATCGGGTGCATTTGGGGCGCACGGGTGAAATAGGTTGGGAAAGCGGCATTTTGATTGCTGGTGTTGCCTTGGACAAATCTAGTCCGATTACAGCCATTGAGGTAAGTACCAACGATGGTAAGATTTGGCAGAATGCCGAGCAGAATCAACCGCCATCTGCCCATGAGTGGACGCTCTGGCGTTATTTGTGGATGCCCCAGCAGCCGGGAAATTATACTTTACTTGTTCGCGCAACGTCTTTACGCCAACAGCAGCGACTGAAAGATGATAATCGGATGGATGGTAGTAGTGGCGTTCTGCGAATTCAAGTAAATTTGCAAGCCTAAACGCTAGCCCTTCAGCGATTTAAGACAATTGAGAAATCAGCAAGAAACGCGAAGTCTTGTGTCTTTGTTTAAAATAGGTTTTGCGAAACGGATGCTTGTGTAGGATGTATGGCAGTCTTCCCATACACCCAAGCGGAGTAATCTCTGTCATGGATGAATCTTCGCTAGAAAACTATGTTGATTGTTGAATGACACTTCACCTGTCTATAAAAATTAGAGGAATTTATAGATAAACTGACCACCGTATTTTTACGGAAAATAGGTTTAGTAGAAGATTGTTATTAGAAAAATTACTTAATTATTGAGTTTTAAGAAAATATAAAAAAATATTTGTTACATCATCTACTTGAACCTTATAAGGAGGGTAATCTAGAGAAGTAAAATATTGATTAAGGCGTCGGCAAATAACAGATAAAAACTGGAATGAAGAAAGATTCTGTTATAAAAACAACCGCAGAAAATGTGGCTATTTAGCCTGGTAAGATTCGTTTCAAGTCTCTTCAACAGTTTATATAAACTAGGGAGCGATCGCGCTATGGAAGTAAGCCATTTACTTAAGCTTTATGAAGACGGACAAAGAGACTTTGCCGGGATCGATCTTAACGGAAGTGACTTGAGGGGAGTGACGCTCATTGGGGTCAATCTCACGGGCGCTAACCTGAGAGGAGCTAATCTGAGTCGAGCTTTCCTAACAAAGTCAGACTTAACGGGTGCTTGCCTAAACTGGGCCGATCTAAGTTTTATCAAACTGAGCGAAGGCAAACTGGTAGAAGCAGACTTGACGAAAGCGAACCTCAGTGGAGCGTTTCTAGTGAAGTCAAAATTGCCTGGAGCCAAACTGAGCGGTGCAAATCTCAGCAGTGCTAATCTTCGAGTAGCTAACCTTTGGGGTGCTAATCTCTGTGGAGCAAATATGCAAAGGATTAATCTGCGGGAAGCAAATCTCAGTGGCGTTAACCTTAGTTGGGCTAATTTGTGCGAAGCGAGACTCACAGGCGCGAAATTGTATGGCGCTTCCTTAAATGGTGTTAACTTCAGAAGAGCTTTTTTAAAAGGATTAGACCTGGGCGGAGTCGATTTAGAGGGAGCCAACCTTAATGATGCCAGACTGAGTGGCGCTAACCTGGAAGGCGCTAACCTGAGCGCAGTAGATCTCAGCCAAGCGACACTGCGTAGGGCCAATCTGAAAGGAGCAGATCTGCGGGGAGCAAACCTGGCAAAGGCGTCTTTGGAAGGGGCAGACTTAAGCTGGACGATTCTGAGTAGAGCAAACTTGAGTGAAGCAGATTTGAGTGAGGCAAAGCTGGTAGGAACTAACTTGGAAGATGCTCAAATGAATGGCGCTGTGCTGCCATCAGAACACCAGAACTCATACTCAGAAGCAACTGTTAGTGGTAGTGTGACACCTTTTGAACAACCAGTCAGAGCAATGGTTGGGTAGTTGGGAGAACGCTAACTGATAATTTCTGATAGATTTGGGATTTTTCGTGGACTAGGTTACAGGTTATGGATCGGGATTCTGGTACAACTCGTTACGCTGTAGTGTTCGTAACGGCGTCTTCGCGACAAGAGGCAGAAGCGATCGCTCAAAATTTAGTTGCATCCCAGCTAGCGGCTTGCGTTAACTTAATGCCAGTGCATTCTGTCTATACTTGGCAAGGTAAGGTTAACTCAGAAGAGGAATGGCAGCTAATCATTAAAACAGATCTAGCGCACTTTCCCGCCCTCGAAGCCAAGATTCGAGAGTTGCACTCTTATGAAGTACCAGAAATTATTGCTTTGCCAATCTTAGCTGGCTCTCCACCCTACCTTCAGTGGATTTCAGATAATGTGAGAAATTACCTGTAGATAGCTGCTTCCAGACGTGTTGCTAAGTCAAGGATGTCTTCAATCCTGGCAATTTGCTCGATCCATTCTTCTAGAATATTTTCAATACTGTAATAAATTCCTGCTAAGCCACCAGTAACGGCAGCAGTGGTATCCGTATCGTCACTTATCGCTCTTCTGTCACTCTAGGCAGCAGAAAATAGGGAATCTTGCATTTGTAGGGGGATAGGAACTGCACCGTGAAAGTAATTCATAAGCGCAATCAAGCGTGAAAATCCCAAAG
>NZ_JAMPJY010000077.1:0-16325 GCF_039961875.1 Trichocoleus sp. ST-U2 | reverse complement strand
GTATTTCATTAGCTTTACTTATGAATTACCAGGGGTGAGCGTAGAAGACAGGTGAGCGAGCGCATAATTTCAGACCTCATATTACCCCAGCGACGACTTTTGCAAGAGGTCTATTCAAAATTTCTGCTGGATCCTGATTCCTGATTCGTTATTTCTGATTTCTTGGTGTCATCCGCTGCAACCTTGGCATCTGAGACATTTGAATCTGAGCCATCTGAATCTGACATATTTGAGACATCAGACCCGTTAGTTTCATTGCTAGCAACTGTCGCCTCTCGTCGGTGAATGCGAATTTGGTGCAGGCGAGGACCCTCGGCGGAAACGATAGTCAGCTCAAGGTTGTCAAAGCGCAAGGTTTCACCTTGGGTAGGAATTCTCTGATAGTGGTAAAGCACGAAGCCGCCCAAGGTTTGGTATTTATCAATCAAGGGCAAGTTGAGATCGAGAAATTCGTTGACTTCTTCCAAATTCATCTGTGCTTGCACCAGAAAAGTTTGCTCATCCAAAATTTGCACAGCTAACTCTTCTTTATCCTCAGCTTTTGGCTCGTAGCCGATAATTTCAGCAATCAAATCCTCAATTGTTACTAACCCCGCGGTGCCGCCAAATTCATCCACAACGATCGCCATTGCCAGGTGACTTCGCTGCATCATCGGCAAAAGTTCGCTTAAAGGCTGTCCTTCCGGCACAAATCGAGCGGGTCGAATCCAAGGCTGAATTGGTGTATCTAAAGTTAGTTCGCCTTTGGCTAGAGGTTCAGCTAACTCTTTGAAGTAGATAATGCCGCGAATATCGTCAAGGGATTCTCCTGTGACGGGATAGCGGGAGTGACCCGTGGTAGTAATTTCATCTAGAAAGATTTGAAAAGTGGCTTCACAGGGAATAGAGGCAATGCTGGTGCGGGGAACCATGACTTCTTCCGCCAACACCTCACCAAACTCAAACACGTTGTTGAGCAACTCTCGTTCTTCAGCTTCCAGTCCCGTAGATTCGCGCTCTGTGGTGATAATCATTTGCAATTCTTCGGGGGTAACGCGCGTATACCAGCCTTGTCCGGTGTACTGAATGCCTACTAGCCGCAAGAGTAAGCGTGTCGATTGGTTAAGAATCCAGATGAACGGGTTGAAAAAGCGGGCGATCGCTCTGATCGGCAGTCCCAAAAACCTCGCCATCTGTTCTGAGTAAAGCAGTGCCACTGATTTCGGGGATAGTTCACCCAAAACAATTTGTAGATAGGCAATCAGGAAGAAAGCAACTGGCACCGAAAGGGAATGAGCGATCGCTGCTTTGACCTCCCAAGATAAGGGTAAGTGCGCGATTGAAGCAGACACGAGGATTGCCATTGTACTCTCACCAATCCAGCCGAGAGCCAAACTAGACAGAGTAATCCCCAGTTGAGTAGTAGAAAGCAGCCGATCGATGCTGCCTTGCAAGTTTTGAACCGTTTTTGCTTGAATATCGCCCGCTTCGACTAGTTGATTGATGCGCGATCTCCGCACCGAAACTATCGAAAACTCAGCGATGACAAAAAAACCATTAATCGCAATCAGTAGTAGCACCGATAATAATCGCAGCAAAACGTCTTGCGCGGTGAGCCTAGGAAAAGCATTCACCGTCAAGATCGCCAACACGGGGGTATCCATCCGTAACCAGGGTATTGGGTATTGGGTAATGGGCAACGAATTGTCGGTAATCGGTCGTCGGTAATAAGTAGTGGGTAGAATCCTCTACCCCCTGTACGGTCATCATACAGAGACAGCTCCTATTACCGACCACTTAACACCTAACGCCTACTTCACCACTGGAATTCCAGACATTTTCAGCTGGAGTTTTTGATCTGGATAATCTGTCAGAGTCAATGAAAGCTGCTTAGCGTCTTCCAGTAAAGCCGTGGGAATACTCACCGTCCCCGAAAAGCTTTGCCCATTCGGTGGCAATTCTCCTGGCAGCCCTTCAGTCACAGCACTTAAAGCTCGACCTTGGTCGTCCGTTACATTTAAGAAGCTATACAGAAACCGTACAGCATTCCCTCCTTCATTCTTCAGGCTCACATTCAGCAACAAAGAACCTCCTTGCTGACGCGCTGAGCCTATCTCCAGCTTCACGCCCTTGTCCTGACTGGTAATCGGGAAATTTTGCTGTTTACTGTCCTGCTCAGAGGTTTCCTCAGGAGTGTTAGGCTTGCTGTCGCTTGTGGTTTCCGCTTCCTTCTGTTCAGGCTTAATAACAGGTTTAGCCTTGCCGCTCATTTGTGCTTTGACACTTGCCAGGATATCAACCTCGCGCAAAATTGCTACTCCTTCTTTACCAGGAGTTGCCCGCTTAGTCCCAGCTAATTTATTGGTAGGGCGCACATCCGGCTGCGTTACTCCTTTAAGGGCTTCATGACCTACAGTAAACCCCCACATCGCACTTACAAAGCCAGCGCCTAACATCATAGCAAGCAAAATTAACGTAAGTGCGACAGTTGAATTTAGTTTCATTGGTTGCTCAAGCTACAAAAATTGCCGCGACACCGATCAACTGCTATACATAGCTTACGACTGACAGCAGTGGAACCTATGATAGCGAATTGGTTAATGTCACGCTGCTAATTCATCTCTATTTTAGAAAACAGCGCTTATAATTTATTATCAGGAATCATACTACGCATCCGCTTTCGAGTGGACTTAGCGTGCATAATTGTATAAAATAACAATCCAGCCAGCAATCTTGGCAACGAAATCAATCACGCGCCCTTGGCCGATTGGGGAGGCAGCGAACTCATAATTCGCCTTCAGACTGGTTCGATTCCGGTAGGGCGCATTCCTATAAATTCGGTATTCTTTGAGTAAATTTCCTAGAATTGCTCTATGGGGAAGTGCAATCCGCTCAGGATAAATGCAGTTTACTAGCGGCTCGCGCTCATCAAGAACCTAATTAATTTAAGTATCTCGGTAATTTAATTTGCTCAAAAATTTCAGCAAAACCTCTGAGAAACCAAAGGTTATCAAATGCTGGAAAGCAACTGAACAAAGTAAGTTGTAACCTCTATTTCAGTTCAAAAAATAGAGTCTATAAAAAACAAGCCCCTATTACTTTGTTTAAATCTTGAACTTTAAAAACAGTAGAAGGAAGAAAGACAAGCAAAGATTGTTTGTCTTTTCTTCTTTTCTGATTTAAGGCTGTGGGGGATTCTCAAACACGAACTCGCTGCCTGTTACGGGTCTACCAGTACCAGTAACGTTTACATTGATAGCTGGACTTTGCAGAATTGAACTGTTGAAAGGATTCGGGAGATCGGGAGTGCGAATAATAAAGTCACTGGAAGTTTGCTGCCAGAGTAGTTCCCGGTAAAGATTATCTACTGTCTTAGCGTCTCGCTCGATTTCGTTTTCTGGAAAGCTAGGGCCAATAATGAAATTCAGCTCCCGTCGGTAAGATTGGTTGCCGAAAAAGTCTCCAGAGGTTTCACTGATAGCTCGATTAAACAAGTCTGGAATCGAGTTAAAAGTTCCTGACTGGGAGTTAGAGAGTGTTGGCTGAGCGATCGCGCTAGAGGCAATGACAGTCGTAGCGGCACTGAGAACCAATACACTCATGAAATTAGTCAAGCGCATTCCCATCTCGTCCCTCAACTTTGGCTGAATACTATTCTTCAGTTTAAGTTTAGGATGATTGTTGGTCAAATTGTAATCGCTCTACTCTTTTTCTCTCCTAGTGATGACCCACGAAATCCAATCCCAGACTGATTTAACTGGCTCTTATGCTACTGCCGATCTCACAACGCTACGCCAGCAACTGCTAGATTTATTTTGCCATGTGGCTTATAAAGAGGGAGATTTTGTCCTGTCTTCGGGGCAGCGCAGTTCTTACTACATTAATGGCAAGCCAGTCACACTGCATCCCCAAGGAGCTTTGGCAACGGGTCGGATTCTATTATCGTTGTTGCCGATGGATACCCAGGCAGTGGCTGGATTGACACTGGGAGCCGATCCGATTGTGACGGCGGTGAGTGTAGTTTCTGCTTATGAAAATCGACCGTTACCAGCGTTAATTATTCGCAAAGAAGCAAAGGGACACGGAACACAAGCTTATATAGAAGGCCCCATTCTCTCGGCGGGTGCGAAAGTGGTCGTTTTGGAAGATGTTGTCACGACAGGGCAATCTGCCATGAAAGCCGTTGAGCGGCTGCGAGATGCCGGATACAGCGTTGATGAAGTGATTTCGCTAGTAGACAGGCAGCAGGGGGGAGCGGAGTTTTATCAGTCAGTTGGGCTAAAATTTCAGGCAGTATTCTCGATTCCAGAGATTCAGGAGCGATCGCGTCAACTCAGATAAGGTTTTTCAACGCAAAGGAAGCAAAGGTTTTCGCAAAGTAACGCAAAGTAATTATGCTCTGCGTTACTTTGCGTTTAAAAGAACTAGCTTTGGGTTACTGGTTCTTTCGCCAAAAACTTCTCTAGTTCTGTCAAAGCATCGGCATCCACTTTTGTCTGCATTGGGCAGAATTTGGGGCCGCACATCGAGCAGAATTCAGCAGTTTTGTAAATATCTGCTGGCAGAGTTTCGTCGTGATATTCTTTGGCGCGTTCGGGGTCGAGGGACAATTCAAACTGGCGGTTCCAGTCGAAGTTGTAACGAGCTTTAGAGAGTTCGTCATCTCTGTCCCTTGCCCCTGGACGATGCCGCGCGATATCGGCAGCATGAGCTGCAATCTTGTAGGCGATTAATCCATTCCGCACGTCTTCAGCATCCGGCAATCCCAAGTGTTCCTTGGGTGTCACATAACAAAGCATCGCCGTACCGTACCAACCAGCCATTGCTGCGCCAATCGCGGAGGTGATGTGGTCGTAACCGGGGGCAATGTCTGTGACCAAGGGTCCCAGCACGTAGAAGGGCGCTTCCGAACACTCTTCCATCTGCTTTTTGACATTAAACTCGATTTGATCCATTGGGACGTGTCCTGGCCCTTCCACCATCACCTGCACGTCATGTTCCCAGGCTTTGCGAGTCAATTGTCCTAAAGTTTTGAGTTCGGCTAATTGAGCGGCATCTGAGGCGTCATGCTGACAACCGGGACGTAGGGAATCTCCCAGACTGAAGGAAACATCGTATTTTTTGAAAATTTCGATGATGTCTTGGAAGTGGGTATAAAGCGGATTTTGCTTGTGATGATGCAACATCCAGCGTGCGAGAATGCCGCCGCCGCGAGAAACAATCCCGGTGATGCGATCGCGCACTAAAGGCAAATGCTCAATTAATATCCCGGCGTGGATGGTTTGATAATCTACCCCCTGCTGCGCGTGCTTCTCAATTATGTGGAGAAAGTCATCGGCGGTGAGGTTTTCAATCGTGCCGTGAACGCTTTCTAAGGCTTGATAAACTGGCACCGTGCCAATGGGAACGGGGGAGGCGTTGATAATTGCCGTGCGAATCTGATCCAGGTTGCCGCCGCCGGTGGACAAGTCCATGACGGTATCAGCGCCATACTTGACTGCCAGCTTCAGCTTATCGACTTCTTCATCCAGATTGGAAGAGTTGGGAGAAGCGCCGATATTGGCATTCACTTTACACTTCGAGGCGATACCAATCGCCATCGGTTCCAGGTTGGTGTGGTTGATATTGGCAGGGATAATCATTCGTCCCCGCGCCACTTCATCCCGAATCAGCTCAACTGGGAGATTTTCCCGCTGTGCTACATACTGCATTTCTTCAGTAATCACACCCTGACGGGCGTAGTGCATTTGAGAGACATTGCTCTGTCCACGCCGCTTAGCGATCCATTCAGTCCGCATATTGAATTCCTCAATTAACAGCTTCCCTCCGCCGGTATTAGCCGGACTCAGGTTCTAAGGGTGTAATCTCAGCCTGTAAATCCAGGCACCCCTAGCTTGATTGACAATATTACCATCAAGCTCCGGTTAGGGCTGGAAGGTTCCAAAAACTTGATATTTTGCATCACTCTGTGAGGTGGCTACAGAGCGATCGCGTTTCGGTGAGGTTTGGGGCGTGAGAGCGATCGCTCCACTCAGCCTCAACTTGCAGAATTTCAGTAGATTCGCTGAGAGTTTTAAAGTTAGACCGCTTACATAATAGCTACAGTTATCGAGAGAGTTTTAAATGGTTAACGCAGCATCTGATAGCTGGAATGAGAGAGATTTTTTGGAAAATGTAGAAACTCAGTTTGAAGAGAAAGTCCAAGATTTCTCTAAAACTTTGAATATAGCTGTCATCGGCAAAGTTAGTTCCGGCAAAAGCTCATTAATCAATGCACTGCTAAAGCTGAGTCGTAAAAAAGCTATAGCCAATGTGGGTGCTGAGGCTGGTGTAACCACCAAACTAAAAGTGTTGCGGCTAGATGAACGAGTTAGGTTGATAGATTCACCAGGACTAGATGACGTTCGTGCAGAGAATAGTGAGATTACACAAGAATTTTTAAAACATATTGATGTAGGCATACTCGTTGTAACTGGTGCTTCAGATGCTTCTCAGAAAAGATACTTAGATGACCTGCGATCGCACTGTGACTCTGTATTTGTAGTGCTGAATAAAATTGACGAGTGGGATCGGCTAGCTCCCTCAGCTTTAGAAAAGGTTATTAATCAGTGGAAAGAGGCGCTTCAGATCGAAAAAATTTATCCAGTGTGTGCATTTGGGTACGATCCGGGAACTCGTCCTGACATTCCACTAGATATTCGTGGTGTGTACGGGCTTCGGGAGGACATTGAAAATTTTTTAGGTTCAAAGGGCAAGGATCTACTACTTGCCCGCCACATGGGTGAGAAAAAACCTTATGTGATAAGTATCATAACGGCGGCTTTAGTTGCAGTGGCTGGTCAAGCTTTCATCCCAGGCTCTGCCGCCTATATCACAGCTACACAAGCTGCCGCAATTGTTTCCTTGTACTATCTGTACACTGGTGAAATTCTTTCGCAAAAATCAGCTCTTGCCATACTACCTGCATTTGCAGCAGAAGCAGCGGGAACGAGTCTTTTCCTGTTCGTCACATCATTTTTACCACCAACAGGGGTTGTTAATATTGCAGCAGCAGGCGTTGCTATGAGTATTACGCTTGCAATATTAGCTACTATCAATCACATACTTGCAAATGGCGCAAAACTTGAGCAAGAGGAACTTCTTAAGTCAAAATTCCGAACTTACCGCAAGCAAGCAGAAACGGTTGCCAAAGAATTAGCATTAACAGATGTAATAGCTTTACCTTCTTGGAAGACGATTATCGAGAAATTTTTCTAGAAATGGTTCCTTGATTTGAACAACAGCGATCGCCCTCACCTATCCATAAGTTATGTATTTTGGGAAATGCGATCGCGTCCCCTTCTTCACCAACTACACCTCATCAGGGTTAACCCCCAACTGGCGTAAGCGTTGCGCTAATCTTTCAGTACGTTTTGGTTTTTCGTTTAACAGGGATGATAATAAAAGCGATCGCTCATTGCCAAGCAGCATTTATAAAGGCAGATTATAAGGAAAACTAACTTTTAAAAACTAACAACTAAAAAGAGCGGGTCAAATATTTGACCCGCTCTTTTTGGTGGAGTAAATTGTAATTGAGAACATTTCTTAAGTCTTCGCGGATGGGTCGGGAAAGTACCGACGCCCAATTGCTCTGACATGACTTTCTTGCTCCTCGCCGAATCATCAAGCCTTATGCAGTTTCCAACCAGTCATAGATTTGATCTAACTGTTCCAACGTTACTAAACCGTATTGCCATAGAATCATTGGCAATGGGCCAGGATCTTGTTCCCGACGCCGCAAAGCGATCGCAATCGATGCCTTAGATATTGCTAAATCTTCTTGAAGAAAACGGAGAAATCGAGAAAAATTCGTAGGTGCCATGATGGCTTTTACCCCCTTTGTTGAATCTATTTTGTAATTTAAACCTTGGTTTGTTGAGTAACGGTAGTCAGTATTTTATCTGTCCACCTTTACTCGACTCCTTTTATACTATTTTGCCGCTACTCACTGTAACGCTAGTGTTTCAGATCACCAGCCTGGTGTGACAATTACGGCAGCCGGTATGGGTATTAACAGAAGAATGCTCATACTAGATTCAGGACTTTAGGCATCCCTTCCGGGCTGACCTAGAGAATAAGACTAAAAACTTAGGCTCACTCCCCTTTTTTCTGAAATCTTAGCCGACTGTTGCTAGTGAACTTTGCTTAATATTTTCTTTAGCAATTCACTGAAATCCCTCTGTATTAGGAGAGATTTGCTTGCCTAGAGCGTCTATGCCTCTCACCTCACACCAAATTCCAGGCAAAGCACTCTCATTCTTGGAAGAACCATGTCTCTGGAAGCGAGAATCTAGGTTTAAGCGTAACAATAATTGAAATTTGCAGTCTTAAACTCTCTCTTGGGAAAGAGTAGCTTATTTTTGCGACAAATAGGTTAAAAGAACGAGTAAATTTTTAAATCGTTTCGATAAGGACTATAAAAGACAGCCAGAAAGTCGGTCTGTCTTAGTATTGAGTTACTGAATGGTCACGCGATCGCCTGCCTTCAAACCGAGTTCCGCAGCGCGTCCTCCCCGGAGTTCAATCACCTGGTTAACGGGCGTATTGGGACCATAGGTGGGGCAAAGACTGGTTTTACAGGGAGGGACATCGGCAACGATCTCTTTCACCACTCCATCCAGCATAAAAACCATATCCAGCGGGATGAGGGTATTCTTCATCCAGAAATTGATCGGTTGCGGTGGATTGAAAAGAAAGAGCATCCCGCGATCGTCCGCCAAAGATGTTCTGTACATTAACCCCATTTGCTGTTGTTGGGGTGTCCGCGCTACTTCTAGCTGAATCACCTGACCTGCCATCGTTGCCTTGGCTGAAATTGGCAAAGTTTGACCCCTCTTATTCTGTGCGGGTGATGCTTCCGGTGATGAGTGCGCTTGTTGTGCAGGGGTCGTCGGTGCTGATGTCGGTGCTGATACTGGCGACGCCTGCTGCAATGGTTGCGCGGGTTCCCCACTCTGAGAGGAGGTTGATGGCACCGATGCCGAACATCCCATCAGCAAAACTGCTAGCATCATGACGACTAAACTTGCCTGCTTTTTCACATTGCGATCGCTTTTGGCAGATGTGCTGAAGCGCTGCTCTATCCAGTCCAAATTCATCCTTAATCCTTGATATTTACGCCCAAAACTCAAAACCTAAGCTTCCCGCAAAACGTATCCGACACCTCGCACTGTCTGAATCAGGCGCTTCTCACCCTCTTCTTCGATTTTGAGACGCAAATAACGGATATACACCTCAATCACATTCGACTCTCCCATAAAGTCGTATCCCCAAACATTTTCTAGAATCTGTTCGCGGGTTAAAACCTCACGGGGATGCGACATCATATATTTTAGAAGTTCAAATTCCTTCATTGTCAGGTCAATTACTCGCCCATTCCGCATCGCTCTGCGAGTAGACAAGTCTAAAACCAGTTCGCCAAACCGTAACTGTTCGCTAGCACCCGCTTCCGGCTGTAAGTAGAGGCGCACCAGTTGCAAAAAGGCATCGGTGCGATAGGGTTTGAGGAAGTAGTCATCGGCACCCGAATTTAGACAAGCAACTCGATCTTCTACGCTATCGCGAGCCATCAACAGCAGTACTGGCACGCGAGAACCTGCATTCCTCAGCTGGTTGCACAACTTCAATCCTGAATCCCCTGTTAGCACTCGATCTACGACGACTAAAGCTGGCTGAAGTTCGCAAGCTTGATGAAAACCACTGGTGGTGTCTGGTGCAACCACAGTCGTATATCCAGCCTCTCGCAAATCCATGCTGACGCGTTGGACAAGAATTTCGTCGGTTTCGACAAGTAAAACACAGGGAGTGCGGTCAAAAGTAACAGGAGACATAGGCTACATTGGGGCGCTTTTGCTGCGTTGTTATCTCAGTTTAACTACACTGGCAAGCGTTAGCTGCTTCCTTCAATGTAGGTAAGTATTCATGCTTAGTATAAAACACAGGATAGGGAGAGCGAGGGGCAAGTAGCGATCGCCTAAATAAGTTGCCAGACCTAAGATTTCCCTAATTCCCCGATAACTTGAGGAGAACCGGAAAAATCTTCCTTGAAAACAGGGATTTAGGGGGAAAACGATGGTCAGGGTACATAACGACAGGAAACCCCCTTCTAGATGCAAAGTTAGCATAATTTAATTTTCACAAAAACTCTTGTTTTTACTAATAAAAAAGCAGTTTAATCAGGAGCGCTCGCTTTCTTCATCAATTCTTTATAAAAGTCTACTCAGGCTTTCTTCAACCTGACTGGAAGACGCGATCTCTCCCCTTCCTCGGAGCCGGGATTTTGCAAATTTTGTCTAAGTCTTGCCTTAAATAAATGCAAAGCAGGTTTCAGACTGATGGCTTAGCTTTGCTCAATTAAACTACTAATCTCGGTTAAAATAGATTCTGACTTCTTGAGGAAATGACTGCTATGGAACAAAAGACGTCGTTACAGTCTTGCACTTTCATAGTTTTAGTTACTTCCGAAAACGAGAAAGTCTGCAAAATAGATTAAGCTGATCGTTCAAAGCCTAACGCAACTACCTATTCATAAAGACGCCGCCATCTATGACCAGCCCCTTCTTGACTCGCCTCCACAGTCCTGAACGTCCTGTCATCGTCTTCGATGGCGCAATGGGAACTAACCTCCAAACCCAAAACCTCACCGCCGCCGACTTCGGAGGGCCAGAATACGAAGGCTGTAACGAGTATCTGGTACACACCAAACCAGAAGCTGTTGAGAAGGTGCATCGGGACTTTTTGGCAGTCGGTGCCGATGTGATTGAGACAGATACCTTTGGCGGTGCCTCGATTGTGCTTGCAGAGTACGACCTGGCGGATCAAGCCTACTATTTAAATAAGAAGGCGGCGGAACTGGCGAAGCGCGTGGCGGCGGAATTTTCGACCCCAGAGAAACCCCGGTTTGTAGCGGGTTCGATAGGGCCAACGACCAAGCTGCCAACGCTGGGACATATTGACTTTGACACACTGCAAGCTTCCTTTGAAGAACAAGCTGAGGCGCTTTACGACGGCGGCGTCGATTTATTTCTTGTCGAGACTTGTCAGGATGTGCTGCAAATCAAGGCAGCACTGAATGCGGTTGAGGAAGTCTTTCAGCGCAAGGGAGAACGACGCCCGTTGATGGTGTCGGTGACGATGGAAGTCATGGGTACGATGCTAGTCGGTTCTGAGATTAGCGCCGTAGTGACGATTTTGGAACGTTACCCGATTGATATTCTCGGACTGAACTGTGCCACGGGGCCAGATCGGATGGCTGAGCATATCAAGTATCTTTGCCAGCACTCCCCGTTTGTGGTTTCCTGCGTTCCTAACGCTGGCTTACCCGAAAACATTGGCGGTCATGCTCACTATAAGCTGACGCCGATGGAATTGCGGATGGCGCTGATGCACTTTGTAGAAGATTGGGGCGTGCAGATAATTGGCGGCTGTTGCGGCACGCGCCCTGAGCATATTCAACAATTAGCAGAAATTGGCAAAACTCTGAAGCCAAAAGAGCGCCACTTTAGTTATGAGCCTGCGGCAGCGTCAATTTACAGCGCCCAGCCTTACGAGCAGGATAATTCATTCCTGATTGTGGGCGAGCGGTTGAATGCGAGTGGTTCTAAGAAGTGCCGCGACTTGCTGAATGGAGAAGATTGGGATGGGTTAGTATCTTTAGCAAAGTCGCAGGTGCGGGAAGGCGCGCACATCCTCGATGTCAACGTGGATTATGTCGGGCGCGATGGCGTTCGGGATATGCATGAATTGGTGTCACGGCTAGTAACAAATGTCACAATACCCTTGATGCTCGACTCCACAGAATGGGAAAAGATGGAGGCGGGTTTAAAGGTTTCCGGAGGCAAGTGCCTGCTGAATTCGACTAACTATGAAGATGGAGAGGAGCGCTTCTTCAAGGTGTTGGAGTTGGCGAAGAAGTACGGTGCAGGCGTTGTAATTGGGACGATTGATGAGGAGGGGATGGCACGGACGGCTGAGAAAAAGTTTGCGATCGCACAACGTGCCTATCGTGCTGCTGTCGAATATGGCATTCCCGCCCACGAAATATTTTTTGACACCCTTGCCCTGCCGATTTCTACGGGTATCGAAGAAGACCGAGCGAATGGAAGAGCGACCATTGAATCCATCCGCCGCATTCGAGAGGAACTTCCCGGTTGCCACGTTATCTTGGGGGTTTCTAACGTTTCCTTTGGTTTAAACCCAGCGGCGCGAGTCGTCCTCAATTCCATGTTTCTGCACGAAGCGATGGCGGTGGGGATGGATGCGGCAATTGTCAGCGCTAGCAAGATTCTGCCCCTAGCGAAAATTGAGCCAGAGCATCAAGAAGTCTGCCGCAAGTTAATCTACGATGAGCGGCAATTTGATGGGAACATCTGCACCTACGATCCGCTGGGAGAATTGACAACGCTATTTGAAGGGAAAACGACGAAACGCGATCGCTCTGGTGATGAAAATCTTCCTGTAGAAGAACGTCTAAAGCGTCACATTATCGACGGCGAACGCATCGGCTTAGAGGAACAACTTACCAAAGCTTTAGAAAAATATGCGCCTCTGCATATCATTAACACCTTCTTGCTAGATGGGATGAAAGTAGTCGGCGAGTTGTTTGGTTCCGGACAAATGCAGTTGCCTTTCGTATTGCAATCAGCGGAAACCATGAAAGCAGCAGTGGCATATCTAGAGCCATTCATGGAAAAGAAAGATGCTGGAAATAATGCCAAAGGAACTGTAGTAATTGCGACTGTTAAAGGAGATGTCCACGATATCGGTAAAAACTTGGTGGATATCATCCTGTCAAATAACGGTTACAAGGTAGTTAATATTGGCATCAAACAGCCTGTTGATAATATCGTTGATGCTTTTGAGCAGCACAAAGCTGATTGTATCGCGATGAGCGGCTTACTGGTGAAGTCAACCGCTTTTATGAAAGAAAACTTGGAAGTTTTCAATCAAAAAGGAATTACGGTTCCAGTCATTTTAGGGGGTGCAGCGCTAACTCCTAAATTTGTCTATGAAGATTGCCAAAACACTTACAAGGGTAAGGTGATTTACGGCAAAGATGCTTTTTCCGATCTGCATTTCATGGATAAATTAATGCCTGCGAAATCCGCTGGAAACTGGGATGATTTGCAGGGATTTTTGGATGAAGTTGAGGAAAATGGTCATGCGCCTATTGTAGAGGAGGCGTCTCGTGTGCCATTAGAAAATAGCGCTCAAGAAGCTCAACTCGTAGAAGTAGATACGCAGCGTTCTGAGGCTGTGGCAATTGAAATTGAGCGTCCAATTCCGCCTTTCTGGGGTACGAAATTATTACAGGCTGAAGATATTCCATTAGAAGAGGTATTTGAGTATCTGGATTTGCAGGCTTTGATTGCTGGACAGTGGCAATTCCGCAAGCCGCAGGAACAGTCTCGTGAGGAATACAATCAGTTTTTAGAGGAAAAAGTTTACCCGATTTTGAAGGAGTGGAAACAGCGGGTTGTAGAGGAGAATTTGCTGCATCCGCAAGTTGTTTACGGGTATTTTCCGTGTCAGGCGGAGGGAAATTCGCTACATTTGTACGATCCGGAATTTATGAATTGTAAAGATGCGAAAGAAGAGAGGGAGAAGAATGTTGTTGCGACGTTCAATTTCCCTCGTCAGAAGTCCATGCGTCGTCTGTGTATTTCTGATTTCTTTGCACCTATTGAGTCGGGACACGTTGATGTGTTTGCGATGCAGGCGGTGACGGTGGGGGATATTGCGACGGAATTCGCGCAGAAGTTGTTTGCAAATAATCAATACAGCGATTATCTGTACTTCCACGGCTTGGCGGTACAAACGGCGGAGGCTGTGGCAGAGTGGCTTCACGCCCGAATCCGCCGGGAGTTAGGCTTGGGTGCATCAGAACCGGATAAGATTCGGGATGTTCTGGCGCAGCGTTATCAAGGTTCTCGGTACAGTTTTGGATATCCGGCTTGTCCGAATATTCAGGATCAATATAAATTGCTGGAGTTACTAGGAAGCGATCGCATCAACCTTCACATGGATGAAAGCGAACAACTGTATCCCGAACAATCTACGACTGCGATTATCGCCTATCACCCCGCAGCTAAATACTTTAGCGCTTAAACAGTAAGGTGTAGGGTGGGCAACGCTCACCTTACATATCATTAATTATTCCAAAACAAATTAATTGGGCTGTCAAGATTATCTGCAATTACCCAGACTTGTTAAAACAGATAATCGAGGAGCGTTCTGCGCTAGATTGCGATCGCGCGGCGTCTGGGTATGAGAATCGCTTTAAAATAATATCCAGCGAACGGAAAATGACTCTAGGAATTTGTAGGTAAATATCAGTTATCTACAGAGGAGTTTCTGTATCGCTTTGAAAACGCTCGGATTCAACACAGCCTAGATATACAGTTTCATGAGCAAATTGGATAATCTCCGATGCTGAAACGGCTGTGCAAAAAGCCAGACAGTTTCAAAGGAGTCAAGTTTACGCAATGTACAGCTTTAGAGATTAGAACTCTTCTTTTTTAAGGAGAATCTAAATTGGTACAGTTTATACCATTTGAGATTTTAAATTTGAATTGTGAAAGTCCTGCATCTAGGCAGTTACAACAATTCAAATTTTGCATCGATAAGCCCTAATGGTATTACGTTTGCACTCCCCTAACCCTACTTTTTAGGAGGGCTAAGAAGAAGTTTCACATTGCGTAAGTTTGTTAATGGATTACTTTCAGCAATTTCTTGAGTATTTTACTTCTTTCAATAGAGACCTAGGCAGCCATAACATGAAAGAACCAATTCTTGACTCAATCTCATCTGTACCAGGCTGTTGTCCGCCAGTTCCAGAGTCAATAATGACGGCAAATCGCTACGAACTTAGCGACATCAAAATGCAGATTCATGGAGAGTTACCAGATGATTTGCAGGGTCACGTCTTTATCGTTGCGCCAGTAGGCTCTGTCAACTCCGGAGATGCTCCAGATGCTGACGGAACATCCCTTTTAGGTGGCGATGGGATGATTTATCGGCTTGACTTCGATCGCCAAGGTGAAGTGGGGTTGAAAACGCGGCTGGTTAAGCCGCCATGTTACTACGCCGATAAGGCAACCCGGCCTGGCAGCGAGTATGTCAAGTATCAATTTCGCAATCATGGCATTTCGCGATTTTCTCTTTCTCTTGGCTTCCGCAACGAGTTGAATACAGCTTTTCTGCCCATTAAATTTCGAGACGATGCCAACGAGCGTCTGCTAGTAACCTATGATGCTGGTCGTCCCTACGAAATTGATACCGAAACGCTGGAGGTTGTAACTCCGATCGGAGCTAATACAGAGTGGCAATCCGAAACTTCCTTAAAGTTTCCCTTTCCACCCGTTTTGAGTACCGCACATCCGGTTTTTGACCCTGATAAAAGCGAAATGTTTACGGTCAATTACGGTAAATCGATAGCAAATATTCTCCAAACCATTCCCTTAATTTACGATTTGGATGAACTTCCAGAACAAATCGAGGAACTCCTCAAAGAACTTGCCCGGTTTATCGAAGCGCAAGACTTTGTGCAAGATTTTCTCAAGACATTCTCTATCATCTCTCAAAATCTCTTGGAATTTTATATGAGGTTGCTTGAGAGAACTACCAACATAGAATTTAAAGATTTCGTCTATTTGATCCGTTGGGATGGTGTAAATAACTTAGAGCGCTGGAAGCTGGTATTACCAGATAGAACCCCCGTCAAGATTAAGCAAACTATCCATCAGATTGGGTTGACAGAAGATTATCTGGTGCTGATGGACACAGCCTTCACGACTGGGGTAGAGCAGTTGCTCAGTAACCCTATCCCCAAAAGTAAGGCGACCAAAAGACTCATCAGAGACTTACTTACACTTCGAGAGTTAGCTGATTCTGTCGTGTACATCGTGCGCCGCGCTGACTTGAAAGCGGGACAGCGCCCAGCGTGCAGTCAGCAAGAAGTTGAAGTTGTCGCACAACGGGTTGTGATTCCCCTGGAAGCGGCTCATTTTCTGTTGGATTATGCGAATCCAGATGGAAACATTACCCTCCACGCATCTCATATTTGTGCTTGGGATGTATCTGAATGGCTCCGCGAGTATGATGTCTCTGCCTACAATCCTAAGATTTCTGTCCCGTCTCGCCTGTGTGGGATGCAACACGATGAGATGGACATCAGCCGGATGGGACGCTATGTAATAAACTTAATCGGAAATAAGAGGTTGTAGAGAAAAGTGGGATCGTTTCTATTCCTTTCACCCTAAGCTGTCACCAGCTAGCGATAGCTGAGACGGAAGTTGTGCAATCCACAA
>NZ_JAMPJY010000076.1:0-17108 GCF_039961875.1 Trichocoleus sp. ST-U2 | reverse complement strand
CTCAAATTCTTCTACTTTGAGTCCAGTCAAGCTTTGAAACACATGAGGTTTATTGTGGATAGCGCCGTAGCTCAACATCGTAAACACCTCGGTCTTCGAGCAACAACCCTTCACTTCTAAACTACTCTATTTCCGATTAAGTCTAATGGATAGAAACGACTGTAAAAAAATTGCGGAGTCAGGACTATGCAGAGGTGGACTGGGAGAATCTGATTGAGGAAATCGAGGACATGGGGAGGAGTGAACGGAGAAGCTTAGAGAGCAACTTGATTGTAGTCCTCCTTCACTTACTGAAATGGCATTTTTTTCACACGCTGGGTATTTTGGCGAAGTGTCTTCTCTAGGGTTCGACAAGTCAGACATCACTTCTATCTACCAATCCACCATAATCTTCAGAGAAGCGATATTCTCCATGTTCGAGTTCAGTAGCAAATCCAGTTAGCCACGTCCTAAAGTTAGAAAAAATTATACTTCTAATAGGTTCTTGCCACTCTACGATAATAATCTGGCCTACTTCACCACCGGGTTCTGGAGCTAAATCTAGACATTTACATGAGCCATTACTTTCGTAGGTTAGAGGAATCCATTTCGGATGCCACCAACCTTTCCAAACACCTTCTTCTATATCTTCTGGTGAATATTTAAAACCTTCGTTGCTCATCTCATACCAGGATTGCCATACTGTAATCATCGCTTCAAGAGAGAGAAATTCAAGATGTGGAAAAAGGGAGTAAGACTGTTCATCAACCTGACCGTTATGAATGAGATAGGACTCTTTGACATCTTTAGGAAACTTAATACAGAAGAAATTTTCTGTTCGTTGAATTTCTTCCTCAGTGGCTCCTGATTGCAAATTATCCAATACTTTTGGTGCATTTACTCTAAGCCATTTATCTATCTTTTCCCATATAGCTTTCATCTCTTATCTCCTTTAGTTCGTCAGTGCGATCGCATATCGCCGTAGTAGCGCGGCAAGCTTAAAATGTTGGGTTAGGGTAGACCAAGGAAAGCCACTAGCTATATTTTTCATCGTCGCTGGTGTCATTAATGCGATCGCTATCCTCGCTAATGCTGAATGCGATCGCACTCGATAAGCTTTGAGAAAAGGAGCAGCGATCGCGCTCTCGTTAATCTTTCTTTTTTTTATCTTTTTTCTTTTCCTTTTCTTTTTCCTTGTGCTTTTTCTTTTTGTCTTTAGCTTTACCTTCAGTCTGTTCGGCTGCTCGTAAAATCAAATTTCGAGCCACAGTTTGGGTACCTGTATACTCGTAGTAATTAGTTGACATATCTAGGAATGCAGCTAAATAATCCAACTTACTATCAGCCGTATTCATAAACTGTTGTAAGTGCCCCAAAACATTTTCTTGTGTTAACCCACGAGATGCAACAAAGTTATTCATCCAGCCGTTAACTGAGGCAAAACTCTCACCAATGAAGCCTAATTTTCCAGCCGTAGTACCGCCAGGAATTGCACTGTTAATACTCTGATAGGTAGTATTTCCTTCTAATTGCGAAGGATTGACCTGGCTAAGAATAGATTGAGCTTTGAGGATGAAGTTGGGGCCAAGCGGAATCAATCCATCAACAGCAACTAGCGCAGCCATTCGCATTATGGATTCGTTGTGATAGTTTCCTAAAGAAGTTCTAAATGCTTCAATACTGGTAGGAATGCCGTGCAACCGACAAAAGGCAATCAACTCGACAACCAGCTTTAGGGACAAATCAATCGCTTGTACGGTATCCGCTTTGGGAGTAAGCTGGTTTAAAAAATTCAGGAAGCTGATTTTCTCGCCAACTTTGTTCGCTAGTGCTGCTGCACCAATGGCACTATCAGCACGGTCAATTGTTCGGTAAAGCCATAAGGTTTGTTGATAACTCTGGGTTGGATCGTTGTACAGCGCGATCGCTCTTTCGCCAATCTCCTCAATCAGACCTTTGTCGGTAACACCTGTCACCGCACGGATAGTATTTTCAAATCCCACCAAGTTTTGCCACTCACCGGGAACGACATAATCGAGCGATCGCAGCATATAAACGGTCATGCTGCTGGTTGGCAGGGTATCCACCAATTTAGAAATAGACTGACTCACGAATTTAGTTCCTTTTTAACTAGATGCCTACCTCTTTTTATCCTAATTTTTAGGACGAAGTACCTTTTACAAAAAATTACAAAATCAAGGTGAACTTGCCAGCGCGATCGCAACACAGCCCATAGATTACGCTAAGCGTTGAAACTAAACTTTTGTTTTATTCAACTGCTGCTGGAGCGCAAATTATTTGTTATTACTACCGTTGGTGAATGAATCCTCGGAGTGAAAACCAAGCAACAGCAGCAAGGGGAAGGACAACACTGATACCAATAGCAGCCCCTTTCAATCGTTGTATCGAGAGTAGATTTAATTTGATGCCATACACTGTTACCACAGTGTATGTCCATTCTTCTAGTTGATTGGGAGAACTGGTAGGAACCAGAACCATAATCGAAAAAAACAGTGCCATATAGAAAGCTAAAAGCGCCGCTCCACCACCAACTAGTGCCAGAGTGACTTTTTTGAGTATCTGAAAAACTTCTTCCATAGCCTAAATACTCGAAATGAATCGAAAATTTGTCACGTCCCCTACGATAACGAAGATTGTACAAAAGCGATCGCGCTTTCCCAATTAACGGTCTGATGAAGCAGGGAGCGGATAAATAGCTCTTTTATAGTCCGAATTTCTTGTTCTTGGAGGTGCTTCGCCAAATGCGCCGCATAGGAGGGTCTATTCGTTACAGAAGTCGTTGCGAACCAGCGGTCAATTAAGGCTGGTGTAATATGCATGGAGGTTTGCGATCGCTCCTCAGTTACTTCAACCACCAATCCCGCCGACTCGAAAGCTTTTCTCAAATCAAACGCATCCCAGTTGACCATTGGATCTGACATGTCGCTGTAAATTGCCTCTTCCGCTGCCACTAATCGCTGGTATAAGTCGGCATTGGGTTTCGACTTTTCGAGCAAACGATAAAGTCGTTGCGTGTGGCGTGGCACTGTTTCTGCAAGTACCAAAACGCCCGACTGTTGCAGTAATTGGGCTAACCATTTGGCTGCTGCTGCTTTATCCGGTTCGTGGATAAGTGCATTGCGCCCGATGATGCAGTCAAATCGGATATCAGAGGATTGGGCAGCTAAAACCTTTGGCAATTGGGTTAAGGTAGCACTCAATAGGACGGGACGATTGAGTTCTGGAAGCGCTACCACTTGCTCTTGGAGTGCCTTTGCTTCATCAGCAGTGCGAGTACAGGCATAAACGCCACCTTCTGGTACGCGACGCAAAGCTTCAAAGGTGAGTAAACCACTCCCGGCATTCAAGTCCAAAATGACATGGTGACGCTGAAGTTGTGCAAGGGTGAAAATGCGATCGCGTATCCCTGCAAGTTGCTCGCCAATCTGACTCAACGTGCGTTGCAACCAACGGTCAACTGTGCGGTCAGTTGGTCCTGTTGTTAGCACTTCCACGGGTGAGATAAAAACACCCTCTGCCACTGCTTCCAACTGCGCTTCCCGATGACGCGCCACCTGCGTCTTAATTTCTCCTTCAAATCCCTGTGTTGAAGGTTGATAAAACACCTGTCCCTGCAAACTACTCGGTAAATACTGTTGTGCTACCCAGTGGTCGCGGTAGGCGTGAGGATAAAGATAGCCTGCACCATGTCCCAATCCTTTCTTGTCCCGGTTGGCATCTTTCAGGTGATTGGGGACTTCCGCCTCCCGTTCCTTCTCAACTACCGCTAGCGCATCAAAAAATCCCATCGTGCTGTTAGATTTGGGCGCGTTGGCGAGATAAAGCGTGGCTTGAGCCAAGTGATAGCGCCCTTCTGGCATCCCCACCCACTCAAAAGCACTAGCGCAGGCATTGACGACGACTAAGGCATTAGGGTCAGCGAGTCCCACATCTTCGCTGGCTAAAATTAACATTCGCCGGAAAATGAAGCGGGGGTCTTCCCCGGCATAAACCATTTTTGCTAGCCAGTATAAAGCTGCATCGGGGTCGGAACCGCGCAAGCTTTTGATAAAAGCACTAATCGTATCGAAGTGGGCGTCTCCTTCCTTGTCATACAGAACTGCCCTTTGCTGAATCGATTCCTCCGCGACAGATAGCGTAATGCGAATCGTTCCAGTTTCGTCGGGGGGTGTGGTTTCGACGGCTAATTCCAAGGCATTGAGTAAGGAACGGGCATCACCGTTAGCGACATTGACCAAATGTGCGCTCGCATCCGGCTCTAAGATTACAGATAGCTGACCATAACCGCGTTCTAAGTCAGCGAGTGCCTGTTCGAGAACGCGGTGTAAGTCAGCTTCATTGAGGGGCTTCAGCTGAAAGATGCGGGAACGGCTGACAAGAGCTTTGTTAACTTCAAAATAGGGATTTTCTGTGGTTGCACCAATGAGAATCACCGTCCCATTTTCCACCCAAGGAAGCAGGGCGTCCTGTTGAGATTTATTGAAGCGATGAACCTCGTCAACAAAAAGAATTGTGCGCTGAGTGTGTTCTTTTTGGCGTTTTTGAGCGGTAGCGATCGCATCCCGAATTTCTTTTACCCCAGAAAGGACGGCATTAATCGCAATGAAGTGAGCGCGGGTGGTATTGGCGATAATCCGAGCCAGAGTTGTTTTCCCCGTACCCGGTGGGCCAAAAAAAATCAGGGAAGAAAGCTGGTCAGCTTGAATCGCACGGCGTAACAAACGCCCGGAGCCTAGGATGTGGTCTTGCCCGATAAACTCATCAAGAGTACGTGGGCGCATCCTCGCAGCCAGGGGTGCATCTTTTTCCACTAATTGTTGGCGATGCTGGTCGAACAAGCCTATCTTCACCCGGTAGGAATTGCCATCTGTCAGTATAGACTAACCCATTAGACCTCCCCAGAAATTAGATTTCGGCTCAAGTCGCAAAAAGGTTTCTGGCTCTTTGAGAGTCGTCACTTTTCGTCGAAACTGTTGCCGAACACTTGCGTAATTTACATGAGTTTGGCGCTAAAGGAAGGAACGCTAGCCCGATTCTCGTAGGTATCATCCGCATCCGTATTCCCTCTCTCCAAAGCATCTCTCTTAAGACGGATTCTCCTGACGTAGCGACTCAGATTGAATAGAGAAGACCGTGTATGTATACGGATGGCTGTTCATGAAGCGCGACGGCACAGGCAAGTTTGTTAGCAATTGGAACTCAGAGACGAAACAACGGGTTAGCCTATCTCTCACCGATACAGCATGGCGATCGCTCGATCGAGAGGCTCACAAGCGAGGAATTTCTCGATCTGAAGTCATTGAGCGCTTTGCCCGCACTCTTGAAAGCGAACAGTTGCTCGCTGCCCAAGAAACTGAGGGCAAGGTGGCAACGATTCTTGAAAGCATTACAGATGCTTTTGTCGCCTTCGATTGCGACTGGCGCTACACCTACGTGAATCGGGCGGCGGCTCAAATCCTGCACAAAACGCCAGAAGAGTTACTGGGAAAGCACGTTTGGAATGAGGTTTTTCCTGAGTTGGTCGGTGGCATTGCATATCGGGAACTACATCGGGCAGTGGCACAACAGGTTCCTGTTTCGTGGGAAGAATTTGGGGAACCGATCCAGTGTTGGATAGAGGCGAATGCCTATCCCTCGACCGCAGGGGTAGCCATTTATTTTCGAGATGTTAGCGATCGCAAGCAAGCGGAGGCAGAACGAGAACGGTTGTTGCACGAGCTTGAAATTGAACGCGCCCGATTTGAAGCCGTATTGCGACAAATGCCTGCTGGAGTCATGATTGCTGATGCGGCATCTGGTAAGTTAGCTCTGGCGAACGAACAAACCAAGCAAATTGTTGGGTATGGTTACGAACAGTTGCTTGAGCTTGAGGAATATGCACCCCTGATTCCCTGTGAAATCTTTCGCTTAAATGGTCAGCTCTATGCCCCTCATGAGTATCCATTGGTGCGATCGCTAAAAACAGGTGAGGTCGTCACCAACGAACAGATAGAAATTCATCGAGATGATGGTAGCCGCGTCTTCATTAACGTCAACTCAGCACCGATTTTAGATAACCAGGGACAGATTATTGCAGCCGTCGTTATCTTCAAAGACGTGACCGATTACAAACAGGTTGAACAGGCATTCCGAGAAAGCGATGAACGCCTGCAATTAGCACTGACGGCAGCTCAAACGGTTGTCTGGGATATGGATTTGCAGAGCAATCGAGTGGTGTGTTCTGCTAATGCTCTAGACGTTTGGGGTCTTTATGAAGGGACGGGAGAAGAGTTTGTTGCGCTCATTCATCCAGATGATCGACAACAGGTGATCCAAGCGACGGCAGGGGCAATGGCTGGAGAACAGCCCTACACACCGGAGTATCGAGTAATTTGTCCAGACGGCGTTGTGCGCTGGCTCAACAGTCAGGGGCAAGTCTATCGGGATGAGACGGGACGAGGAGTTCGCATGATTGGCGTTTCGGTTGACATCACCCAACGCAAACAAATGGAAGCGGAGCGCGATCGCCTTTTAAAACGAGAACAATCTGCCCGACTCGAAGCCGAAACCGAACGCCAGCGGTTGCATGACATCCTGATGCAATTGCCTGCCATGATTGGAATTGTGAAAGGTTCCGATCTTATATATGAATTTGCCAATCCAACCTATCTGCAAGTGGCTGGGCGCACTTCAGACATTATCGGCAAATCAATGCGGGACGTTTTCCCCGAGCTAAAGGGACAAATTTACTTTCAAGCGCTCGATCGCGTTTACCGGACGGGAGAACTGTTCATTGGAAATGAGTCGCCTGCTTACTGGGATCGAAACAGCGATGGCGTGTTGCAACAGGGATTTTTCAACTGCATCTTTGCGCCTTGGCGGGATGCTGAGGGAATTATTCAGGGTGTGTTGATTTATAACATTGACGTGACAGCCGAAGTTCAGGCTCGGCAACAGATTGAGTCACTGCTGGCAGAGCTACAGGAAAAAGAACGACAGCAGCAGTTTCTGATTGAACTGAACGATGCGATTCGTGCCATTCAAGACTCGAAGGAAATTATGTGGCGGGTGGTTCACTCCGCAGGAGAGCACTTCAATGTCACTCGCTGTACCTACGGTGAAATTGATTCCACTCAGGAATACGTCATCGTCGATCGCGACTATTGCAATGGTGTCATCAGCATCGTTGGTAGCCATCACATGGATTCGTTTGGTCGTGAACTCATTGCTGAATTAAAGCAGGGCAAAACTATTGTCGTAGATGATGTCGATCGCGATCCTCGGACAGCCGGAGTTGGGGCGGCTGCCTTTGATGCAATTCAAACCAAGTCTCTCGTGTGTGTTCCCTTAGTGAAAGAAGGGCGATTTGTTGCATTGTTAGTGTTGCACCATGTGGCTCCCCGGCGCTGGACGGAGGAAGATGTGGTACAGATGGAGCGAATTGCTCAAAAAACCTGGCTAGCCGTAGAGCGATCGCGGGCAGAAGAACAATTGCGAGAAAGTGAAGCTCACCTGCAACTCGCCTTGAAGGTGGGACGCATGGGAACGTGGGACTGGGACATCCAGACCGATGCATTGCTTTGGTCAGAAGGCCACTTCACCGTCCTGGGTCTACAACCGAATGAATGCGAACCCAGCCATGAAGTTTGGGCAAGTCGGGTTCATCCCGATGACCTAGCAGAAGCTGAGGCGAAATTTCAGCAAGCGATAGCCCAAAAGAAAGAGTATCACCATGAATATCGCCTACGTTGGTCAGATGGCTCGGTTCACTGGGTGGAAGCGAGAGGAAAGTTTACTTATGATGTTCAGGGAAATCCCAAGCACTCGATTGGTGTCGTCATAAATATCACAGAACGCAAGCAAGCGGAAGAGGCGTTGCGTCAAGCGCTACAAAAGCTCAACTTCCATGTTGAAAACTCTCCAATGGCAGTGGTTGAATGGGATCGAGACTTTCGAGTCATTCGGTGGTCTGTTGGTGCAGAGCGCATTTTGGGCTGGAAAGCCGAAGAAATCCTGGGCAAATCTTTAACAGAGATACCTTTTGTCTTTGAGGAAGACCTGGAACCAGTTGCTGAAGTCTGCCAACGGCTGGTCTATGGTGAAGAACCCCATATTTTTTCATACAACCGCAATTACACGAAAGATCGCAACATTGTGCATTGCGAGTGGTATAACTCCAGTCTCAGGGACGAATCGGGACGGATGATTTCGGTGTTATCGCTTGTGCTGGATGTGACGGAGCGCAAGCAAGCAGAACAAGAACGAGAACAACTGTTAGAACGCGAACGCCTTGCCCGTTCTCAGACAGAAGCCGCACAGCGCCAACTGGAAACTATTTTTGAAACATCACCCATTGGACTTGCTCTGTTAGATGAAAAGCAGCGATTTATTGCCATCAACGAAGCATTAGCAGAAATTAATGGATTAAGCCGCGAGCAACACTTAGGACATTCCATTCCAGAACTTTTTGGGCAATTCGATCCCAAATTAGTTGAAGTCTTTCATCAGATCTACACCACAGGAAATCCCTTTATTTCACCGAACTTTGCGGTGAATGTTCCCGGACGCGGCGATCGCCGTCCCGGTTACTACAACGTTTACTATCTTCCGACTGTTAACTCAAATGGTCAGGTCGAAGGGGTTTTAGTTTATGTGGTAGATGTAACTGAGCGCGTCAGGTTAGAGCTTGCCCAACACTTTCTCTCTGAGGCGAGTGCCGTGCTTGCATCCTCACTGGATTATCAAACGACTCTAGAGCGCGTCGCACAGCTTACGGTGCCGGAATTAGCCGACTGGTGTACGGTTCACATGATAGAAGAGAACGGTGCGATCGCGCAGATTGCGGTTGCTCACATCAACCCTGCCAAGCTGGAATGGGCATATCAGATTAGAGACAAGTATCCGATAAACCCAGATGACCCTCGCGGTGCTGCATTGACATTGCGGACTGGACAACCGGATTTAGTGCCCGATATTCCCGATGAACTGTTGGTGCAGGCAGCGCGTGATGCAGAGCATTTAGAGATTCTACGGCAGGTGGGATTCAAATCTGTAATGACGGTGCCACTACGAACTCAGGCACGAATTCTAGGGGTTATCTCCTTTATCGCCGCCGAATCAGAACGACAGTACACCCCGGCAGATTTGCAACTAGCAGAGGAATTAGCTCGTCGCGCTTCCTTGGCGATCGACAATGCTCAGTTGTACCGGGCGGCTCAACGCGATCGCGCAAAAGCAGAAACCGCTAACCGGATTAAAGACGAATTTTTAGCGGTGTTGTCCCACGAGTTGCGATCGCCCCTCAACCCGATTCTGGGCTGGACAAAATTGCTCCGAACTGGGCGACTCGATGCCACAAAAACGCAGCAAGCGCTGGAAACGATCGAACGCAACGCCAAGCTGCAAGCCCAATTAATTGAGGACTTGTTGGATGTCTCGCGCATTCTGCAAGGAAAAATGACGTTAAACGTCGCTCCCGTAAATCTAGCAGGAACGATTGAAGCCGCCCTAGAAACGGTACGACTAGCAGCCGAAGCCAAACACATTCAAATCCAAACTATATTTAATCCCGTTTCAGGAACGGTTTTAGGCGATACGAATCGCCTGCAACAAGTAGTCTGGAACCTCCTTTCCAATGCCGTGAAGTTCACCCCAAGCGGAGGACGAATCGAAGTGCGACTAGAGCAAGTTGGCACGTATGCTCAGATTCAAGTCAAAGATACTGGAAAAGGCATCAGTCGAGACTTCTTACCCTATGTGTTTGACTACTTCCGTCAAGAAGATGGGACAACGACCCGACAATTCGGCGGATTGGGATTGGGACTGGCGATCGTCCGTCATTTTACCGAACTGCATGGAGGAACCGTTCAAGCAGACAGCTTAGGACAAAACTTAGGGGCTACATTTACCATCCGGCTCCCGTTAAACCTCGTTGAGCCGGAACCCTCTTCCGATCGCAGGCATTCAGAAAGTGCGACAGACTTAGCAGGTGTTCGGGTCTTGGTTGTGGACGACGATGCAGATATGCGGGAGTTGGCAGCATTCACACTGACGCAATCTGGTGCAGAAGTTACGACAGCCGCTTCGGGTGTACAGGCATTGACCCACCTGAATCAATCTGTCCCCGATCTGTTGTTATGTGACATTGGGATGCCAGAGATGGATGGTTATGCGCTGATTCGGCAAATTAGAAAGTGGTCGCCCCAACAGGGAGGCACGATTCCTGCGATCGCACTTACTGCCTATGCTGGAGAAATCAATCAGCAGCAAGCCTTAGCTGCCGGATTTGGGATGCACATCTCGAAGCCTGTGGAACCTGAGGAATTGGTGAAAGCGATCGCCCGTTTGCTAAGACGCTGAATGATTTGAGGACTAGCCTAATGCTGCTTGGCATTGATTTAGGAACAGGCTCTGCTAAGGCATTGCTCCTAGCGACAGACGGAACCACTATAGGTGAGGCGTCAAGCTCTTATCCTGTTCATGCACCCCACCCTGGATGGGCTGAGTCGGAACCAGAAGATTGGTGGTTAGCTGTTGCCTCGGCTGTGAGGAAGGCTGTAGGAAATCATGCCGATCGAGTACAGGCGATCGCACTTTCAGGGCAAATGCACGGTGTTGTCCTAGCTTCGGAGTCGGGTCAGCCCCTGCGTCCTGCTATCCTCTGGGCAGATACTCGCTCTAGTGCCACGCTTAACACTTATCATTCGCTTAATGCCGCTATTCTAGAGCGCTTGGGCAACCCGATTACGGCGGGTATGGCGGGGCTAACCTTGCTGTGGCTACGAGAACACGAGGCTACTGTCTACACCGAAGCCCGTTGGGCACTTCAGCCAAAAGATTGGCTGCGGTTACGGATGACTGGAGAAGTTGCAACCGAACCATCTGACGCTAGTGGTACTTTGCTTTACGATGTTGTGTCGGACAACTGGGCAGGGGATGCCATCTCAGCGCTGAATCTACGTTGCGATCAGTTACCAAAAATTATCCCCTCTAGTGCGATCGCAGGTTATCTAACAACTGTTGCTTCAGAGCATCTTGGCTTACCTGTTGGCTTACCCGTGATCGCTGGTGCTGCGGATACGGCAGCGGCAGCGCTTGGTAACGGACTACTAGAGCCTGGATTAGTTCAACTAACCATCGGCACAGGCGCTCAAATCATTACACCTCGATCGCAACCCATTATCGATCCTCATGGTCGTACACATCTCTATCGAACCGCCGTACCTAAGCAGTGGTACACCCTTGCAGCAATGCAAAATGCGGGGTTAGCGCTTGAGTGGGTGCGAGGTATCCTCGGCTTGAGCTGGGAGCAAGTCTATACTAAAGCGTTTTCTGTGCCCCCAGGATGTGAAGGGTTGACATTTTTGCCATACCTCACGGGTGAGCGAACTCCACACCTTGACCCCTATGTACGCGGGGCATGGGTGGGGCTTGGACTTCATCACACACAGGCGCACCTGATGCGGGCAGCTTTAGAGGGGGTTGCTTTTGCCTTGCGACAAGGTTTTGAGGCACTGGAGGCAACAGATTTTAAAGCGAAAGAACTGCGTTTAGCAGGCGGTGGAACGGCAGAAATGCCTTGGAAACAATTACTAACTGATGTATTGAGAATACCCCTCTATGCAACTACCGTTGCTGCTGCTTCCGCGCGTGGTGCTGCTCTATTGGCGGGTATCGGAATTAGTGTATACGCAGATGCTAATGACACGCTCAAACTGGCAGCCACCCCAACGCTTGCTGCAACTCCCCAATCAGTTGATTCAAACTTAGAAGAGGCTTGGATGCGATATCAATCCCTTTATCCACAACTTAAAAAAATCTGAGAGAAGTTATGCCTCAAGAAGGTTAATTTAAAATGGGTATAAACTGAAATCTGTCTCTTTGGGTAGCGCTTGGCTTTATCCTGAAACCCCTAGAAAAGAAGCTGGGGCGACTACCCAGAATTTAGCTTCTGTCAATGGTAAGTCCTACCATCGGGTAATTATATGGAACTATACTCTGTAGCTGTTGATACTGACGCAGCCAGCAAATAATGACCAACCGAAACTACGCCAACCGAAACTTGCAAAATTGCTCTTTCAAAGGGCAAGACTTGGCTGGCGCAGACTTCAGTGGCTCTGACTTGCGGGGGTGCAATTTCACCGGGGCGACCTTAATTGGGGCAACGTTTGAGAGGGTCAAAACGGGGCAGAGCCGCCGCCAGGTAAATATTCTAGTTGCTGCCGCTATCGTTGGTCCAGTTGTTTTACTCGTCTTTAGCGCGATCGCTGCCCAAGTGTCAATGGTATTGTTGGGCGATCGCTCTAATAAGGGACTCAACTTCTTTTTCAGTGCGCTTCCGATATTAGCTCTCGTGTTTGGAAGCTTCATCCGGGATAAGATTGCCTTCCGCTTTCCACAAATCACGAGCTTCTTGAACATTGCAGCCATTGCTGTACTGTTGGCGGTAATGGTGACGCTCACCCTTGGGCTTGTGATTGTTAGCATCCTTGGCTTCGTTGATGGAGCAATCGTTCAAGGATTGTTCCTCCTACTGCTGATGTTCGTTTCCGCGTTCTTGACCTTCCGTATTCTCAAATGGCTAATTCAAGTGATTCAAAGCAATCCCGGAACGTCTTTTAGGAAAGCGAACTTAACCGATGCCAACTTCAGTCATTCCGCGCTGCAAAATACAGATTTTTCCTTTGCTGTGTTAACGGGAGCTTGTATCTTTGATTGGGCGATTAAACGCCACACTCAATTTACGAATGTTTATTGTGAATACCTTTATTTGGAACCAGCGCATCAGAATCGGCAACCTGCTGAGGGTAGTTTCCAACCGGATGAGTTGGAACGTGTACTAACTCAATTCATGGACTGAATTTTATTGAAGAATAAATTTTAACTTTTCAATAGCCGCAGGCAAGTAGTATTACAGCTTATAACCATCTTAAATAATCCGTAAACTTCAATAAAGACAAAATATATCGCGTCTCTACGTCAGGAAAAATACCTGTTTAAAACTTTAACAAAATTGCTATATTACGGCGCTCATACCTATCCTTGAGCTAATTTACAAGAGATATAACAAACATGACGAACATCATTTTTAGACGAGCATTAGCGGCTGATTATCCTGAAATCCTCGCTTTGCATAGAAAGAATCTCGTGTCTAACTTGTCTGAGCTAGAAAGGCAGAATGGCTTTCTATCAATTGACTTTAAGGATGATTTTCATCTGGCAGCGATTAACGAAAGTTTAGCAATAATGGTTGCTGTGCAAGAGAACCTAGTGGTTGGATATGTTTGTGCAACAACTCAAGAATACTCTCAGGAGATTCCTTTGCTCAAATATATAATGAGCTTGTATCCAGAAATAATGTTTAATAGGCAACCTTTAAGCAATTACCGTTCCTTTTGGTATGGTCCGGTTTGTATTGCAACTACTTACCGTGGAAGTGGTATCTTACAAGGTTTATTTCAGGCACTTCTTGCTCAAGTCGCCACACAGTTCAATGCTGGCGTTGCTTTCGTAGTCAATGACAATTTGCGAAGTCTTCGGGCGCATACTCAAAAACTTGGTATGGAGATGCTCAGAGAGTTTGAGTTTAACGGCAAATTCTACTTCATACTTGGATTCGCAGTGCCATCTTCCTAACCAATTTCTTTAAGAGCGCATCTGCTTGATTAAAGCTGTAAGTTGTGTTTCTATGCGATCGCCTCGCACACAGTAGCGGCGCGTGTCCAGTGGTTGACAGGTGGGTTAGCTGAGGGCGAGCGCGTCCTATCCATAACTTCCCAATTACCCCAGGTATTTACCCGTGGCAAGCTTTATTTTTTAGATAGAAATTTATTTTCTAGTCAACAACTTTATTTTTTGTTTACACTTGTTTTCGCTCTTGATAATTAGATTTCCTAGCTATTGCATCTGCCTAATGGCTGTTTGGTTACAGCTCATTTCCTCCTTAACTAGGATTGAGACTGCATAGCTCAAGGTAAAGAGAATGAAAGAAATCACGCGCCGCCAATTTATGGTTACGGCTACCCTGACAACAGGTTTTGCCCTAGCAGTGCAACCCATTTCTGCCAAAACGATTGCGACTGATGCCAAGGGATTAGTCGCGGGTGCGGTGAAAATTCCGGTTAAAGATGGCGAAATTCCAGCTTACAGGGCGATGCCCGCAAAAAGAGGAACTTTTCCCATCGTCCTAGTGATTCAGGAAATCTTTGGTGTACACGAGCATATTCAGGATGTTTGCCGTCGCTTTGCCAAATTGGGGTACCTAGCGATCGCACCCCAATTGTTTGTGCGCCAGGGCGATGTTTTAAAGTTAAGCAACGTTGATGAAATTCGCCAAGTAGTCGCCAAAGTCCCGGATGCCCAAGTGCTGTCCGATCTGGATGCTACGGTAGACTGGGCGGTAAAGTCAGCCGAGGGGAATGCCGATAAATTGGCGATTACCGGCTTTTGCTGGGGCGGACGCATTACCTGGCTGTACTCAGCGCACAATCCCCAAGTTAAGGCAGGCGTGGCTTGGTACGGGCGTCTGGTGGGCAATGCTACCGAACTGACACCCAAACATCCCGTCGATATAGCCTCGGCGCTGAGTGTCCCGATTCTTGGACTCTATGGTGGCAAGGATACGGGGATTACCCTGGATACAGTAGAGCAGATGCGCGATCGCCTGAAGTCCAGCACCAGCAAATCTGACATCATTGTCTACCCCAATGCACCCCACGCCTTTTTTGCCGATTATCGCCCCTCTTACCGGGAGAAAGAAGCCAAAGATGGTTGGAAACGCCTCCAGGCATGGTTTAAGCAGCATGGCGTGTAGGAGGAGAAATAATTGAGCGCATTGGCAACCACAGCATTAATGATCTTTGAGCTGTCAGTTCGGCGCTGAAAGCGATCGCTAAAACCTAATCTTTGTAATATTCAGGAGACATCATCATGATCGACCTTTACTATTGGACGACGCCAAACGGACACAAAATTACTATGTTTCTAGAGGAAGTTGGGCTACCCTACACCCTCGTTCCGATCAACATTGGCACGGGCGATCAGTTTAAACCAGAGTTTCTAAAGATTTCCCCCAACAATCGCATCCCTGCAATCGTGGATCGCGAACCTGCTGAGGGTGGCGAACCGATTTCTGTTTTCGAGTCTGGTGCAATTCTGCTGTATTTAGCAGAAAAAACCGGAAAGTTGATTTCAGCAAATATTCGCGATCGCGCAGAGGTTCTGCAATGGCTATTTTGGCAGATGGGCGGACTCGGACCGATGGCAGGACAAAACCATCATTTCACTCAATACGCCCCTGAAAAAATTCCCTATGCGATTAACCGCTATGTGAATGAAACAGGACGTTTGTATGCAGTGTTGAATAAACGATTAAGCGATCGCGAATTTATTGCCGGTGATTATTCGATCGCCGATATCGCTGCTTATCCCTGGATCGTGCCCTACGAAAAGCAAAACCAAAAGATCGAAGATTTTCCCAACTTGCAACGCTGGTTTGAAGCAATAAAAGCCCGTTCTGCAACCATTCGCGCTTATGAGAAAGCAGAAGCTTTTAAAGATCAAGTAATCAGTCCAGCTCAGGCGCGGGATTTGTTGTTTAATCAGTCCGCCGATACGGTCAAGCGCTAAACTTAAGCGGTTCTCACAGAAACAGCCGCTTCGCTATTTGCGATCTACCAGTCTTGATCGGTGGGTCGAATCAGAATCTCGTTGACATTCACTCGCGGCGGCTGAGTAACGGCATAAACGATCGCGGCTGCAACGTCCTCGCTTTGCAGGGGTATTATCGATTTACGGCGTTCTTCGGTGCGCTGTTTGGCGATTGGATCGGTAATGTGGCTGTCGATTTCCGTATCCACCATGCCTGGTTCGATGATGGTGACGCGAATATTGTGCTTGCACACTTCCTGCCGCAACGATTCCGAGAATCCATTGACTCCCCATTTTGTGACATTGTAGCCACCGATTCCTACTCGTGCGGTTCGACCGGCAACGGATGAAATATTAACGATATGTCCCGATCCTTGTGCCTTCAAGATAGGAAGAACCGCATGAGTTGCATACATCAATCCCAGAACGTTGAGATCGATCATGCGTCGCCAGTCAGACGTATTTGCGCCCCCAATATTACCTGACAAAGCAATTCCCGCATTGTTGACGAGGATATCGACTCGACCGAATTGTGCGTTGGCTTTTTCTACTAGGTTCTGAACTTGAGTTTCATCCGTGATATCTGCCTGGATTGGAAATGCTTTTCCACCCGTTGCTGCAATGCCATCTGCGATCGCATTCAGTTGGTCAAAACGTCGTGCTGCAATTACTACGCTAGCGCCTTCCGCTGCTAGTGCGATCGCAGTCGCCTCACCAATTCCCGCCGATGCACCAGTGACGATTGCCACTTTTCCGTCTAATTTCCCAGTCATCCATACTCCTTAATTTCTAAGCTGCGTCTGGCTCCTGCTGTGAAAACGATAGAATATCTGCTAGCAGAAGGTTAAGCAGAAACGATTTTGTTTTACCTTTATCGATGCAGATTAATATAACTACCGACGCTACTAGTAGTTAACCACGATAGTTTTGACAGATAAACAGGGATCGGGGAAACTGGCTAAAACCCAAAACTTCCGATGCCAGAAAAATATACAGTCACGCTCAGCAACGAAGAACGCCAGCAAATCCTTCAACTTACCCATCAACGCAACCTCTCCGGGAGAAGGTTTAAGCGCGCCCAAATCTTGCTATTAGCAGACGAAGGACATCGCGATGAAACAATTGCCCAAATGCTCTATTGGGACTTAAACGAAAACAAAGAGCCAATAAAGCTATAATCCAGTCATGGCAGTTTTTCTACGTTAAGGCTTGAGTCATGAAGGAGACAACTCCCGCCGCAATGCCTCCTTGCTTCGATAGATGGTGTAAACGCTTTGATGATATTTGGACGCATCAAGCGCAAAAACGGGAGTTTAGGAACTATATCGGGGGATTATTAGGGGAAAGCGACCGAAAAAACCTGTCTCAAATTGCAGATAATGCGGTGGGAGTGATTTACCACCGATTACATCATTTTTTAACGGAAGCCCCCTGGGATGCCCAAGCAATAAATGAGCGCCGCCTGCTGGTGATGAATCAAT
>NZ_JAMPJY010000075.1:0-17395 GCF_039961875.1 Trichocoleus sp. ST-U2 | reverse complement strand
TATAGCACTGTCTGCCTCGACGATGTCCGTTCTTAGCGGTTTGAGTGGAGTTACATTCAGGGCATTTCATCCTTCTATTATACCAAATCTAGCATTACTCTTTCAGCAACGCCTTTAAATGATTTATAAAATTAGACGTAGTGCAGGCAAGATGTCTGCAACAGTCGCAGGCATCTTACCTGCACTACAGTTCACAACTCAAATAGGATTGCTATAGATGTGGCTAGATAGTTATTACTCCAGCACTTGCTCCAAAGCTAGGACGGGGTATGAAAAAGCTAATATATTCTAGCGTACAGCCGAAGGCTCCTAGCACTCTTTTGCAATTACCAAGCACGACGGCTAGTTTATAGCAAAGCCTGTAGAGATCGCATCCTTCGCACCAAAAACGCGATCGCTACTGTAGTTGTGGTGAACCGAAGTAATCGGGCAGTTCTTCCAAAGTCCATTTCAGCAGCCGACAAAGTGCTTTTAAATCGCGAGGAGTAAGCTTTGGTTCATAAAGCCCTGTCTCCCAATTACTAACTGTCTGGACAGTCTTACCCAGAGCTAATGCAACGTCTCTCTGAGTTAAGCCTAATTCTTCTCTCCGCCGCTTCAGGGGAGACTCCCGATCGTATTCTTGCTGTTGTTGGTCTTTGGTCATGTACTATAAAAATTCTTATATAAAGATGCTTGACAAATAAATTCTAAGAGTGCTTATATAAGATAGATGCGGAAGCGAACGAAGTGACTCAAAAGCCACCATCTGGCTCAGTCGTCTTCAGAGCTTCACAAGATGCCTGCCCTAACTTTAGTTTCTTACATAACTGTCACGCGATCGCATGATCGCTATCTTTGGCTGGGTTTGTTAGCGACAGCCTTGTAAATATCCATTCAAAACCCATAACTAAGTAACTCGCAGCTATGACTGGGAGAGTTTTATGACGTATTACTCCAAACTACATCCGTGGTGCATCGTGCGATCGCTTCCGAATATGCGATCTCTAATTATCGCCCGTTTTCGTCGTCGCAGCGATGCCGAAGCGCATTTGCAAATCCTCAAAGCGAATACCCCAAACGTTCCCTACTCCATCATTTTCGACACAACCCCAGAAACCAGCGGCTCAATAGTTAAACCTGGAGTGAATTGATTATGACAACGTTGTTTCGCCGGATTCAACCGCCAAAGACATTTCGACTCACTGTTGCACTCTTGGCGAAATACCTGAAAATACCAGAATCCTTAATTGGGCGATTCGAGTGTTGGCAAAATGTCCTTTTTGTTCATCGCACAGATCGGGGCGGACAATTTGTGAGTTATCGTCAATTGCGACTCTGGTGGGATATCATCACGCTTTTATTTGAAACTTGCCACACCCCAACCGCACTGCAACAACTCGGACTTCAGATTAAAGAAGATAGCCAGAAATTCTCCGACTACTACAAAGAGATGATGGAAGACCTCCGCCAACTGTGGGTAAAACGCCGAGACTATCTGGGCAGCTTACCAGGAAAGGAAAGCGCCGCATAAAGTCAGTAAAATAGTACCTGTGGAGAAGCGCGAGAGCGAATCTTATGTAGCCTTACCGCAATAGGGCGATCGCTATCCCACCCCCAACGGCGTAAACTGTTCCGTGCGGCTTCCGCCCATAGACTTGCGGCGCGAGAAGGCACTGCGGGGTAGGACGCGCAACACTTCCTCAACCGTTGTGATCCCATTTGTTACCTTTTCTGCGGCTGCCATCCCGAAAGAGAAAAATTTGATTTCCCGTAGGTAGCGATTCAGCTGCGTCATCGTGCCGTCATAGATAATTTCGCGCACCGTATCATCGATATCCAGCAACTCGACAATTGCCTCTCGCCCCAGATAACCAGAATTGAAACACTTGGCGCAGCCCTTACCCTTGCGCCAAGTGGTTGAATTTGCCTGAGTTGGCTCTAAACTCAGTACCTGCAAATCTTTCTCCGTTGGCTTATAGGGTGCCGCACAGTGAGGACAGACTCGGCGCACCAAGCGCTGAGCCACAATTCCCAAGAGAGCATCACTAATTAAGCCAGGATCTGGGCCAATATCTTTGATTCTGGGAATCGCACCGGGAGCATCGTTCGTGTGCAGTGTGGTAAAAACTAAGTGACCCGTTAGCGCCGCCCGAACTGCGGTTTCTGCGGTTTCGTGGTCGCGGATTTCTCCCACCATGATGATATCCGGGTCTTGGCGCAAAATTGATCTCAAGCCTGCCGCAAAGGTCATTCCCGCCGCTTCATTGACCTGAGTTTGAGTAATGCGGGGCAAAATGTACTCCACCGGGTCTTCTACCGTCACCACATTGACGTGTTCCCTGGCGACGGATTGCAGACTGGTGTACAGCGTACTGGTTTTACCGCTCCCTGTCGGGCCGGTGAGGATTATCATCCCTTGGGGCTGTTCCAACCAGGTTTTGTAGGTTTCGAGAGTTGTGGGAGTGAATCCCAAGTTTTGGATTTTAGAAAAGGGGTTTTTGCGCGGGAGTAAGCGAATCACTGCTTTTTCCCCACCCACACAGGGAAGGGTACTGACGCGCATATCCATTCCCAGTTCTAGTTCTTCGCCAGAAGCATATTTCTCTCCAATGCGTCCATCTTGGGGGCGGCGGCTTTCGGCAATATCGATTTCAGACATGACTTTGAGGGCGACGATGACCTTGCGGCTGACATCGACTGGCAGAGTGGTAATGTCCCGCAAGACGCCATCAATGCGATAGCGGACTCTTAAGCCTTCTGGTGCGGGTTCCATGTGGATATCGCTGGCGCGGTTCCGCAATGCCCCGGAAATCAGGGTTTTGAGCCGTCCAATCTGGTCAACTGCTTTGGAGAGGTATAGCTCAGTCGTTTCGCTGATGTTTTCTTGCTCTTGCTCGCCCGTGAGAGGATTCACTAAGGGAGTCGAGGAAATGCGTTTGGGGTCGAGGTTTTGGGTGTGATACCAGGTGCGATAGCTCTTGTCGGCAATTGGGATAATTTTGATATCGGTTAAAGTGCGATCGCTCAATTCTCTAATCGCCTCTAGAGAAAGAGCCATCGGACTTCCCAGGTAGTAACAGTTTCGCCACAGCAGCAGGGGAACTACCGGAGGTAAAAACTTTCGATCCGGAAATTCTCGAAAAAATCGGTAACTGACCTCTCGATCCAACAGAGCTAAGTGGAGCGTTCCTTGCTCGTCTACCAGGAGTTTTAGCGCTTCTTCACAGTTAATTTCACGATTTTTCAGCCGTTGCCAAGCGGATGAAGCAGGAGGGGAGGTTTGCATTCTTGTTTCCAGCGAAAAATCAACAGCTGGGGGTTGAGACTACACCAGCCTAACTTAGGCGATCGCTCTGTGACATCAGAAGTGTACGTAAAACGGTGTCTAAGGCGAAGCGATCGCGTTTGTAATGTGGGGGATGCGATCGCGAAAGCTCCAAAGCTCCAAACTTTGCCCTACACCATTTTTTTGCTGCCCAGAGTGAGAAAAGAAACCGCTAAGTAATAATAAAGGCAAGTATTGTAACAGCGAGTAGATAGCAATGGTAACTTCTATTATCTCAAAGGAATACTCACTAAAAGATTGGATGCTCAATCCCCCAGATAATACAGAGTGGGTGGATGGAGAATTGGTGGAGAAAAACGGAGTGACACTCAAGCATAGTCGGATTCAGTTAAAACTAGGCTCTTACTGGAGAATTTACAAAGACTCCAGCGGACAAGGGGGAGAAGTTTATACAGAGGTTCCTTGCCGCACTAATCAGCAGGGACGTTCTCCGGATGTTGCTTATCTGACAGCAGAACTAATTAACCAGTTTGGAGAACCTGCTGTATTTCCCAGGAGTTTCCCGCTAATTGCTGAGATTGTTTCGCCTACGGATATTGCTGAAGATGTAATTGCTAAATCTCAAGAATATTTACAATCTGGTGCTGAGGAAGTTTGGCTAGTGTTTCCTGATAATCTTTGGATTATTGTAGTGACTCAAAATCAACGACTTGTATTTATTTCTGGCGAAATTGCTAGCACTCAAGTTGTGCTACAAGGCTTTAGCGTGGCAGTCGATGAATTATTGGGGTGAGGTGTGGATTATTTAATTTTTAAAAGTCAAAAAACAAAAAGGGTGGGCAGTGCCCACCCTTTTTAGAAGGTTAAATTAGAGGGTTAAAGATTGGGCATTGGTTTCAATCAATTTTGCCAAATCTTGCAGGAAAGCAGCGGCATCAGCACCGTAGATAATCCGGTGGTCGGCGGTAAGATTTACCTGCATCTGTCGGCGCACGCCCATCATCCCGTCTTCCGTGGCGACGACTTGAGGACGGGACGCTCCAATTGCTAAGATAGCCCCGGTTCCCGGCGGCAAGATGGCATCAAACTTGTCTACCCCATACATTCCCAAATTCGAGAGGGTAAATGTGCCAGAACTGTATTCTGCGGGTTGCAGTTGCTTGCTTCTGGAGCGTTCGACTAAATCTTTCCAAGTGCGAGATAAAGAGTAAATATCCTGTTGGTCGGCATTTTGCAGAACCGGGGTAATTAAGCCGCCGCCATCCATTGCCACAGCTACAGCAACGTTAATCGCACTGTGATAATGAATTCCTTGGTCTGAGAAGCTGGCATTCACCAAGGGATGTTTTTGCAAGGTTACGGCTACTGCTTTCGCAAGTAGCCCGGTCATGGTGACGCCCTTGGATTTAATCTGCTTGTAGAGCTTATCTAGATTATCCGTGGTGATAGTGTAACCGACGCGGAAGGTAGGCACTTGCAGACTGGCTACCATATTCCGCACCACGGCGTTTTGCAGCGTGTTGAGGGGGACGACGCTACCGGGAACGGCAACGGCGGGTGCGGTAGCTGCGGCGGCGGGTTTGACGGCGGGTGCAGGTGACGCGGGTGCGACGGGTGCTACTGGAGGGGGAGCCACGGGCGTCATTGTCGGTGTGGCAGTTGTACCGACGGGTTGTTTACCTTTATTCGCCAATGCTTCCACATCTTCTGCGACAATCCGACCGTGGGGACCACTGCCTTGCAAGGTACTCAAATCGACGCCCAGCTCTTTGGCTAACTTCCGGGCACGGGGGGAGACAATGCTGCGTCCATTGCGACGGGCGGCGGCTGGTGTCGTTTCTACAGGGACTGGGGCTGCGGTGGCTGGGGCTGCGGTAGGTTGGGCAGGAGCGGGAGCGGATTCGTTTACCGATGGCGTTGCGGGGGCAGAACCAGGAGCCTGTTGCTTGGCTGTTTCGATTTCGGCTTCGGTTTCGGCGACGAGCGCGATCGCAGCGCCAACTGGAGCTGCTTCACCGGCAGGTACGATAATGGTGGCGAGATATCCTTCGTAGAAGGACTCCACGTCCATATCAGCTTTGTCCGACTCGACAACCACCACGGTTTCGCCTTTTTCCACTTTGTCGCCGGGAGATTTGACCCAGGAGACAATTTTGCCTTCGGTCATGGTGGAACTAAGGGCGGGCATGAAAACTTCGTGAATCATGGGGTGTCTTCCGAATCGACAGTCTATATAAACAAGATTAAAGCCAGATTGAATTGTATCTTGACCGATGGTCATTACAACTATCCGACTCTACAACAGTCTATTGAGTTTGTATCCTTCAACGCCGAATTCTCCGGACGTTGGTGCTGCTGAATAGAATTGGATAGAGAAAACTAATTCAAACTCTCTATTATAACGATGTCTGGCAAGTTTAAATCCCTCGTGGTGTTAGTCGGTATGGCACTGGGCTTGAGTGCTTGCAGCATCAGCAACAGCACTCAATCAACTCCCACGCCTGCCAGCAGTCCAAGTGTTGAGCAATCCTCCCAACAGGTAAGCCAAAATGCACCTGTAGCAGAGGTTGAGCGAACTAAGTATAAACCGATACCGCTACAAGAGATTAAGTCCGCTAACTCTTTGAAGGGAACTGACCCCAAAGCGATCGCAATTGCTCACTTCGGTCAAACTGAATCCGAGGGGGGGACGCGGGAAGTTACGCTTGAGTATCCGCAACAAAATCTAGCGGTTGTAACGATTACCCAAACCGGCGTTGCAGATGATTCTGTCGGTGCTATCAGGCATCGCGTTGAATTGGTGCCGACCTCCCCATCAGCTCAAACACCCAAGGAATGGAAATTGGCATGGGCTGGTTCCCAAGTCAAGTGTCATGTGGGGCGAGGTCATCAAGATTGGTCAACTCAAAATTGTCAGTAGATGCCCCAATATTGGCAAATGGCGAATGGCAATCTCCGAATTACCCATTCGCCATTCGCCATTAAGCATTCGCATTAAATTTCCCCGCGAATTTCTTCTACAATTCCATCGCGCAGGAGAATTTCTACCTGCATTTTTTGAATCAGATTATCTCCCGGCTCTACTTTAAAGAAGCCTTCAATCTGACCGTGATTCACTTCGTCGTTGAGTTCTATCAGCTGCACTTGTTGCAACTGTTGCAGAAGTTGATTTTTCTGCTCAAGCAGTTCGCTTTTCTTTTGATTAACCTGGATTTGGATATTGTCAATTTGTTGCATCACTTGAGGGCCAGGGGGTTGCAGATTCTGCTTTTGAATTTCTGAGATTGCCCGCTGTCCTTGCATTTCAAGCTGTTGCAACTGAGAGTCAAGCTGGTTAATTTGCGCCTGGAGTTGTTGCTGTGCTTCCTCTTTCCAACGAGGAGTAACAACGGCCTTGATTGTAACGGGTCGCTTCAGCAGCAGGTGTGATTGAGAAACATCCATATCCGTTTTGCTTGGAAAAATTAAAGAGTAAAGGTTTGTAGGAAAGGCGCTCAGGGTGAGAGCTAAAGGATGAAGGCGGTGTGTGTAGTTCGCACTACACTTCATCCTTCAGACTTTTTTCCAACTTTCCGACCAAATCAGGCAAACATCCCGTCGATCATATCGCGGTAGCGTTCCATTACGACAGGTCTGCGGATTTTCAACGTCTGGGTCATCATGCCATTTTCAATGGAGAACGGCTCCAGAATCAGCTTAAAGAGACTTATCCGGTCATCTGGGCGATAACCAGGACGATTTTGCACCTCCCGGTTTAATTCTTTCTTGAATAATTCCTGAACAATCTTACTATTCAGGTCAATTTCTTGAGTGGATGCAGTCGGGATATTGCTAGCTGAGGAAGTTTGTTCTGGGAGACGCAAGTGCAGATTGTTGTCTGCTGCCCACTTTTGCAAAGCTTCCAGATTGGGGACAATTAAAGCACCTAGCGATCGCTCATCTTGACCCACCAACACAATTTGGTCAATATAAGAACTCCGCAGACAGGCATCTTCAATCGGCTGGGGTTCGATGTTTTCGCCGTTGGTTAAAACTATCGTATCCTTCGCCCGACCTGTCAGCACTAAGTCATTCGCCTCTGTTAGCCAACCCAAATCGCCGCTATCAAACCAACCTTCAGTGTCAATTGCCTTGGCAGTCGCTTGGGGATTTTGATAATATCCCTGCATCACTTGTGGCCCTCGTGCTAAAACCAGACCGCGACTCCCAGCCGGAAGGGGTTTTCGGGTTTCGGGGTCAACTATTTTAATTTCCGTTCCTGGCAGAAATCGCCCAGATGAACCCCGCAAATTACACCAAGACTGACGAGCTGTTAAGACGGGGGATGTTTCTGTAAGACCATAGCCCACCAGCACCTCAAGTCCAATAATTTCAAAAAAGTTTTCCAGGTGCATGGCAAGGGAGCCGCCGCCACTGATGACGTACTTTAATTTGCCTCCGGTGGCTTCTCGGACTTTTCCATACACTAATTTCTCGGCAAGCGCATGGGCAGGAGCCAAGGCAACCATTTGGCTTCCAGCTAATAGCCGTTCTTGCATGGAGGGAGGTTGAGGTTGTAAGCGCAAGTTTTGCCAAGTACGGCGAGCTTCAATGTAGCGCTGACTAATGCTTAGCAGATTTTTAACCAGTTTCTGCTTGTTTGCAGGTTGTTCGCGGAACTGCTTCTGGACGCCTTCGTAGATAGACTCCCACAGTCGAGGGACAGCAATTAAATAATGGGGTTGGAATTCTTTAAAGTCTTTTTTGATGTGGCGAATGCTCGTGTAAATCTGGGTGCAACCGTGGGAGAGGAAAAAGTATTCGCCAGTGCGCCCGAAGCTGTGCCAAGTGGGGAGAATCGTCAGGACAGGTTCGCCCGGTTGCGGCTGAACGATGGTTCCCAAGTTGGTAATCTGGTGGAGCAGGTTGCCATGCGTCAGCATCACACCTTTGGGCTTGCCGGTCGTACCAGAAGTATAAATCAGCGTCGCCAGCATTTCTCGGTTTTGCTTCACCGGCTGCAAGGATTGATTTTCCCCTGCTGCCATGACCCCAGAGAAGTTCAGCATTTTCAGGGTGGATTCTTCGGGGGGTTCTTCTTCGGAGAGCAAGACGACTAGCTGAATCGGCAGGTCGTTGAGGCGTTCCCTGAGTTTTTTTAGCGTCTTCAGGTCTTCTACCACTAAAGTAGTGCTGCCGCTATCTGCCAGTATAAATAGTAACTCTTCCCGCTCTGCCTGAGAGCTACGCACGATATCAACTGCCCCAGCGGTCATCGCCCCTTGGTCGGCAATAAACCAGCGCGGGCTATTATCCGCAATCAGGGCGAGGCGAGATTCTGGCTGTACTCCTAATGCCTGCAACCCAGCGGCAAACTGTTGAATTTGCTGAGCTAATTGGGTGTAAGTTACAACTACCTCTGGTTGAGCGTGGGGATCTCGGAGGGCAATGGTATTACCAAAGTGCGATCGCGCTAGCTGCCAGATAGCCGGTAGAGATTCCACCGAACTGTAATCTACCATGCGGCTAAGGTTAGCACGGTCTCGCTCGCTGAGTTGGAAGGAACTAGGGGCTTTTGACATATTCTATTAATCGCTGCAATCGTTAATCAGCTCTTTTTCCAAAATACTCCTCTGTTGCTTCAATAACAGGTTTTAGGGACAGAATTGATTGTGTCTATGCTATCTGTGCAAAGCGATCACGTTTGCTTATTTGTAATAATTGATACTTGACTATTGCTACTTGACAGTATATTCTTAAACAGTGGGAATCTGTGCGCCTAAGAAAAACTGAAAGAGGCACACCCATAAATTTTTTAAAACGCAATACCTCAGTATAATGAAGCGCTCGTACTTACTCTCTACTTAGATACGAGAAGCGATCGCATCTAATATACGGCTTAGCGAAAGAATGCGATCGCTCTAATCAGGTAAGTAGCCAGAATCAAGGGCTTCTTCGGGAGTAAAGGGAGGTTCAACTGGAAACGCATCAATTTCCAGTCCCGTTTCAGCAGCCGCTAATTCCCTCGCATCTTGATAGCACTCGTTAAATATCTCAGTAAAGTACGGTTGCAAACTTGGGCTTTCTTTAAATGCTTTTCTGAGTCTCTGGCGATGCTCAACGATACTTGCTAGCCAACTGTTCGAGCGTTTCTCCGATTGATAGCTGTATTTGAGAAGATGTATCAATAAAATTTTAAGATTGCTATAAACTGCCCGTTTCTCACTCCTTCCCATATCGTCAATTTCTTCTAGCAAGTTAGCGACATCAAGCGCAGAGAGTTGTCCTTCTCGCAAGAGTCTAACTGTTGTTTCCAACCAGAGATAATAGTCCTGTTCATATAGGTTAGAGAGATTGTTAGCAGTTGTTGGAAAGGATGATGTCATACTAAAATACTTCACTCCAGTCGTACTTTTAACGTGTCGCAACTGTAGATTTCGCAACCCGTGTGTTGATTTTGACTAAAATCGCTTGGGGTTGCAAAGCTATCTCCAATTTAGCGAATTTGGGAAAGCTGGCTTTAAATCAATACACAACCCAATTACAACTAGAGAGGGAATAAGGAATAATCTGCACGATCACTTGCTCAATTTGTGATATCTTTAACTGCATTTCTGTTTGTTTTAAACAGCGTTGAATAGAGTAACCTTATTGTAGTAAGGTTGCCTTTGCTCTGGTATAAACTATCGTTCAACAAATTGTCGCAGACCTAATTTATCAATACTCCGGTGCAGCCTATTTAAATATGTCATGGCAAAGAGAGTAAACCATAAATTAACTTGTAAGCTTCATTAATAAACAGTGGGTGTTCTCTTTCGATACTTAAATTATGAGTATCAGTAACCGAATTGCCTATTAGCTGAAAATTGAGATATGAATCAGTCCACCTCTTGCCTGAAAAAATATATTCTAGGGTCATAGGTGCAACTTTCCCAGGCTTGGGAGAAAATAGATTACCACTGATTGATGAGATCGCCCAAGCATGAACTTGTTGAAGATGTGAGCTATCTTCCTTACGAGGTTTATCAAGAGACCTATGGGCGCTGTGTTTATCACGAAACTTCTTGTAATCAATGATTGTAGGAATGATTTTATCCCAATCACTGACTCTGGTCTTTACAAAATCAGAAGAGGCGAAGTGGTAAAACTGCCCTAGACGGTTGATATAAGCCACAGCCTCATGAACTAGATACAATTTTTTCTGTTCACACTGAACATCAAGGAATGGTAGTTTAGCAATTTCACTAACTATAGTGCAGAAGCGATCGTGATGATAGTCAAGACCACGCATCATATCGATGGCACCAACTAAGTTAAGGAATCCCTCTTTGAAAACTATTTTGTCCTTTGATCGGACTAATACACACCAACTTCTCAAAGATATAGGAGTTATCTTATCCAGAGGTTGATCGGGAAAAGGATCTTTTAAGTGCCAATCTTTAGGATCAAACATCGGAATGCTCTAGATTACTTGACGAAGTAGTGATAAGGATAATCACCCTTTACATTCTATACTACACTTGTAGTATGGAATGCCTATTCTTACAGAAGTCACAAGCCTCTTAGCTCTTGACTCGTTTGGCTGATACCTGGAATGCCAAGTTTTAGACCGAAGTTCTCCCAAAACGCTTGACTAAAACCCTTAATACCCCTGTTTTACAGAGATTTTTGGAATCCCCTAAACTGAAGAATCTCTCCGATCGCGTTGTCATTACCTTTTTAATTTTGCGCCTGCTGAAACGCTTCTATCTTTTCCTTGCCCGCAGGAAGATCAGAGCCGACGACATAAAAATCTTGTGGATAAATCCAGTGGGTGCCTAGAGGCCCATGAATTTGAATTCCGGTCATGACGGCGTAGTTAAACACAGAGCGATCCAGAGTGTTTAAGAGGGATTCGACATCGTCGGAAATAATTTTAGCTGCCAATTTTGTAACTTCTATCAAATCGGGTTTGTCGCCATAGGTAAGGGATGAAAGAATTTTCTGGCGGATAATTGTTTGTTCAATATCCTGCATATCCATTTCTAGTTTCAGATGACCGGATGCCAATTCTTTGACGACTGTTTCTAATGCTCCACAAGCATGGGAAACTTTTTGAACGCCATCTCGATAAACCTTACCAATATCACCATGTCTAGAAATAGCGATATGGGGCATCGCATAGAAGGTAAAACGACGGATACCATCAACGATAGGGGTATGGTCAGTCGCAGCGGCTAACCCAGTTTTCCCCATCATGACAAACCCGGCTAAGCTGCAACAATTAAAAGTTTTCCCCCAATATCGAATGACTTCAATAAATAGGGGTTCGGCGACTTCATCCCGACAAATTGCTATCATTCCCATCGTGTTTTCGTCACAAAAACCGTAGGCACTCAAGCTTTGGAAAGTCTTTCTCATGTACTTGCTCATGGGGACTGCCCCTGGAAAGTGAGTTTGCAGCGTTTCATGAAATGCTGGAAACACGTTGGGGTCGTATCCATTGAGCGTTTGGGGGATAGTTTCGCCAAGCTGATTGACGTGATGGGTCATCTCTTAACTTCTCCTAAAGAGCTTGCAAAATCCGTCATTGCGTAGCTTAAACTTAACTTCACACCCGTCCTTGAGGATTCGGGCAATATTATTGGTTTTAACACTAGATGAGTGAGAAAGCTCTTGCCCTTGCCATTTCAAAGGTTGGCAAAGCCTCCGAACTCCCTCAGCTAAAGTGTTTAACCACAAATTTTAGACGCTCAACGGTTGCGTCGCCTTCCTTAACCGATGCTTGACTATCAGACGAATGCTGCATCCGATTGAGCCAGCATTCGGCTTCAAACTATTTACGTGATTTGATGGCTTGCTTGAAGTGCAACTGCACGCCCCAAACATTCCTAGTGAAGCGCTTTTCTTGTTTCATCTTGTCGAAGAACCCAACGAGCTTCAGGGAGTAACAGACTACCTTCGGTTATGGCGATCGCCAATATCCTTTACACACATTTCCCCCATTGCACCATACCCCAAAAGTAGTATTTTTTGCTTGCTAACCACTTCAGGAAACGAGAGGTAAGCCTTCGCTTTGCGTACCTTTGCGCTAACCTTTGCGTACCTTTGCGTTAAAAAATTAACCTTTGTTCTCTCGTTTCCACAGCCCTCGTACCAGTCGAATCTCATCAAAAGTATAGATTTCCCCTAGAGAATCTCGAATCTTTGAGAGTGAGGTAGCACCCACCTCTTGAATCGCTTTTAAAATGGGTTCTTGACGTTCTAGGGGTACTAACGAGTTTAAATCGACAGGCTGGTTCATCGAAATTAGTTCCGCTAGATGATCTAGGATAGTGCCTGTCCGCAAGTTACGTTTTAGAGCAATTTCTTCAATGCTCAAACCTTGCATATACAAATCCAGCGTCGCTAACTGGGTGTAGCTAGGGTGATTTTTTTGAGGAATTGACGCAACAGGAGTTGATTTAAAAAGCCCTTGTTCTTTACAATAAGTTTGAATTTCAGTAACAAATCGTTCTCCATATTGAGCTAATTTATAATCTCCAACACCGGAAATTTTGCCAAATTCCGGTAAGCTTTTAGGTTGCATTTGAGCCATCAGCTTTAGCGTAGAATCGGCAAAGACGACGTAGGGAGGTACGGATTGCTCATCAGCGAGTTGTTTGCGAAGCTGGCGCAATTGTTCATACAGCATTTCTACTTCTGCTGCCATTTGCGGCGATTCATCAATTGCAGTAACAATCGGAACGGCAATCTGCACCTCACGGTGACGCCGTAAGATTTCCCAGCTTAAAGCGTTGAGCTTTAAGACAGAATAACCGTCAGTGGTTTGATCGACAAGTCCTTGATGCAAGAGCGATCGCCCTAACATCTTCCAATCTTCTACACTTTTATCAGTGCCGATGCCGTAGGTAGAAAGTTCCTGATGTCCATTCTGATAAATCTTCTGATTTTTTGAGCCGCGCAGCACATCGATAATGTAATTCATCCCGTATCTTTCTTTGCATCTAGCGACACAAGAAAGAAATTTCTGCGCTTCAATTGTCCAATCTTGCACGGGTTTAGGAAAACGGCAGTTGTCGCAGTTGCCGCAATTTCCTGCAAAACGTTCGCCAAAATAACCCAATTGAATTGTGCGGCGACAGTCTGTTCCTTCCGCATAATCAATTACCTGTCGCAATTGTTGACGAGCAATTCTTTGCTCTTGCGGGTCAGTTTTTTGGTCAATAATATATTCAATCGTCTTCAAATCGCCGTAGCCAAAAAAGACAGTACAACGCGCAGGTTCTCCATCTCTTCCTGCCCTTCCCGCTTCTTGATAATAACTTTCTAAATTGCGCGGCAAGTCGTAATGAATGACAAAGCGCACATCTGGCTTATTAATTCCCATGCCAAAGGCAATCGTTGCTACCATTATTCGCACGTCATCTCGAATAAATCGAGTTTGATTGGAAGTCCGTTCTTCATCATCTAACCCCGCATGATAAGGTAGCGCTGAAATGCCATCTTTTTGTAATCGAAAGGCAATTTCATCCACGCGGCGACGACTGAGGCAATAAATAATCCCGGAACCTTCAGTTGTGCGAATTTGCTTTAAGAGTTGGGAGTAAGCTTGTTTTTCTTTTGGCTGAACTTCGTAGTAAAGATTGGGACGATTAAAGCTGGCAATGTGAATACTGGGTTGCCTGAGTGCCAGCTGTTGGATAATATCTTGACGGACGCGATCGGTAGCGGTGGCGGTAAGGGCTAAAAAGGGCACATTCGGATAGCGTTGGCGTAATTGTCGCAATTGCCGATATTCTGGGCGAAAATCATGTCCCCACTCAGAAACGCAGTGCGCTTCATCAATGGCAATCGAGTGAATTCCAATTTGGTGTTGCACCAAATCTAAAAAGGGCAAAAATTTTTCTCCCAAGAGTCGTTCTGGGGCAACGTAGAGTAGTTTGATGCGACGATTGAGGATATCTTGTTCGCGCGATCGCACTTGTCCCCAACTGAGACTACTATTGAGAAACGTCGCGCCAATGCCGTTATCCCGCAACGCTTCTACTTGATCTTGCATCAAGGCAATCAACGGCGACACTACCACGGTTAAGCCGGATTTCAGTAGTGCTGGTAGCTGAAAGCACAAAGATTTTCCTCCACCTGTAGGCATAACAACCAGCAAATCCTGGTTTTGTAGCGCTTCTTCAATAATCTGACGTTGCCCTAGGCGAAAGCTGTCGTAGCCAAAAAAATGTTTGAGTGCCTGTTCGAGAGAAGGAAACTGGGGCATCTTCCGAAGGATGAAGGATGTTAGCTTATCGGCAGGTGAGAGCAGGAGGAAAAGGATGAATTCAGAATTTCTGAATTCTGGCTTGGGAGTTCTGGGGTGGTGTGGGCATCCTAAAACGGCTGCCCTAAATTGGTTGCGCTAACCAGAGCCTGCTTTACGAATCATAATGATACTTGGAAAGTCTATTAGTAAATTAACCCATGCCGAAAGCAATCTGGAATGGTGCAGTTTTAGCCCAAAGCGATCGCACCGAAGTCGTGGAAGGAAACCACTACTTCCCCGCGGACGCTATCAACCAGCAATATTTCAAAGATAGCGATACCCATACCAGCTGTCCTTGGAAGGGTAAAGCCAGTTATTATTCCATCGAAGTTGATGGGCAAGTCAACAAAGATGCGGCTTGGTACTATCCCCAAGCCAAGGACGCCGCCAAGAACATTGAAGGATACATTGCCTTCTGGAAAGGCGTCAAAGTCGAAGCATAAGCCTGTAGAGGCACGGCAATGCCGTGCCCTACGCCTGGAAGGAATTCCCTATCACCTGGCACGATTCCAAACTACGTCTTCCAGAAGACGGATGTACTGTCCCTTCCTTTGTTCAACCATCAATAGTAATCGGGTCAAAGGAGAGGAGGGGCGATGCAACTTAGTGACAAAGTAGCACTGATTACAGGTGCGGGTTCGGGCATCGGCAAAGCGGCGGCGGTGCTGCTGGCGAAAGAAGGTGCAAAAATCGCAGCCCTAGGACGGACTGAAGACGAACTCAACGAAGTCGTTGCCCAAATTCAACAAGCAGGTGGAGAAGCCATCCCGGTACTCGCTGACATCTCCGAAACAGAGGAGATGCAACAAGCGGTGCAACAAGTCATCAATCAATGGGGACGCCTCGACATTGTATTTGCGAATGCCGGAATTAACGGCGTCTGGGCACCGATAGAAGAGCTAGAGCCTGACGAGTGGGACAAAACGATTAAAGTCAATCTGAGAGGCACCTTCCTCACTGTTAAATATGCCGTGCCTCATCTCAAGAAACAAGGCGGATCTGTCATCATCACCTCCTCCGTCAATGGCACGCGGATGTTCAGCAACAGCGGTGCGACAGCCTATTCCTGCACTAAAGCGGCTCAAGTCGCATTCACAAAAATGGTGGCGCTAGAACTAGCCAAACACCGCATCCGCGTCAATGTGATTTGTCCGGGTGCCATAGAAACCAATATTGACCAAAGCACCGAACGACGGAGCTTGGAACAAGCTCGTGAACCCGTGGAGTATCCGGCAGGAAAAATCCCGCTAACTGATGGTAAACCTGGCTCCTCTGAACAAGTTGCCAACCTAGTGCTATTTTTAGCCTCAGACGCCTCCAGCCTGATTAGCGGGACGGAAATGTGGATTGATGGTGCCGAATCCTTACTGGCTGGCTAAAACATCCCAGCCCCCCTTGATCGGGAGGGCAAGAACAAATCTCATAAAATGCTGGTATTGGCGATAGTTTCTGCTATGATAGTAAACGCTATGAGCGGATGTGGCGGAATTGGCAGACGCGCTAGATTTAGGTTCTAGTTTCGCAAGAAGTGAAGGTTCAAGTCCTTTCATCCGCATGAGTGACGATCGATAACTCCGTAACTAACTGTGGCTTTACCCATAACTTTGCCATTACGGCAAAGTTATGGGTAAAGCCACAGATCGCTTTGAGCAACGCTTAACAGCATCAAGCCACGAATCACAAGAAAGGGTGAACAAGCTAGCAGGTGGCGGTGGCTCTTGAGCAACGCCTAACAGCATAAAGCTACGAATCACACGAAATTGTTGTAACCTACCTGTCCCTTCACCTGTTCTTGAGCAACGCCTAACGGCATGAAGCCACGAATCACCGTCCTCTAATTCAGCCTGACGAATCTTGACACTGACTTGAGCAACGCCTAACGGCATGAAGCCACGAATCACTGGGCATTGGGCTGCTGTAAAACGGTAATCTATTTTTTGAGCAACGCCTAACGGCATGAAGCCACGAATCACAGCAAAGGTGAAAACCCTTAACTGAGGTAGGTTTATTTACAATTTTACAAGTACCTTCCAGATCGAGAAACCAAAAATACAAAACTTACCCAAGTTTCCCTTACTTTCAGCCCCTCAAACCCAATGCCGACAAAATTTCCGAAAAATGGCAAGCACCTTTTTCCTTGCCTAAATTGCCATATCCCTTAACCTGCAAACATTTCCGCCATTTTTTTACCCTAAATTCCTTGTCCCATATAGAGATGCTTGTCAAATCGGAGATTGAATCATCGTCCACGCCAAATCAGGAGGTGGTGAGCTTGGCATTTCCTCCATCCGATACCTCAAAAATCGGGTATTTTTTGACCCTACATGGTCAACCCAATAGGGTAAGGTTAACCTGCCTCGATTATCCCTAATCGCCCACTGTCTGACTCCCTCTAGATAATCTTCCCTTGCAAGTTTGATTGTTTTAATCAACTGGTCACTTTCTCCCAAAAATAAACAACCAAACCGTCTTACTAGCTCAGGATGGTCAAACGCGAACTGTATCCTCTCCCTTAAACTTGGTTGTATCTTTTCCCCGTCAGAACGAACCCAAATCAAACACTTCAGATTAGACAAGATTTCTTGATAACAGGGAATAACATTCTCTGGATGGCTAAAATCAGCATTCTTAAACCGTCTCATTTGACGCAAAATTCGTGACTTTTTGGGGGTAGATAACATCGCGATCACTAATTCTACCCCACAGTGGTGATAGACATCCGTTTCCCCTACCAAAGACAACAACATCCCATACACTGTCGCTGGAGGAGGGACAGGATAGCTTTTTCCCATTTCCCTTGCATGGGACTCCCGAAAAGTCGCAAATGGAACATCCAAATAGAGAATTAATGG
>NZ_JAMPJY010000074.1:0-17420 GCF_039961875.1 Trichocoleus sp. ST-U2 | reverse complement strand
GCGGACAGTAGGGTTGGGATCATCAGGACGCCAAACCAGCCTACATACAGGCGGTTGTCGGTTGATGTGACCCAATCGCAGAACCGTTGCCATACGTTGGCGCTTTCGCGTCTTTGTAAGGTTGTGGTCATGTTTTTATGATTGCTTTGAATTTTCTAGGTTCGAGGTAGTAATTTCTCTACCTTGTTTTCAAGATTAACTCATCTATTGAGTTTTGTAAAGCTTTTTCAACAAAAATTTTTTCGGCTTCCTGATTCAGCCTGGAGGCCATTTCATCTGGCGTCCGCCCAGAATGTGCAAATGTAGATGGGGTACGGTTTGCCCCCCATCCGAGCCGGTGTTAATGACAACGCGGTAGCCGTTGTCGAGTCCGGCTTTTTCTGCAACATTCTTAACAATCAGTAACAAGTGACCCAGGAGGTCGCGATCCTGAGAATCGGCATCGGCAAGCTGAGGAATCGGCTGCTTGGGAATCACGAGGATGTGAATGGGGGCTTGGGGTTGAATATCTTTAAAGGCAAGTGCCAGATCGTCCTCATACACAATGTCTGCGGGGATTTCGCGGCGGATTATCTTGCTGAAGATGGTTCCTGTCGTTTCACTCATGTTGCTTGGTTATTTCGGTGATTAGCTGTGCTTGCAGCCATTTTAAGCCCGAACGATAAAGCTAAGCGCGATCGCGGGAACTCTAATAAAAGATTCTGTTGGTTGGCTTCTCATAAAACTTGTGACAAACCCGTTTTCATTCAGAAACCGGGTTTGGATTAGGGCGAACATCAACAGCATTATCAAACAAAAGTGGGGCGAGATTGCCATGTTGGCTAGGGTTTGGAGTGCATCTATCGTCGGTATCGATGCGGTGAAGGTGGGGGTTGAAGTCGATGTATCGGGAGGATTGCCAGGAATTGTGCTGGTGGGATTGCCCGACACCGCAGTTCAGGAGTCGAAGGAGAGGGTGAAGGCGGCACTGAAGAACGCTGGTTATGCCTTTCCGATGAAAAAAATTGTGATAAATCTGACACCGGCGGATTTACGAAAGGAAGGCCCCAGCTTTGATTTGCCTATCAGTGTGGGCATCATGGCGGCATCTGAACAGGTGAGTGCCCAGTTGTTAGGAGATTATTTATTCTTAGGGGAAGTTTCCCTAGATGGGAGTCTGCGTCCGGTTGCTGGTGTGCTGCCAATTGCCGCCGCTGCCCAACGGATGGGAATCGCAGGTTTAGTCGTTCCAGCTAATAATGCGCGGGAAGCAGCTGTTGTCAAAGGTCTAGCAGTCTACGGTTTCAAAAATCTGTCTCAAGTGGCTGATTTCCTAAATGAGCCAGAGCGTTATTCGCCAGTGCAGGTGGATGGTAGAGAGGAGTTAGCTAAAACCCACTTCAGCAGTGCAGACTTAAAGGATGTAAAAGGACAGAGCTTTGCCCGTCGTGCCCTAGAAATTGCGGCGGCTGGTGGACATAACTTAGTGTTTGTCGGACCACCGGGAAGTGGGAAGACGATGCTAGCGCGGCGCTTACCGGGGATATTACCGCCGTTAAGCTTTGACGAAGCCCTCGAAGTGACTCAAATCCACTCAGTTGCAGGGTTACTTAAGAATAGAGGATCGCTAGTAAGCGATCGCCCTTACCGCAGTCCTCACCACTCCGCTTCTGGCCCCTCCCTGGTTGGTGGCGGTAGTTTTCCGCGTCCGGGAGAAATATCTTTAGCGCATCGGGGCGTTTTATTTCTGGACGAACTTACAGAATTTAAGCGAGATGTGCTGGAATTCTTGCGTCAGCCGCTTGAAGATGGTTTTGTCACTATCTCCCGCACTCGCCAATCGGTCATGTTTCCGGCTCAGTTTACTTTAGTTGCTAGTACCAATCCCTGTCCGTGCGGTTACTTTGGCGATACGATTCAAGCTTGCACCTGTTCCCCTCGACAGCGAGAACAATACTGGGCAAAGCTTTCTGGCCCTTTGATGGATCGGATCGATTTGCAAGTTGCAGTGAATCGCCTCAAGCCAGAGGAAATTACGCAACAACCGACTGGGGAAGAGTCGGCACCTGTCAGGGAACGAGTAGAAACAGCACGCGATCGCGCTCATACTCGATTTAAAGACGATTCATCTGTGCGTTGCAATGCTCAGATGCAAAGTGGTCATCTGCGGCAATGGTGTCAACTGGATGATGCTTCTCGCCACTTATTAGAAGCCGCCATTCGGAAATTAGGTTTATCCGCAAGAGCAAGCGATCGCATCTTAAAAGTATCGCGTACCATTGCCGATTTAGCTGGGGATGAAGAGCTGAAAACCCACCACGTTGCCGAAGCAATTCAGTATCGCACGATAGATAGAATGCAGTGATATGGAAACAATAAGTCAAGACATTCTTGAAGTCGAGCGTGGCGTCATCTGCCATCAGGTGAATTGTCAGGGACGCATGGGAGCAGGTTTGGCTCTACAAATTCGCGATCGCTGGCCTATTGTCTACGAAGAATATCGCAAGTATAAGGGTCAATGGCAGTTGGGAATGGTGCAATTTGTCAAGGTTACAGATGCACCCTTATACGTTTGCAACTTGGCAGGGCAGTGGAATTATGGTCGTGCTAAGCCTGCTCAAGGTATTATCTACACCGACTATGAAGCGGTGCGGACAGGACTGAAGCAAATCAATGATTGGTCAACCGAAAATAATCTTCCGGTTTATATCCCTTATGGTATGTCCTGTGGGCTTGCAGGTGGAGATTGGAACCTTGTCCAAGCCATCATCGAACAGGAGTGTCCTCATGCCATCATCTGTCGCAAGCCAGAAGAGGGCTAGAGATTGTTTCTGTTAACAATGAAGTGATTTGTGCGCGACGATTACCAGCACGAACGAACAGATTTATAGATAAAGAAGTAGTGGTAAAGGGAGGTTAGCAATCGCATTTTTTTGAATTAACCTTAATTTTGCCATTTCAACGGAGATGAAGACCTCAAGACCCATTATGTTGCCGAAGCAATTTAGTATTGCATATTCGATAGAATGCAGTAATTAAGATGAGTTTTTGCCCTGAAAAAGGCACAAAATATGCATTACAATCTTAGTTTCTTAATTTCTTCCAGCAGGTTTTGATACTGTTCTTTATTTCCTTGCCTCTGAAACAAGTTAGCAGCTTTTTGAAAATCCTCAAATGCCTTTTTCTTGTCTCCTAAACTGCGGTGAGAAATTCCTCGGTCGTAATAACCGTAGGCATAATCAGGATTAATTTCGATAGCTCGATCGAAGTCTTTGATTGATTCTTGATAATTTCCAACCCGTTGCTGAGCCAATCCTCGATAATCGTAGGCAAAGAAATTCATTGGGGAAAGGCGGATTGCCTGACTATAGTCTTCTGCTGCTCCCTGATAGTCTCTCAGAAATGTACGGGAAGTACCTCGCTCTAAGTAAGCTAAAACATAATTAGGGTTGCGCTGAATTACTTGGTTGTAATCCTCAATTGCTTGCTGATAATCTTTTAAATCCTGGCGGGACTTACCTCGATATAAGTAAGCTGCAACATAATTAGGATTAAGCTGAAGTGCCTGGTTAAACTCCTCAATGGCTTCTTGCTTATCTCCTTTGTCATAAAGAGCAATCCCTCGTGCGTAGTGCGAAATCGCCTTGTTAGAATTGCTACCCTGAGTCTGGTAATTTTCTGATGGATCGGCGATCGCTACTAAAGGTGCAGTACTGATAATTGCTGTTACTGTTACCGAGGTGACTAAAAAGACAGATAAAGAATTCAAATTGAGAAAATTACAAGTCATCCTTAACTCCTTAATAAATCAAATTAGGGATTTTTCGACAAGAAGCATTTTTTGAGTCGCGGCATATCTGACCGTCAGTTGTACAATAAAACGGTTGTATTCTGCGACACTTGCTGTGATCGAGCGTTATACGTTGCCTGAGATGGGCAACCTGTGGACTGACACCTATAAACTGAAGACGTGGCTCCAGGTTGAAATTGCAGTCTGTGAAGCCCAAGCTGAACTGGGTTATATTCCAACCCAGGCGGTAGAGGAAATTAAGGCGAAGGCTAATTTTGACCCGAAGCGGGTGCTAGAAATTGAGGCTGAAGTCCGCCACGATATGATCGCGTTCTTGACAAACGTCAATGAATATGTAGGCGACGCGGGGCGCTATATTCACCTGGGATTAACCAGTTCGGATGTGCTGGATACAGCTTTGGCGCTGCAACTGGTAGCCAGCTTGGATGTGTTGCTGGCAGGGGTGGAAGATTTGATTGCAGCAATTCGCACTCAAGCACAGCAGCATAAGAATACGGTGATGATTGGGCGATCGCACGGCATTCATGCGGAACCGATTACATTTGGCTTTAAGCTAGCGGGATGGTTGGCAGAAGTATTGCGATCGCGCGATCGCCTTCAGCGTCTTCGCAAAGAAATTGCTGTTGGCAAGATTTCCGGTGCAGTAGGAACCTACGCCAATATTGAGCCGAGAGTTGAAGCGATCGCTTGCCAAAAACTGGGGCTTGAACCGGATACAGCATCGACGCAGGTAATTTCGCGCGATCGCCATGCCGATTTTGTACAAACTTTGGCTTTAGTGGCTGCCTCAATTGAGCGATTTGCCGTCGAAATTCGCAACTTGCAACGCACAGATGTCCTAGAAGTTGAAGAATTCTTCTCTAAAGGACAAAAAGGCTCCTCTGCGATGCCGCACAAGCGCAACCCGATTCGTTCGGAGCGACTGACAGGGATGGCACGAGTTGTCCGGGGTCACGCTGTTGCAGCTTTGGAAAATGTCGCCCTTTGGCACGAACGGGACATCTCTCACAGTTCCGTGGAACGGATGATCCTGCCTGATTCCTGCACGATAACGCACTTCATGTTAGCGGAAATAACCGATTTGGTGAAAAACCTACTGGTTTATCCCGAAAACATGGAGCGGAATATGAATTGCTACGGCGGTGTCGTCTTTAGCCAGCGAGTCATGCTCACGCTGGTAGAAAAAGGAATGAGCCGCGAGGACGCCTATGCAACGGTGCAGTCTTGCGCTCATCAAGCGTGGAATAAAACCGATGGCGATTTCCACGATTTGATTGCTAAAGACAGCCGCGTTACACAGCATCTTTCTTCAGAAGAAGTTGAGGCGTGTTTCGCTCCCCAGCATCATTTGCAGCATTTAGACGAGATTTATCAACGTTTGGGGATTTGAGGAACCGCCAAGATGCGCTAGCAAAGCCATGCGCGTTAGCGCTATAGAGCGCGAAGGAAGAAAGAGAAGAAAACGCTTCTTTTTCTTCCTTTGTGTCCTTCGCGCCTTCGCGGTTTATTCCCGTTCCACCCTGTACCCCAAATCTGCTAAATGTAGTCGAGACTGCCGCCATTTCGGCTGCACTTTCACAAATAACTCCAGATAAACTTTCCCCGCAATTAACTTTTGGATTTGTTCTCGGGCGGCACTACCAATCGCTTTGAGCATCGTTCCGCCTTTGCCAATCAAAATCCCCTTTTGCGAGTCGCGTTCAACGTAGATAGTCGCCAGAAGGCGAGTAATCGTTGGTTCTTCCTCCACCATGTCAATCGTAACGGCGACTGAGTGGGGAACTTCTTCGCGGGTTAGCAGCAAAATTTGTTCTCGAATCAGTTCCCCCATGATGAAGCGTTCCGGCTGGTCGGTAACATAATCAGGAGGATAATAGTATGGCCCTGGTTCTAGGCGATCGCTGAGTAGTTGCTGCAACGCCTCCACTCCCTCTCCGGTGAGGGCTGAGAACTTCACAATCGGCCAGTTGTAGGGTTCAGCTAACTGCGTATAACTCTCATCAATTTGTTGGGAATCTGAGGTTCGCAGGTCGATTTTGTTCATCCCCAACATCACTGGCGTCTTGGTGCGGCTAAGAATATCGACAATATAGCGATCGCCTCCTCCAGAGTCTACCGCTCCATCCACCACAAACAGCACCAAATCCACCGACTCAATCGCAATCTGGGCATTTTTCACCAACACCTCTCCTAACTGGTGGTGCGGTTTATGAATTCCTGGGGTATCGACAAAAATCATTTGTGCCTCTGGCGTCGTCACGATACCCCGGAGTCGGTTGCGTGTCGTCTGCGCCACTGGCGAAGTGATGGCAATTTTTTGCCCCACCATGTAGTTCATCAATGTAGACTTACCCACATTAGGGCGTCCAATAATCCCAATGAAGCCCGATTTATATCCTTCCGGGGCTTTCGGAATGCTGAAAATTCCTGACTCGTCTAGGATATTTCCCTCGCCTTTATTAACTGCTGCGTTTGTCGTCGTCCCATCTTCCATCATGTTTGCGTTTTTAAAAACCCCTACATCACTGATAATACATACTCTCCTTCGTTAACTGCGTGATTCGTCGCAATATCAAAGACTAAACCAGCGTTCTCCGCACAAACATCAATTAATTTTGGTAATTCCTCTTTATTAAAGCTAATAATTTGATAAAGCCTTTCCCCAGCCTCGATTGAAGCACCTAGTTTGACTCTCGATTGGATCATTCCTCCCCTAGGCGCATAATATTTTTTTAGGGTGCTTTTTGAAACAAAAGTTACTTTGTGGGATGCCGTTTGCGGTAAAGGAAAATCAGGAATCGATAAAATGTCTTTCTGGGCTAAGTAATTTTTGATGCCTTGGACTCCTTTCCCCACTGATTCTGGATTCATTTGCATTCCCGAACCCAGTTCTAGCGTCCAAGATTCTTTATCAAAGACTATCGGTTTTCCTAGAGTTTCGAGCTGATTTTCTAAGGCTAACCAAGGCTTTAGGAAAGCTTCATCAAAAGCATCTCCATCATATTCATTCAGTAAAATTTCATGCTCAAGTAAAAAATACTTGGCACTTTCTTCCCTACGGTGGAAGCCATATAAGTAATCTATTGCTTGATTAGACGAGCTATGGATATCGATTACATAATCGGCATCTAGACACAAAGATTGTAATTGATAGCGGTATCGTTCATTAAAAGGCGATCCACTGGGAGAATTGAGTTTTTCTAAAAGCTTATCAAAAATTGTTTTAATACGCTTAAAATATTCGTCCTGTATAGCATCAACCTCAAGATTGATGTGATATTTTGCAAAGTCTTCTAAATCTTCACATTCCTTTTCATAGTCCCAAAAGATGCGATTCCAGTCTTTGCCATCGCTGGGATTGTATCGACCTGTGGAAAAATAATGAGTCCGCTGATTGGTACTGATGGGATTGCAAACAGGAACTAGCCAAATTTCACCGTTAAGCTGGGTATCATTGATACTAATCAAAAACTCGATTAGCTGGTGAATGACAGCATTGCCAACAATCTCTGCACCGTGCAGATTGGCTTGTAAATATGTTTTTTTACCAGGGTTAGCACCGATAAATTTATAAACTTGAATCGAGAGGCGATCGCCTGAAGCTAATTGTTGAATTGGTACTGTAGAAATAGTAGGAATCATGGAGAAATTATCTTACATTAATATACCTTGGCGAATGAAATTCGCGGCTACACAGACGAAACCCGCCTCCGCAGGTTTTAATGTTATCTGCGAAAGCAGACTTTGTTTGTATAGCCGTGATTTCTAATCACTAGGTAACTTACAAATAAATCATGTACCGGGTAAGGTACGCAAACGCTCATCCAAATGAATGCGATCGCTTAAAGCATGAAGTAATGGCCCATGAGCGCCAAACTCCACTATACTGACCGAACCCACCGGACATCCCAAGCGAAAACGAAAGCGTCCGACATCAATTCCCAGCAAGCTACACAGCATAATTCGGATAGTCGCTTTGTGTGCAACAATCAAAACATTGCCGTTGTTAAACCGCTGCTTGATTTCTTCAATCACTTGTAACGAACGGTGAGCGATCGCTACTGCTAATTCTCCCTCAGTCGGCGGATACCAAGCAGGATCGGCAGTCCAGCGAATATAATCATCGTGATACTCCCGGTCAACGGTTTCTATAGTTTTTCCTTCCCACTTACCATAGTTAATCTCTTTCAAACCGTCCCGCAATTCCATCTGCATCCCCACAGCTTCACACAGCGGTTTTGCAGTTGCTACGGTACGCCGCATTGGACTACAAAAAATAGCATTCCAAGGTAGGGAACGATAGGTAACAGCAAAAGCTTTTGCCATCTCTAGTCCATCTGGCGTCAAATCTGGATCTATGGAACCACAGAAAACATTATCTCGGCTGCGGTCTGTCTGTCCGTGGCGGAGGAAATAAAGCTTTAGACTCAAGGTAGTTTTCTCCGATTATCTGAGTTAAGGATACAACCACCTTTGGTAGAACGATGTTTTTAGGCGCACCTTAGCAAAGTCTATTCGTGAGTAGTACCATCAGGCATAATTGCGCCGCTGAGCTTTGCCTTGCGATCTCCTTGTCCCAGAATTACCCCATTTATATTGGCTCCTTTCAGGTTTGCCTTTTCCAGATTTGCCCCTTCCAAATTTGCCCCACGCAGGTCTGCTAAATTAAGATTAGCCCCACTCAATTTTCCCCAACTGAGGTTAACCCCACACAGGTTTGCCCTTTCCAAATTTGCCCCATTCAAATTTGCCAGAAGTGTTAACCCAAGCAGATTTGCCCCAGCTAAATTAGCGCCACTGAAGTTTGTGCGGTCTGAAATTTGTGCGTTTTTTAGATTCACATCACGCATATCTGCCGCTGTTAAGTTTGCTCCAATTAGGTTTGCTGCCGTTAGGTTTACTGTCGTTAAGCTTGCCGCTGTTAGGTTGGCTCCATTTAAATTTGCCTCACTTAAGTTAGCTCCACTCAAATTTGCCTGAAGGAGTTTTGCACTACTCAAATTTGCCTTAGTTAGGTTTGCCCCTGTCAAGTTAGCTGTACTCAAATCGGCACCATTCAGGCTAATTGTATTTAGGTTTGCGCGGTGGAGATTCGCACCAGTTAGGTTTACTTGATTCAGGTTAGTACCAGCCAAGTTAGCACTTTGCAGCGGCACGCTAGGAGCAATTAAGTAAGCACCTGCTTTAACAGGATCAAAACCTATCGGGAAGACAGTCGCTGCATTATAAAGTGCTTGCTGAAGCTCGACGCCCTGAAGGTTTGCCCCTTCAAGATTGACCTCAAACAGGTCTGCATTACTCAGATTGGCATTACTAAGGTCTGCATTCATCAACTTTGCATTCCTCAAGTTTGCCCTATTCAATTTAACTCCACTGAGATTAGCTGCACTCAGGTCTACCTTACCGTACAAAGCAGCAGCGATGAGATTTATTCCAGCTAGGTTAATACCAGTAAAATCTCTTTGTCCTTCGTTATAGCGCTCCAAAAATTCTTCAGCACTGATAGGCTTTCCTTGACTCTTTTCTTCGGATAGATAAGCTTCGATTAGCAGCATATCTCCAAAATATCCCAGCAGCAGAGTCATTTTTGCTACTTTGAATTTTTCATCACTGAAAACAGTGACTGTTCGCTCTTGTTGAGGAGATGGATCAATTTTCTCCTCTTGCTCAGTCTCAGCAACATCCGCATTTCCCAAACTATCAGATGTGTCTACCACCGATTCGCTAGACGGTGCAATTCTTGGTGGTGTCAGCGATTCCTGGCGTTGTTGCAAACAAGCGACTTGCTTAGATAGCTGCGCGATTTGCTGTAACTCAGGGCGAGTGTCGAATTGTTTTTTTAGTTCATCAAAATAGTGTTTAAGCCAAGTAATGTTTTGCTTCCGAACATTTAACTCGTTTTCCAGGCGTTCAATCTTCGATATCAGAGACGCTATATCCTGTTCTTTGTCAGCCATATTCGTTAATTTCCAGCTTACTACAAGTTCGGAAACCTTATTTTTGTAAGCTTTATAATATCTAAACCACTATTGGGCTATCTAATAAGAGCGATCGCTCACAAGAACGTCCTAAACTCCTTGCTCAACCAAAACTCTTTGAACGCCGACAAATTCCAGCGACTCTGCTGTTTCTTCCTCGACTTCTAAATAAAGCTCGATGGCTTCTCGAATGCTTTCCATGAGTTCATCTAAGGATTTTGCTTGCGTATGGCAACCAGGAACACTTGGCACGGAAGCAACAAAGTACCCCTCAGAACTAGGCTCAATAATTACGTTAAATTTTCTGCCCTTTTTTAGCCTTTCACCACTTCAAAAATGCGGCATCGCTTCCCTGCTCGCGCCTAATTTTTGAATCTTCTTCAAACCAAGTGATAATCTGCTCTGGTGTTAAATCTTCAATAACAACACCGTACTCTTCGGCGATGTGTTTCAACACTCTTAAGGATGAAATGGTTAATCTTGTTATAAATTTTTCATGAGTTTGAAGCAGTGCTGAATCTACCTTAACCGCTTCTTCGTAGGTTAAAAACTGTTCTGATGGTTGCTGTGGTTGAGTCATAAATATTTTTAGTTACTGTTCCTTAATTAAATAGCCGCAGCGATGTTCTCCGTTAATAATCCAGTGCGTCCGTTCTACTTTACAATCTTGCAGAGCAGCAGCAAACATTTCTAATTCATGTCCGCAAACGCTGGGGAAAGACGAGGCGACGTGGGAAATGGCACAGTTATGTTCTACCAATATAAATTGAGTATCGTTTTCCTCCAGAGGATACCACTCTGCCATATAGCCTTCAGCTTTGCGGAGTTCGACTAATTTGGCAACGCGATCGCGCAAATTTCCCTTACCCAGCCTGACTTGATATTCCATCGCCTTGCGTTCCCAGTGCTTTCGCAACACGGTACTTGCTTGCTCATAACCGAGCGTTTCTGTCAAGGTGTCTAGGAAATCAACGGCAAACTCTCCGTAACGACTGGGGAAGCGAGGCGCTAAAAGCGCCGCTACGCTAACGCGCCCTTCTTGACTCAGCTCGTAGACGTGCTGCGGGCGTCCCATCGCCGCAGGCACCGATTGATGGACGATCAGCCCTTCTGTCTCCAAATCCTTCAGATGACGCCGAATCGCCTGCGGACTTACCTCAAAGGCGTCAGCCAGCTCCTGAGCCGTGGCTTGACCTGTTTTCAGTAAATGTTGCAAGATGTCATGTTTGGTGGAAGGCTGCTGAGTAATCGCCATCGTCTTGCGGTAAAATTCCTACTGGACTTTGACAACATCTATGTTGCTAAAGTATTTTAAAATAGAATTAAGTAAAGCAACAAGCCTGTTGTTTTACTATTGTAGTTGCAGTTTGACTGGGCGATCTACTCCGGACGCCCATGCCCTGAGCCTGCCATCCTGAGAGATTTGTCCGACACAAACACGCGAGAACACTTTTATCTATGACTGCTAGCGTTAAAACCTTAGTCAATCAGCCCTATAAATACGGCTTTGTCACTGACATTGAAACAGATAGCATTCCTCGCGGACTTAGTGAGGACGTTGTTCGCCTGATCTCCGCCAAGAAAGAAGAACCGGAGTTCATGCTAGAGTTTCGCCTCAAAGCCTATCGGCAATGGCTGAAGATGACAGAACCAACTTGGCCTCATGTCAAGTATCCGGCTATTGACTACCAGGACATCATCTACTACTCCGCGCCGAAGCAAAAGCCCAAAAAGCTGGGTAGCCTAGATGAAGTCGATCCAACTTTGTTAGAAGCCTACGAGAAGCTAGGGATTTCGCTTTCAGAGCAAAAGCGGTTGTCTAACGTTGCCGTAGATGCCATCTTCGACAGTGTTTCAGTTGCCACAACATTTAAAGAGAAGCTAGCCAAAGACGGCGTGATCTTCTGTTCCATCTCCGAAGCTTTGCGGGAACACCCCGAACTGGTGCAGAAGTACCTCGGCAGCGTTGTGCCAGTAGCAGATAATTACTTCGCCGCCCTCAACTCAGCCGTATTCAGCGATGGTTCCTTCGTCTACATCCCCAAAGGCACCAAATGCCCGATGGAACTCTCCACCTACTTCCGCATCAACAGCGGAGATACGGGGCAGTTTGAGCGCACGCTAATTATTGCCGAGGAAGGAAGTTCTGTGTCATATCTGGAAGGCTGCACAGCACCGATGTTTGACACCAACCAGCTGCACGCGGCTGTCGTGGAACTGGTTGCCCTCGACAACGCTGAAATTAAATACTCCACGGTACAAAACTGGTACCCCGGAGACGAAAACGGCAAAGGCGGTATTTACAACTTTGTCACCAAGCGCGGGCTGTGTCAGGGAGTCAATTCCAAGATTTCTTGGACGCAGGTAGAAACGGGTTCCGCAATTACCTGGAAATACCCAAGTTGCGTGCTAGTTGGCGATAATTCCGTGGGTGAGTTTTACTCCGTTGCCCTCACCAATCATATGCAGCAAGCCGACACCGGAACCAAAATGGTGCATATCGGCAAAAACACTCGCAGCACGATTATTTCCAAGGGAATTTCGGCGGGTAAGTCGGCAAATAGCTATCGCGGTTTGGTGAAAATTGGCCCCAAGGCAAAGGGCGCGAGAAATTATTCTCAGTGCGACTCAATGCTGATTGGCGATAATGCCCAAGCGAATACTTTCCCTTATATCCAGGTGCAAAATAACACCGGAAAAGTGGAACATGAAGCTTCTACCTCGAAAATTGGGGAAGAACAGCTGTTCTTTTTCTCGCAGCGGGGCATTTCGGCAGAAGATGCTATTTCGATGATGATTAGCGGCTTCTGTAAGGATGTGTTTAATCAGCTGCCGATGGAATTTGCTGTAGAAGCTGATAGGTTGTTGAGCATGAAGTTAGAAGGCAGTGTGGGATAAATGAAACTACGGATAAACACAGATAAACGCCGATAAATTATCCGTGTTATCTGTGTTTATCTATGGTTGAATTTCTTTACTCAAAAAGGTAAGGCGGCATTGCCTATTTTTAGGCTGAAATAGAATAAAAAACCGCGAAGACGCTAAGGGCATAGAGGAAGAAGAGAGGAAAGATGATTATTGAAAATAGTGAGGTGATCCTATCAGTTCGGGATCTCACGGCAAATGTTGATGAAACTCCGATTCTTAAGGGTTTGAATCTGGAAGTGAAGGCGGGAGAAATCCATGCCATTATGGGGCCGAATGGTTCCGGAAAAAGCACCTTTTCTAAGGTTTTGGCTGGGCATCCGGCATATGAGGTGACGGGCGGTGAGGTGATTTTTCGGGGGCAAAATCTTCTGGAAATGGAAGCAGAAGAACGTGCTAGGGCTGGGATATTTTTGGCTTTTCAATATCCTTTGGAAATTCCTGGTGTTAGTAATGTGGATTTCCTCAGAGTTGCCTATAATTCCCGTCGCAAGGCTGAGGGATTAGAGGAATTGGATGCTTTTGATTTTGATGAGTTGGTGCATGAAAAGCTGGATGTGGTAAAGATGAATCCTGCTTTCCTTAGCCGCAGTGTGAATGAAGGTTTTTCTGGTGGTGAGAAGAAGCGGAACGAGATTCTGCAAATGGCACTGCTAGAACCAAAGTTAGCGATTTTGGATGAAACGGATTCAGGGTTAGATATTGACGCGCTGAAGATTGTGGCGGATGGTGTGAATCAGCTGGCGAATGCAGAGAATGCGATGCTGGTGATTACTCACTATCAGCGGCTACTGAATTACATCGTGCCAGATTTCGTTCACGTCATGGAAGCCGGACGAATTATTACCAGTGGTGGTAAAGAATTGGCGTTGGAATTGGAATCTCGCGGTTATGAGTGGGTAAGGGAAGAAGAAGCAGCTGAGGTGGGTGCAAAATGACAATTCAAGTAACTTCTATCCCCAATCCAGAAGAAGTAGGATTAAAGTCTGCTACGACTAATCGAGATGCCAAGCTGGTTGAGTTGTTAAACTTGTCTCGCAGTCAAGAATTACAGGTACTCGATCCAGAGATGGTCGGCTGGTTGCAAGAATTACGCGATCGCGCTGCTTCCTGGCTACCTCATCTCAAGTTTCCCACTACCCGCGATGAAGAGTGGCGTGTCACAGACATCTCGCCTTTGTTAAAGTTGTCTTTCCAAGCTGCGAAATCTGCGGATGTACCCCCGTCAGCAATTGAAGGATTGACTTTAGCAGAAGCAGCCGAAAGTCGTCTCGTTTTTGTTAACGGTGTTTATGCACCTGCGCTGTCATCTGTTGCTAATCTGCCAGATGGGATATTTGCCGGAAATTTAGCCCAACTGCCAATAACTTATCGTACTCGCATCGATAATTATTTCGCCCAACAAAAGGGTTTTGATGAGGTATTCACCGCCCTGAATACGGCAGGATTAACGGATGCTGCTGTGGTGTGGGTGGCGAAGAATGTGGTCGTAGAAACACCGATTCATTTGCTGTTTCTGTCTACTTTTAGCGATCGCCCTACCCTCTCTCAGCCACGCTGTTTGGTCGTCGCCGAACCGAACTCTCAAGTAACTCTGATAGAAGATTATTTGCCAGTCGGCGACTGGTGTGCGGATAAAACTCATCCGTACTTAATCAATACAGTTACAGAGATTTGGGTAGAAGAAAATGCTGAAGTTCGCCACAACCGGATACAACGAGATAGTGGCGCAGCGTTTCATATTGGCAAGAGTGCGATCGCGCAATCTCGCAACAGCCGCTACACTTGCAATGCAGTAAGTTTGGGTGGCAAAATATCCCGCCACAACTTAGAAATTTATCAGTTGGGCGAACAAACTGAAACTACCCTCAATGGTTTAACCATGATTTCTGGGGAACAGATTGGCGATACTCACAGCGCCATTATTCTCAACCATCCCCACAGCACAACTCGTCAATTACAAAAGTGTATTGTGGCTGATAAAGCTCATTCCGTATTTAACGGGAAAGTCTTTGTTGCCAAAGCAGCACAATTGACGGACGCCGGACAATTAAATCGGAACTTGCTGTTGTCCCCCAAAGCGAGAGTCGATACTAAACCCCAACTGGAAATCATTGCCGATAACGTGAAATGTACTCACGGTGCAACAGTAAGTCAGTTGGATGATGATGAAGTCTTTTACCTGCAAAGTCGTGGTTTAGACAAAGTGAGTGCTAACAACTTGTTAGTTGACGCTTTTGCGATAGAAATTATCAACCAGATTCCTATCGCTTCTCTGCAAACAAGTCTCTCTCGATGTGTTGCTTGTAGAACCCTCGAATAGTCTGGAATAGGTAATCGGTAATAAGTAATGTAATTTTGAAGAAATAACTTTTACCAGTTACCAATTACCAATTATCAATTACCCATTACCTTATTTACCCATGACTCTTACCAAAGATAGAACACTCGCCGATAAAGTCCGTGCACATTTCCCAATTCTGCACCAAGAAGTCAACGGTAAACCCCTAGTTTATCTAGACAACGCTGCCACATCCCAAAAACCTCTGGCGGTGCTAAACGCCATTCGGGATTACTATGAGCAGTACAATTCAAACGTACACCGGGGCGTTCACACGCTTAGCGCCAAAGCCACAGACGCTTATGAAGGTGCTAGAGACAAAGTTGCTGCTTTTGTAAATGCTGCTTCGCGTCAAGAAATTATCTACACCCGCAACGCTAGCGAAGCGATTAACTTAATCGCTTACAGTTGGGGAATGAACAATTTGCAGCGAGGGGATGAAATCATCCTCTCCGTAATGGAACACCATAGCAATCTAATTCCTTGGCAGTTCGTGGCGCAAAGAACAGGCGCGGTGCTGAAGTTTGTAGAACTAACACCAGACGGAATTTTTGATTTAGAACACTTCAAATCTCTAATTTCCGACAAAACCAAACTGGTTAGCACTGTTTATGTCTCTAACACATTGGGATGTATTAACCCAGTTAAATCGATAACCGAAATTGCTCACAAATACGGTGCCAAAGTCTTAATTGACGCTTGCCAAGCTGCACCTCACATGGTGTTAGACGTGCAAGCCGTAGACTGCGATTGGCTAGTCGCCTCCGGTCACAAAATGTGCGCTCCGACTGGGATTGGCTTCCTCTACGGTAAGCTAGATTTGCTGCGTTCCATGCCTCCCTTTTTAGGCGGTGGGGAGATGATTGCAGATGTATTTCTCGACCATGCTACTTATGCAGATTTACCCCACAAATTTGAAGCCGGAACGCCATCAATTGGGGAAGCGATCGCGCTCGGTGCAGCGGTAGATTATCTTAGTGCCATTGGTATGCACAATATCCATACCTACGAAGCCGAATTAACAGCTTATCTCTTCCAACAGTTGCAGCAAATCCCAGAAATCAAAACTTATGGGCCACAACCCACCAGCACCGGAGAAGGTAGAGCCGCACTCGCTGCGTTCACCGCTGGAGATGTCCACCCTCACGACTTATCCACCATTTTAGATCAAGCTGGCATCGCCATCCGTGCCGGACACCACTGCACCCAACCTTTACACCGCTATCTGAAAGTGCAATCTACTGCACGGGCGAGTTTGTATTTCTACAACACCCGCGAAGAAATTGACGTTTTCATCGCATCTTTGAAAGAAGCTGTCGAATTTTTTGGCAGTATTTTCGGCTAAGTCAACTTAAGCCCTGGCGCATGTAATTCGCGGCTACACAAACTAAGTCCGCCTGCGCGGACTTACAAAACCTTAAAGTTTTGAAACCTGCGTAGGCATGTTTTGTCTGTATAGCTGCGGTTTCAACCACCCCTACAAGTGTAATGCTAGAAAATTGCGTAATTTAAAGTATGATTACCACCTCTATTCCAGCAGAACAAAGAACCGTGCTACCCAACATTAGCTGGGAAACTTTAGAAGTCTTGCCGATAGAAACATGTGAGGATAGAGGCTGGCGGTTTGCTTATGACGGAAGCACTCTAGAACTTATGACCCCGCTTTTTGAACATGAAAACCCCAAAATACAATTTGACCGCTTAATCTTCGCCTTATCTGAAGAATTAGAAATAGAAATTAAAAGCGCTGGTTCTACTACTTTGAAACGACAAATAGCAAATCGAGGCATAGAACCAGATAATTGTTACTATATCCAAAACGAACCAGCCGTCAGAGGGAAGCAGAAACTCGATTTAGAAACAGATCCGCCGCCAGATTTAGCAATTTAAATCGATATTACCAGCAGTTCTGTTAACAAGTTTGATATCTACTCAGCGCTGGCTGTACCCGAACTTTGGAGATATGACGGGCGAGTTTTAAAATTCTATCAGCTAACAGAAGGCAAATATATTGAATCCGAGTTCAGTATTGCCTTTCCCCTAATATTGGTACCTGAAATGAACGGCTTCATTGAGCAAAGTAAAAGCATCAGAGAAATTGCGCTGTTAAAATTATTTCGAGCTTGGCTGAGGGAGAAGATATTATAGTTGAATAGCCATTTTTATTAAAAATTATTATATTCATCAACCCAAAACCGTTTAAATTCGTACATTGTTATAGTGCTAAACTCAAATAATTTCATTTTGCAAATCTAGACTTAATGGTAGTGCTAAACAAGTAATGATGCATTGTAATGATGGATGAAATACCAGATGGCACCGATATGATTTTCTAACAACTTTGAAAAAGACAAGGTTTTTCGCACTAAGCGGGATACCCGCTGTC
>NZ_JAMPJY010000073.1:0-18229 GCF_039961875.1 Trichocoleus sp. ST-U2 | reverse complement strand
TTATGAACTTCGGCTCAGTCAAAGGTAAGATGAGTAAAACTTATGACCGGCAGCTAGCAATCGCCTAATTTTAGACCCCATATTACCCCAGCGACGACTTTTGCAAGAGGTCTAATCAAGCCGTGACCCGTCAGCCTCTGACTTTTGTGCTAGCGATCCGCTTTGCGCCAATCTCCCCCTTCACGGTGGTTAATTTCTTGTTGGGACTCACGCCTATCAGCTGGGTACCTTATTCAGTTGGCACGTTTATCGGAATTATTCCAGGGACGCTGGCTTACGCTTGGGTGGGGGTTACGGGTGAGCAAGCTTTGCAGGGAGGCGATCGCTTGCCCTTGCTACTAGCGCTCAGTTTTTTAACTCTCCTGTGTGTATTGCCTATTTTGGCTCGTAAAAAGACGCAACCCATTAACTGACGAATAAATTCAACCAATTTTTAGTTTTATTTCCCTTAATTTTTGTTTTCACCGGCTGTGCCGGATACTCGCAGTCCGCTGATGCCAAGAACGAAGCGATCGCAGCGCCACTGCTGCCGGACGCTGCACGGCAACAGATTCCGTTATGAGATCAACTGATAACTTCTTCCACAACTTGGGAAAATTGCTTAGCTGGGAACCTAATTAGCTCCAATCAGTTCTGAAGAGTTAACAAGATTACGTAAATAGCAATAGGGAAGAGACAAACCGATGAAACGGGCAATTTCTGGCGCTTTATTAACTATTTTGAGCTTTAGCCTTCCAGCAATGGCTGCCACTACAGAGAAATTCCAGGTCAAAGGGCAAAACGCTTCCGCCTCTTTTTACCAATCTGACGACTGTAGCTCAAGCGGTGTCAGTGTTTGGGCTGCCGATAACGTCAGCCGTAGCGCACCAGGAGCACCGACTTCGGAGAAGGGAGCCAACGTCTCTTATTGGAACTCGAATTGGTGTACCGGCAAGTATTCCTATGGTTACGGTTACGCTCCAAATGTCACCTTCACCGCCAATAACCAGCTCAGCTCAGCTAGTTTGAAAGGCACCTTCAAAGTTGACGAATATTCGTCAGAGAATCCCGACTCAACGACTGCCAAAACGGTTGACGTAGCGCTAAATTGGACGGGAACAGGCGAGACATTCCGGGGTCACAGCAGTTCTCACTATCAGTGGATGGGCGGTATGTCGCACTCTCGCTATGTTGGCTCTTATCGGACTGCGGACGTATCGGGTAGCGTCACGATGGACGGCAAAAACCTGATTACGAATATCCCTGGTTTTGGCGATCTGAACTCGTCTAGCAGCGGCTCGGTGCAAATCACCAAGAGGTAGACTGTCGTTAAAGATTTGGACGTTAAAGATTTGGGGATTCTTCGTCTTTCCCGCCCAAATACAATCATTAGCCATCAGTTCTCTGGGGACTGATGGCTTGTCGTTAACAGCTAAAAATTAGCAACGAATTAAAATTCGGTGTCGTTATAGCCATTTACTGCACTGGGGTCTGTATCCTGTTTAGAACCGAGTAAATCTAGGCGATCCACCTTAATAACAGGTTTAGATCGGTTAGATGCCTTATTATCGCTCCAAGTCTCTATTTTCAAGGAGCCTTGTACCCCTATCAAACTGCCCTTTCTCACATAGTTCGCAGCCACTTCCGCTGTCTTCCCCCACAGTTCCAGGTTAAACCAGTCAGGCTGGTCGCTATTGCGAGTTCGACGATCTACTGCCAGCGTCAGATTGCACTTAATCTTACCTGACTCGAAATACTTGACATCAGGCTCTGTACCCACACGACCTACCAAGTTCACAACATTCAGGCTCATAAAATTGATTAGTACAAATGTACTGAACTACAGTGAATATACTTTAACGAATTTAGATAGTAGGCTCAAGTCAACTTTATCCTGATTTGCTCTTCAACTACCAGAATGATGCTTGGAAATGGCCTTGAGGCGTTTTCACTGGATAAATTCGTCTACCTGACTAGACTCTGGATAGAAAACGTAATAGAATCCACCTCGGTTCCATTTCCGTTAGAATTCCATCTCACACAACAGCATTTTATTTTGGGGGCGTAGAAACGAGTGGGTCTTTTCAGTCGCTTTTCCTTATCCCGGGACATGGGTATCGACCTGGGCACTGCTAACACCCTGGTTTATGTGTCCGGCAAAGGTATTGTTCTCCAAGAACCCTCTGTGGTTGCTATGGATATGGACACAAAAACCCCGCTAGCCGTGGGCGAAGATGCCAAAAAAATGTTGGGAAGAACTCCCGGCAATGTGGTGGCCCTGCGCCCCCTGCGCGATGGTGTCATTGCAGATTTCGATGTCGCTGAGCTAATGCTTAAGCATTTTATTCAGCGAGTACATGAGGGAAGAGCCTTAGTTTCACCTCGTGTTGTCATTGGCATTCCTTCGGGTGTCACTGGCGTAGAACGACGAGCCGTTATGGAAGCAGCATCTCAGGCAGGTGCCAGGGATGTGTACTTGATAGATGAGCCGGTCGCTGCTGCCATTGGCGCTGGACTACCAGTGGCTGAGCCTACGGGCAACATGATCATTGATATTGGTGGCGGCACCACAGAAGTTGCCGTGCTTTCTTTACAAGGAACGGTTTTAAGTGAATCGGTGCGCGTGGCTGGGGATGAGCTTTCGGAAGCCATCATGCAGTACATGAAAAAAGTCCATAACTTGGTGATTGGGGAACGCACGTCTGAAGAAATCAAGATTCAGATTGGTTCTGCCTACCCCACCAGTTTTGATGAAGAAGCCATCATGGAAGTGCGAGGCTTGCACCTGCTCTCTGGCTTGCCGCGCACTGTCACCATCAAGGGACCGGAAATTCGGGAAAGTATGTCTGAACCGCTTTCAGTAATTGTGGATGCGGTGAAGCGAACCTTAGAGCGCACGCCTCCCGAACTCGCAGCCGATATTATCGACCGGGGCATCATGCTGGCTGGCGGCGGTGCTTTGTTAAAGGGGCTGGACACGCTCATCAGCCACGAAACTGGCATTGTCACCCACGTAGCGGCAGATCCGCTCTCGTGCGTGGTGCTGGGAACCGGGCGGGTGTTGGAGAATTTCAAACAGCTAGAGCGGGTGTTCAGCGGGCGATCGCGCCAGATGTAGCAGTCATTAGTCGTTAGTCATTAGTCATTAGTCATCGGCAGTAGACGATGAACTAAAGGCTCAGGCTAGGGACTAGGGACAAAGACTAAAAACTAAAGGACTCAAGACGAATCCCTGATACCTAAATGTTTACACTGCGTCGCTGGTGGGTTCGGCACGGAATACAAGTTATATTGGCTGGGCTAACGATTGGAAGTGCCTGGGCGATCCGGGAGACTCAGGGAGCTGCTCTTTATGAGACTTACCAGTTGCTCACCCGTCCTTTTCAAGGGGAACCCACGTCACAAGAGCGCATCGAGAATGCCCGCGTTCTGGAATTACAGGAGCGGTTAGTTGAACTCGAAAGCCAAAATCAGAAGTTACAAGAGCTGTTGGGCTATGTTAAACAGAAAAAACAGCCAGGGATAGTCGCTCCGATTGTGGGACGTAGCGCCGATCATTGGTGGCAACAGATAACCCTCGGTCGAGGAAGTCAAGACGGTATTAAAGCAGATTTCATCGTGATGGGTACGGGTGGCTTGGTCGGTCGCGTAACCAACGTGACTCCCCATAGCAGCCGGGTCTTACTGGTCAGCGATCCCAGCAGCCGGGTAGGGGTTGCGATTAGCCGCAGCCGTTATATGGGCTATCTTCGAGGACAAGGTTCTAACCGAGCAGTGATGCAGTTTTTTGATAAAGTTCCTGATGTCCGTCGGGGCGATGTCGTGGCAACATCATCTGTCAGTAAACTTTTTCCGTCAGGGTTGCCGATAGGGCGAATAGAATCTGTAAATTTGGACAAAACTCCAGCTCCTGAAGCTGTGATTGAGTTGACAGCACCGATGAGTTCCTTGGAATGGGTGGTTGTGTACCCGAAATGAGGAATGAGCGGTTAGCTGTCATTAGGAAATAGCAATAGTAAATAGTGATTAGTCATTAACCACAGACGATGGACTAAGGACTAATCACGGATGACCCATGACCCATGACCCATGACCCATGATCAATGTATCTGACTTGTCACCTTGGCCTCGTCAAATGCTTAACTGGGCAGTAACCATTGGTTCTGTCCTGTTGTGCTTATTGGTCTTGCCACTGCGCCTACCGGGAATGGAATTGTTGGGAATTGGCCCCAACTGGTTGTTAATTTGGGTGGTTGCTTGGAGTTTGAAGCGAACCGTTTTGCAGGGTGCGATCGCCGGGTTGGTGTTGGGACTGATCCAAGATGGGATGACATCCCCCGATCCCAGTCATACCCTGAGCTTAGCATTGGTAGGAATTTTGACCGCTCGGATTCAAAAGCAGCGGTATATTGAGGAAGATTTTATTTCGGTGGCGTTAATTGTTTTTGGGATGGCGGTTGTGGGGGAGACGGTGAGTGCCCTTCAGTTCACGCTACAGGGCGATCGCGATCTGGGAGCAATTTGGACATATCACCAGCGCATTGCCCTCTCCAGTGCCATCCTGAGCAGCCTTTGGGCACCCGTTGTTTACTATCCTCTAAATCGCTGGTGGCAGCAGATGAACCTGTTAGGGCAGTCTTCCAAGTAGTTTCTAGCCAATCGTCAATACTCAGTCTTCTGAGTATTGAGTGAGGACTATTGACGATTGACCAATGAGTGATGACTCACTCCCAGCAGGTAATGAGCAACAGAAAGTAAATCGCTATGAATGCGGGTTGGTTGGAACTGTCGCAACCTTTGGGGGCTACGAATGCCACAAGTCAGCGCGATGGTGGGAATCGAAAGCGCTTGTCCTGCTAAAATGTCTGCTTCCGTATCCCCGACCATCCAACAATCATCGGCAGTTTGCCAAGGCGAACAATGTTCTGCGATCGCTGTGGTGAGAAGTTGCGTTTTCACTTCAGCGTAGTTTTGATAGGCGGCATGGCTGTCTTGAGTCCCGTAAATGCCACTAAACAAACGAGCCAAACCGTGATTCTGCAAGATTTGCAGAGCTTGGGATTGACATCGTAACGTCACTAACACCAGCTTGATGCCCTGAGAATGTAGCAATGCAAGCGCCCAGTTCACTCCTGGCTGCATTTTGTCTTTCTGTAACAGCGCTGGTTGATTGACGATGCTGACGACACGCTGCAAAAATACATTAATTTGCTCACCCTGTAAGCCCGATCGCATCGCAATTTCCACATCTGGGACGCGATCTTGCTTCATTTGCCAGAATTGCTCTTTAGTCAATACCTGAAGATGCAGGATTTCTCCTTGCTCCTGATATATCTCCTGAGTATCAGCGAGTCCTAGCTGATAGGTACTGTAATAGCGGTGGGAAACGTCCACAAGTGGGCCGTCAAAGTCGCAAAACACGGTCAGTTTTTGTAAATGAGGGGCAGCGGCTTGACCCCGGTAGGGCTGAGGTGGTTGCAAATCTGAGGCGGCGGGGCAGCAGTTCATAGGACGTTACGAATCCGAACTTTTTGATACGTTTATTTACATTAACAGGTGCAACATAAGTTGTCATGGGATTTAGCCATCAAAATATATTAGACCTATTTATAGGGATATGTAGCGATCGCCTAACTATAGGGGTGAAAATTGGGGTGAAAATCAATATAACTTTTGAAGGCGGGTAATCGCAAACTTAGTGATTGGTTCCCCGACAGATGAATTCCTCAAAGTGAAGTACCATGAAACGGTGCTTATCGGCTCATACGATCTCCCAATATTCCGCTCTTCACAGGTAAACACGCGATCCTCTTTTTTTTGCAGGGATAATCCACCTAGCATCCCTCCCTAAGCCTGCTCCTGCTAAAGTAGGCTGGCTATTACACTCAGGTGTAGCCAGGACAGCAGCAAACTCATGGACAACTTTTCCGCAAACACCCAATCGGATGCACCCCAACAGGAGTCCCCTTTTACCTCCTTCGACCGCGCGATGATGCAGCGGTGTATAGAACTAGCCCGTCGCGCCTTAGGACAAACCGCGCCCAATCCCCTAGTGGGTTCTGTCATTGTCCAGGATGGGCAGATTGTGGGGGAAGGGTTTCATCCCGGTGCCGGTCATCCCCATGCAGAAGTCTTTGCGCTGCGAGACGCCGGTGAACGAGCCAAAGGAGCCACAATTTATGTCAATCTGGAACCTTGTAACCACTACGGACGGACGCCTCCCTGTTCGGAAGCGTTGGTAGCCGCAGGGGTGAGCAAGGTGGTGGTGGGCATGGTAGACCCCGATCCGCGCGTGTCGGGAGGCGGGATTGAGCGGTTACGAGCAGCAGGAATCGAAGTTGTGGTGGGCGTGGAAGAAGACGCCTGTCGGCAGCTGAATGAGGCTTTTATCCATCGCATTCTCTACCGGCGTCCGTTTGGCATTTTAAAATACGCCATGACTTTGGATGGCAAAATTGCCACAACGACTGGACACAGCGCCTGGATCACCAGCCCTGATGCCCGCAATGAGGTACATCGAATGCGGGTGGCGTGTGATGCGGTGATCGTGGGCGGCAATACGGTGCGTCTGGATAATCCCCACTTGACCAGCCATCAGACAGAGGCACACAATCCCTTGCGCGTAGTCATGAGTCGCACGCTGGATTTGCCCGTAGAGGCTCATGTGTGGGAGACAGCAGAGGCTCCCACTTTAGTGTTAACAGAGGTGGGAGCTAATCCGGATTTTCAGCAGATGCTGCTGAAAAAGGGTGTGATGGTAGTGGAGCTGACTCCACTGACACCGACGAAGGCAATGGCGTACTTATATGAGCGTGGATTATCGGGCGTGCTGTGGGAATGTGGCGGCACGTTAGCAGCAAGTGCGATCGCAGAAGGGACAGTGCAAAAAATTCTGGCCTTCATTGCTCCCAAAATTGTCGGCGGCAGGTTGGCTCCTTCTCCCGTTGGGGATTTGGGGTTTGCAAGCATGACAGATGCACTCACTCTAGAGCGCGTCCGTTGGCGAGCTGTCGGCTCAGATTGCCTGGTTGAAGGTTATTTACCCTTAGCAGTCAGTAGTCAGTAGTCAGTGGTTATTGGTCATTCGTGAATGGCGAATAGCTAATTGTCAATTGCCATTCGCCATTCACAAAGCTGATAGCTATCAAAATATGGTCGAAGTGATTGTATGGAGCCTGTTGGTTGGAAGTTTTGGTCTGGAGGCAGTCATGGTAAGCGGATGGATGCGCTGGCAGCAGGTGAGTGCAGGTCAGCAATATGAGGAAGAGGAAGAAACTTTGACTCGTTATGAATCTAAACAAGACCTGGCACCCGCAGAGCTGCCTTCTAATGGTTCCTCTGCCCAAACGTTCAAAGATCCGCGACTGATGGGCTGGGAATTTAAAATTGTGCGAGCTAAAGGCGATTTATTTCGCAATCCAACGGTTTTTCAAAAGCTGTGTGAAGAAGAGGCACAATCCGGCTGGATTTTATTAGAAAAAATGGATGACCGGCGGGTGCGGTTCAAGCGACCGACTGCCATGAGGGACATGATTCCATCAGAATCTCTCGCTTATGACCCCTATCGCAGCCATTACGGGCCTGTCTTGACGCGGCGTACCTGGGCGGCAGCGATCGCTGCTGTGATGGCGATAAGTTTACCGGCTTATTTGGGCTATGCCCTGGTGTCGGCAACACTTGCGAATTCTTCACAAGTTAATACACCTGCGGCACCCCCACCGGAGCCGCAGTCTTTCCCAAAGCGTCCCTTGGCACCCAGGTAGCTTTTGGCTTCTAACAATTGGCACTTTAGAAAGTAGAGACGCGATGTAAATCGCGTCTCTACTGTTAATGGGTTTCTTGCCAGACAGACTGACGCTCTTGAGCGAGATCCCGGATCAGGGATAGCTTTGAGTGCAGATAGTCAGTCATAATATTTGTTTCGTCGGAATTGAGCGATCGCTGTTGTTTCAGTTGCTTCAGCAGCCACTGTACTAGGCTGGCATCGTCTAGCTTCAATAACATATTGGCCTGAGTAGTTTCAATTAAAGCCCAAAGCTGACGCAGCATTGTGGGAGTCATAAAACCTCCTATAAGCGGATAGCTGTTCTGAGTGCCGAATTGGCTAGGAACGGGTGTTATGTGGGTGGTGGGAGCAGATGGGTACGGCACACGGCCTCTTATTTAATTATTCCTTTAGTTTTCCACGATAACTTATCTGGTAATACCAAAATCGCGATCGCACAAGTTGCAACAAGAGTTACCAAATACTTAACAAAGCGAACAATAACTTGACAGGGACTAAGGCGGAAAGTTAAAACTGGTTCCGGATTAACGATGGAAGGGAGCCGCTCAAGGCTTGTAGAGACCTCTGAAACCCCATCCCAACCCTCGTGAAAAAATTTAGGCTCAATAGGCGTTTCAGGAAAATTGAGCCAAGAAAGAGGCTAAAAGACTCAGGCTGCAAGTGTTGTAAGCGGAAATCAATCAATTGAGTCGTTAGTTTTGGGTGACAAAGGCGCAAGTAAAGAGCGAGCCGTTACCGTCACATTGAGCAAGATAAGCCGTTTTATGAGTCGCCATAGGTGACGATCGATGCAAAGGTTACTGAAGTTAGAACAGGTCATGGCGGAGGAAGTGCGAGAATTCAAGAAACTATTACAGGCACGATCCCTCCTAACCCGCTGAGAAGGGGAATGGCGATCTACTGAGTGAGAAGATGAGTATAGTCACGCAGCCCTTAACTCTGGAGGAGTTCTTAAAACTCCCAGAAACTAAACCCGCATCTGAGTTTATTGACGGAGAGGTTATTCAAAAACCCATGCCTCAAGGTGAGCATAGCCGATTGCAGTTTAAATTTTGCGCGGTTGTTAACGAAGTCGCCGAACCGCAGAAAATTGCGCTTGCATTCCCAGAACTACGCTGTACGTTTGGGGGAGACTCGATTGTTCCAGATGTTGTGGTGTTTCGGTGGGAAAGAATTCCGCTTCGTCCTTCTGGAAGGATTGCCAATCGCTTCGAGATTTATCCCGATTGGTCAATTGAAATCTTATCCCCCGATCAGAGCCAAACGAAAGTATTAGGGAAATTGCTCCACTGCTCTCAGCATGGTACAGAGTTAGGGTGGTTAATCGATCCAGAAGAGGAGAGTATTTTAGTTGTGTTTCCGGAGCAGCGAGTACAATTGCTAAGGGGAACGGCTGAGTTACCTATTCTTAGTGGGATTGGGTTAAAACTGACGGTTGAGCAGGTTTTTAGTTGGTTAACGCTCTAAGACGGATAAGGATTTGCCTGTAAGCGATCGCAGATACTAGAGGCATAGGCGAGCTGCAACTTATCAATCTGCAAATCGCGACATTTAATTTGCGAACGTACAACATTAATGGAGAATAGGGAACTCGAATCCCTGACCTCTGCGGTGCGATCGCAGCGCTCTACCAACTGAGCTAATTCCCCAAGCTGTGAGCTAATAGCCATAAGCTATGAGCTATTGAACTTCAATATTCTAAAATATTCTAACATCCAGCCAGAAACAACTAACTATCGCGTTATCCGTACAGAGTCAGTGGTTTATCCGATCGTTGGCTGGGGTGTACTTCGAGAATAGACTTGTTCCACCCGCTCTAATTCTAAGTCAGAAAACTCATCAACAGCCCAGTTTGCCCAGCGTTGCAGCATATGAAACGGGTAAGTATGCGCTACTCCCACTACTGGCACACCAGCAATCTTTGCAGCTTGAATTCCAGCTGGGGTATCTTCAATCGCCAGACACTCCGATGGCAGTAGGTTGAGATGAGGATATTGCTGATTGAGGCGTTCCACTGCCAGAAGATATCCATCGGGTTCTGGCGAATTCGCGCTGATGTCGTCACTGGCAACAATAACGCTAAAGGACTCAGCCACTCCAGCGCGAGTTAATACCAGTTCTACCTCAGAACGAATGGAGCCACTGACTACACCCAGTTTCAATTCTCGCATCCGCAATCGGTTAATGAAGTCTTCCAAGCCTGGATAAATAGGTAGCTTTTCCAGCGCCTTTAAGCGTTGCTGGTAGGCTTGCGCCTTGCGGTTCACCAATTCGGTTAAATAGTTTTCGGTGACAAACCTACCGCGATTTTTCAGCAGCTGATTTAGACAGGCGCGATCGCTCCTACCTAAACAAAATTGCCGGTAATCTGTTGGTTTAGACCGCAGATTCTCTGAAATTAGAACTTCATCAATTAGTTCTCGGTGAATTGCCTCATCGTTAATAATGACACCGTTAAAGTCAAACAAAACTGCCTTCAAAGTCATGCCGTTGTGCCAAAAGCTGGGGCACCAAAGCCCTCCAAATCCTGATTATCTGCCGTGCTACTGGTCGCTATACGGGATGTTGATACCGAGCCAGGATTTTGAACTGGGATGGGTTTGATGCCTCTAGTGACTTGGTGTATCCACAACACATCCTGAGTTTGCACCGCTTCAAATCCTGCTGTTCCCATCCAGGCATCTACGCTATCACCGGCGTAAGCTCTGATGTACGGCTCCTCAAAAATATCACTTAGCCAATCTACTTGGCGAATCGTTTTCTGATTGCCATCGAGAATCAACACCTCTCCCCCAGCCTTTAGCAGGCGGAAGCTTTCCCGCAAGATGGCGCGAGATATCGGAGGTGGTGTCTCGTGAAACAACAAAGAAGCTGTTACCAGGTCAAAGGACGCATCAGGAAAGCCAGTTTCTTCAGCATTCCCGTGCAAAAATTGGATGTTTAGCTGTGCTTTTTTGGCTTTGTAGTCAGCCATCACCAGCATATAAGGCGACAAGTCTAGACCAATGACTTCCGCTTGCGGGAACGCTTGCTTTAACATCAGCGTTGTAGAGCCGGTACCGCAGCCTAAGTCTAAAATCCGTCGCGGTTGCCCTCCAATCGCATTAATTAAGCTTTGGCGTACCCAAGTTTCGTTGGGAGGCAAGGCGTACTGGGTAATCGGGTCGTAGGAAACTGCCGCACCGGAGTTGAGATAACCGCGCTCAATGCCGTGGAAGTTTTGGCTACTGTAGTAGGAGGGATAGGAAAGATTGGGTTTCCGGAAGCGATCGCCCTCTTGCTCCCAATCCACACTCTCATAGAAACTCCGCAGCTTCTCTTCATCAATCAACAGCCGAACCACAGGTGCTAAGAAGCGCTCATAGATTGAGTTCTTGCCAACCGCCATAGGATTTTATCTGCGTTGTTGTAGATTACCTGAGGAGCGTTCTCCTCTTTACAAATCTTAATGCTATTTATAACGCAGAAACTCTTCCTGCGGATGTCTTTGGGAGATGACAAACCCGCACTCCTTTATGTATTATAAAAGTAATACATAAAGTATTATTGCCAGAGCTACCTCAGCGCAGATTGCGATCGCGACCGGGAGTAGGCTCGCAGCGTCATGGATCTTTATATCAGCGGCAAACGTTTATGCCATACGAAAAGCTAGAAATTTCAACCCCAGTGCCAGTGCTATCTTGGGCAAATCATGCCCTTGGTTCCGATGAAACCAAGATGGCAAAGAATGTTGCCTCCCTGCCATTTGTATTCAAACACGTAGCGCTGATGCCAGACGTTCACCTTGGCAAAGGTGCCTTGGTAGGTTCTGTTGTGGCGACTAAAGAAGCAATTATGCCAGCTGCTGTCGGTGTGGATATTGGTTGCTTTACGGGTGACACTCTGGTTCCTTTAGCTGATGGTAAATCCTACCCAATCGGAGAACTAGCCAAAGCTCAGCAAGAGTTTGTTGTCTATTCCTGCACCGAGACTCAAAGAATTGTAGCCGCGAAGGCTACGGCTAAGCTAACTCGTCGTAATGCAGAACTCTTAAAGGTAGTTCTCGACAACGGAGAGGAAATCAAATGTACCCCTGACCATCAATTCATGCTCAGAAACGGCACTTATCAGGAAGCTGGCGACCTCAAAGCTGGTGCTTCGTTGATGCCTTTTTATTCCCAAGTAGATAAAGATGGATATATTTTAATCCAGCAACCCTATTCAGGTAGATGGCAAAAAGCGCACTGGGTTATTGCTCGGTCTGGGTTATTAGGGAAAGTTCCTTCATTTAACGGTCAGAAAACTGTTATTCACCACAAGAACTTTGAGCAAGCTGACAATCGTCCAGAAAATCTAGAGTTCATGGGTGATAAAGATCATTCTGCTTATCACCGCTCATTAGTAGAGAAGAATACCCATTGGCAATCGTTAGAGTTTGAGGAAAAAAGAAAGCAAGCGATCGCGGCTAAAGCCACTACTCCGGATGGATACAGATATTATTCTGAAAGAGGGACGAAACATATTCTTCAATATATGCAGGAACGTCCAGAACATTTCAGGGCATCCGTATCGGGAAATGGGGCCAGAGGAAAGCAGTTTTTAATTCAATACAACACCAGCGAAAAGGGAAGATACAAGAGCAAGGAAATTGCTAATCGGATTTACATCTGTGAAACTTGTGGAGATGAAGTCAAAAGTCCAATCGGGCTTCATAATCACAGAAAGAATCAACACGGCTACAACCATAAAGTAGTCGAAATTATTCCCTTGGCAGAAAGAGAAGATGTTTACTGCTTGACAGTGCCAGAATATGGTAACTTTGCCCTAAGTGCTGGCGTTTTTGTCCACAACTGCGGGATGATGGCAATTAAAACACCCTTTACTGCCGAACAATTGGAGGGTAAACTAAAGCAAATTCGTCTGGATTTAGAAGCAGCGATTCCTGTTGGTTTCAATGAAAACAAAGATGTTGAAAAAGCTGTTTTAAACTGGCAAGGTTGGCGAGATTTCAAGGAATTACATTCAGGAGTCAAGCGCCTAGAAAGTAAAGCCATGAAGCAGATGGGTTCTCTCGGTGGTGGGAATCATTTTATTGAAGTTTGCTTAGATACGGAGAACTCTGTCTGGTTAATGCTGCACTCTGGTTCGCGCAACATCGGCAATATGCTGGCACAAAACCATATTGGCACGGCTAAAGAACTCGCGAAACTAGCAGGCGATCGCTTACCCGATCCAGACTTAGCTTACTTTGTCGCTGGTACGCCTGAATTTGCCACCTACTGGCACGATCTACAGTGGGCGCAAGACTACGCCCGTTTCAACCGTGACGTGATGATGGCGCGTTTCAAGCGGATTGTAGAAAAGCATCTCGCTGGGGGTAAACAAACAAAGCCGCTGCTGTCAGTGAACTGTCACCACAACTACGCCGAAAAAGAAGTGCATTTTGGCGAAGATGTGTATGTCACTCGCAAAGGTGCAGTCCGGGCGCGTGAAGAAGATTATGGCATTATTCCCGGTTCAATGGGGGCAAAATCCTTCATTGTTAAGGGTAAAGGTAATGCTGAAAGTTACTGTTCTTGTAGTCACGGCGCTGGACGTTTGATGTCTCGAAATAAGGCTAAAAATGTCTACACATTGGATGATTTGATTCAGCAAACAAATGGTGTAGAGTGCCGCAAGGATGAGGGCGTTTTGGATGAAATTCCGGGCGCTTATAAACCGATCGAGCAAGTCATGGCTAATCAAGCGGATCTCGTTGAAGTGGTGGCGACGTTGAAACAGGTTGTCTGTATTAAGGGTTAGTTTATGTAGGGTGGGCAATGCCCACCTTTTTTGTTTTTTAACGCAAAGGTACGCAGAGGTTAACGCAGAGTTTAATTAACTTAAAATGTAGTTGGATAATCTTCCACGGATTAGTAAGAATTTCTGACACAAGCGATCGCTTATGGTACTTCTCATCGATAAAAGTACCCAGGAGAACTTGCTGAAACCCTTGCCTATTCTTCCTCTTCTACCATCTGTTCAATAAATTTTTGCACTAAAGGCACAAAAATGCGAACTGACAAGTTAGGGCTTCGCTATCGCCTTGTTGATGCAACACTTCTTTCTTTACTAGTTTTTGGACAATCTTGGGATTTTGGTCTGTAGAAGTTTCCCCAGAAATTAGACATTGCAGGAAGTAGCGATCGCTATCTTACAAACTTCTTCACAATTCCCGATAATACTCGCCCTAAATGGAGTAAGTCCCTCAGGTGCTACCCCGAAAAACTAATTTGCTGGTATTGCCATATCAATAATGCTTCTCAAATTCCCAAAAAAATCTGAACTTGTCACGAACTAAATATACAGATGTGATTAAGCATTCGGATACCAATTGCGGAACATGAAGAAGACATTGAGGAAGCGGCTTCAACAAAATCAACTCTCGAAACGACAAAAAATGGCTCTAAACCAAGCGTTGTGGGGAGGAGGGGCTTCCATTTCTAAAGATACCGTTTTTGCTGCCCGCCTCAAGCAATTGCTGCTGCGGGCTTTTGTCATTCACAAGTATCGCCAACACCTACCGGCTAGCACTCTACAAGAATATCGCTGTGACCTAAAGCGCCGCTTAAAGCAGTGTCTCGGCTCACAGGCGGATAATAAGCTAGGGTGGAGATTAAAAAAGCGCTATTCTGAAGTTCCTTATTACTTGTTTCTAGTCCTGGACGAAGCTTGTAGTCCGACCCTTTCCAGCACTGACACCCCAACACCAGCCACAGGACAAGTCTCTCAAACTCCCAACCGGGTTTGTGCTGACAAGAAACACAAATTTGGTTCATTTGGCGATCGCACTTTCCGAGTTACCTTTGTGAGGTTGTACTTCAGCTATTGCGTAAACAACCCCAGAATCGTCAGCCTCAAGAAAATGCTGGGTTGTATCAGCCTAATTCTGGTCAAAATCGGCGATCAGCCTGTCCGAGTCCGAGATAGGTGGATTCACTACCACGACTTATACCACCTTGAGGTTAGTCTATTGGAGAGAATTCTAATGGGAAGAGACTGGGTGAGTGGTATTCATGGCATTAACGCTGGCGTGTTCCATGAATCTACGATTATTGGGGAATATGACAGTTTTCTTGATGAAGCCCGAATCGCTATCCATGAGGCGCTAACCCGACCGACACCTTTCAGTCAACTCAAGGCTCTGTGTTGGATGACTTTGCTATTGTTACAGGGAATCAATCCTTTGGCTGTTCTCCTTCGTCATCTTAGGAGTATGAAGAAAAAGCAACAAGAATTATGGGATTGGTTAGACATCTGAGATTGGTTATTTCAACCATAAGGATGCTGACTTTGCTATAGGGTTGAGAAGATATCAAATCTCTTCCATCACTACACGTTTGATAAACTTCTCTACTAAAGGCAGTTGGAAGCAGTAGCCATCCTCTGTTGTCTGCAAAAGCGTTGTGTCTTGCAGTGCGATCGCTTCTTTGTAAACTAGACTCTGTAGTAAGTTGCGATCGCTATCTTTCAAACTTTTCCACAATTCCCCAAAATACTTACTGCCTCGCTCTAGCATAGTGGGAAGAATGGCCTTGATATCCCGCGCAGTTGTTTTTGGGGTACTGAATATCTTGCCTATTTTCCAGCATATCGCAGTTGAGCAGTTCTACTACCGCGTAGCACGTTAACTGTACAAGATAAGGCTGGCAGTGAGTGAGGTGGATAATGGGATCTACTTTGTATCCTGGTATGGGCGATATTTTGAGACTATTTACAAAGCCATAGATTCAGCTATTGTTGAATAAAAATTCTGGGTTTTTGAAAACCCAGGAAAAAGGCATCTCAATATTTATTGACGTGTATGGTAATTCCAAAGAACCTTTTATTTTCAAAGTTTCGACCTCAAGAATTTGACTATCTTTGTCAACTGTTGTGTTCTGTGTTTGAGACATCTTCGGGAGAGTTGGCGAAACTGTACCAAGATATTGACAGCACTTTTGAGCAGCCAGGTTGGCCTTTACATTTTGTACGACGAGACTTTTTCAAGCCCGTAGATAAGGCATTTCAGGATACTTATCAAAAGTCCCCTGTAATTGCAGTGGATTTGCCCAGCCTCATGGAATGGGATGACGGACTGGAGGATAAACAAACAATTGCTATCATGGCTCAAGACCCCAAAAATAACAGTGACTATGAGCAATTAGTAGTTGGTACGCCTTATGGTTTACATCACAAAGGCTCTCGTGAGGAGTTGGGGATTACCAAACTTTATTTTGAAATGATTCAGGTTTTGCTCGAATTAGGATATCGAGTTTATCTGACAGACGTGCTAAAGATTTGGGTTTGTAATCCTGAACAACGCTATGAGCGAATTAAACTGCAAAATGTTGATCAGCAAAGGTTTTTACGCCTTGTCAAACCAGAATTAGCTGTGGTAAAGCCAGTTGCCGTGATAACGTGGGGCAAAGAAGCTTTTAATGCCGTAAATAAATTGCACTTAGGTATCCGGCACCTAGATTTTCCTCATCCTGCTAGTACTGCTGGTGGTGCTTGGAAAAAGCTGATGGGGCAATCCCCGACCAATTCAAATAAGCTTGCATACTGGCGGGCAACAATTGCTCAAGAATTGGGAAAGTAAAGTTTATGCAATCTGTTACTGACATTGGCACACTGATTGTCCACACACCGGAAATTTGCGACGGTCGTCCTCGAATTGCTGATACCAGGGTGTGTTCAGCGGATTGCAGCTTGGTACAAGATGGGGCTAAATGCAGAATGAAGATGTGCCACCCTACCTACAAAAGCAGTTAGCGCAATTATTAGCTGAACTGGAAGAGTTAAGGGAGGACGAAGATTCATGAATCGATACAGCATGGTTATTCAGTGGTCAGATGAAGATCAACTTTTCCTAGTCACTATCCCAGAGGTTGGCGATCGCGTTGTCATGCCTTGCACTCACGGCAAAACTCGTGAGGAAGCAATTCACAAGGGCGAAGAAGTGATTGAAATGTACTTAGAAGCATGGCTTGCAGAAGGTGAATCCATCCCTGAACCCAGTACGCTTCAAATTGCCTGATTACCTTTTTAGAAGTCCTACTCTGTAGTCAGTTCACCCAACTTGAGAACGTGACCTAGGTTGAAAAACAAGCATAGACAAAGCGATACTCACTTGCGTAAACACTCAGTTCCTTGCGGGATACCAACACCAGCATTAAGGCGTTGTTGGTGAGGAGCGATCGCAAGTTGTCCTAAAATCCGTTATCGAATTCCTCAGAAATATCAAGTGGGCAAAAGCCCACAGATATTCCTAATAGGTAATTTGTAGAGTCACGGATGCCTCTACCTGTTGTTCGCCACCAATCACGGGTGTAGACGCCTCTACTTTTCCAGATCGCAAAGCCATGTCAGCTAGGGGCATTGGGGGCGGCGGCGTCGTAGAAGCACCATTAACTTGAATGTTTACCACTTCCCGGCGAGTAAGATTTAGGGCACTCAAAACAGCATCCGCTTGCTCTTGGGCATCTTGAGTCGCTTCGCGCAAAGCTTGCTTTTGAGCGGTCGCGATCGCACTATCAGCAGCAATAAAACTAATGCCGTCAATCCGCGTCGCCCCAGCTTTCACCGCTTCATCCAGAAGCGTTCCGGCTGTTTGATTATTGACTCGAAAGCTAACGATGTTGGTGGCGGTATACCCAGTCAGACGCTGGACGTTGTTTTCGTAGCTGTAAGTCGGGTTGAGGCTAATGCCGGTGGTTTGTAATTTTTCGACATTGCGAGATTTTAGCAAATCCACCACTGCGCTAGAGCGTCGTGCTGCTTCCTGCTGCACATCCGCCGCCACTTTACCCTGAACCTCAACCCCCAGCCGCACCAGCGTTAACGTTGTTGCAATCGATTCTTCTCCCCTGCCAGTGACAGTGATGGTTCGCAACATTTTCTCTTGGGCGATCGCTGGATTCGTCATGATTACACTTAAAAGACCCACGGCGAAAGATATTGCCTGACGCTGATACCAGGAACTTGCGAAAGATGGAGTTCGATTCATTAGATCGTGTTGTCTCATACTAGAACTGCACCAGCTGCTTTTCATTGTGCCGGTGGAATGTTCCTAATCTGCCACTACCACAGCCAAAAAATCTCAGCAGTTACCGTTTTAGCAACTCAGGCGATAGTGCTAGTTGTAATGCAAGGGGTATCGCCCGATCGCCAGTCCTATCGGGGATGGTAAGTATTTATACTTTGCTTTCAGGGATTAGATTCAACTATGCGATCAACTATGCGATCGCGCCGCGAAATTGACTGCGCCCCTTTTAAGCCATCATCTTGACAGGTCTTTGACTCTTGTTAAATCCCCAGATAAAAGCTTGATTTTGTAAAGAAGCTTGTACATTAGACCTCTTGCAAAAGTCGTCGCTGGGGTAATATGAGGTCTGAAATTATGCGCTCGCTCACCTGTCTTCTACGCTCACCCCTGGTAATTCATAAGTAAAGCTAATGAAATAC
>NZ_JAMPJY010000072.1:0-19312 GCF_039961875.1 Trichocoleus sp. ST-U2 | reverse complement strand
ACGACAATCATCAAGTTAGGAAAGTCTATGCTAGTCATCGGAGAGATGAGTTTCATGGGTGGTACTTTGATTCTCAATCTCTCCCGTTCCTTTGTCTAATTCACATTAGACGTAAATTACGTCTTTTACAAGGCGTTCACAACAACTGCCATGAATCTATCAATGTTTGCAAAAACCCTGCCTGCTGCTGTGTTAACGATTGCCTTTGCCTCTTTGAGCGGCAACAGCTTAGCCCAAAACGCCTCATTTCAAGTAGTAAGTGCTAGAGATGGAGATGATGTTACGGTAAACCAAGGCACCAAACAGTTCAGAATTCGGCTAGCTTGTATTGATGCGCCTGAAAGAGAGCAGAAACCGTGGGGCGATCGATCGGCTAATCGCCTCAAGCAGCTTCTAGTCCCTGGTCAGAGTGTGCGGCTAAGGGTGGTGAATACAGACAAGTCTGGGCGAACTGTGGCGGAAGTTTACCGAGGCAATCAGTCGGTAAACCTTCAAATGGTGAAAGAAGGTCAAGCCGTTGTCTACCCGCAACATTTAAACAATTGCCCTGCTACCAAAAACCAATATCTGCAAGCACAGGCAGCAGCTAAAAAGCAACGTCTGGGTTTTTGGAATCAAGCTCAACCGATGATGCCGTGGGATTTCCGCCGCACTCAGGGCAGTCGGAGTTAGTAGAGCGGTAAGGAAGAGAACGAATATACTTTGAGCCTTCGCAAAAAGCGCTGGGTAAGCAAAGGCGATCGCATTCTCTTTTTGTCAGCGCGTTAGCGAAGTGAAGCCGTTAAGCTTATCGCTCCCCACCTCCGGCAAGCAAGCTTTAAGATGAAGAAGTATTAACAACGCGAATATCGCTTCATGGACTGGAAAGAAATATCCGGTAATTGGGTGTTAATTCCCCAACATCCTGTAGGAATTGTGCATTTTCTTGGGGGCGCATTTGTGGCGGCTGCACCCCACGTCACTTATCGCTGGTTATTAGAACAACTGGGGAATCAAGGGTATGCGGTGATTGCGACGCCGTTTGTGAATACGCTGGATCATAGCGCGATCGCAGGCAACGTCCTCCTGAGCTTCGATAGCGCCATCGAACAATTACGGGCAAAAGCGTTATTGCGGCGGCGATATCTCCCAATCTACGGACTTGGACACAGCATGGGTTGCAAACTGCATTTACTCATTGGTAGTCTTTTTTCAGTGGAACGTGCGGGTAATATCCTGATTTCCTTTAATAACTACACCGCCAGCGAAGCCATCCCATTTGTGCAGCAGTTTAATTTCAGCCCAGCTTTTAATGTCGAGTTTACACCTTCGCCGGTAGAAACTAACAAGTTGATCGCTGATAAATACAGTATTCCGCGAAATTTACTGATTAAATTTTCTAACGATACGCTTGACCAATCAACTGGCTTAACTGAGGTTTTGCAAAAGCGATTTTCGGGGATGGTAGCAATGCAAATGTTACCAGGAAGTCATATTACACCGCTTGGTCAAGATGTCAATTGGCAAGCGGGAAAGGACTTCACACCGTTTGATGCTGTTGGTCAATGGGTAAAGCAAGAAATTTTATACAAAGAGCTGAATTTGTTGAAAAGAGAAATTCTCCGCTGGTTACAGCCTTTCTCTCCTACTTAACAATTACTTGAATATTTAGTAGCAGCAATGGTGTAACTGCTGCGTGTAGGCTGAACAAGGCAAGAAAGAAAGCTCGTGTTATAGCAGTCCTAAAGGATTCCTAAAGGCAAGATCCCCGGCTTCGAGAGAGAATTAGGGTATCTGACATTGCTGGCATCTCATCACTCAAATAGGATTGCTATTAGCAAAGCACAATAATAGATTGTGCTTTTCTTTCTTGATGAGCATCAACTAGCTGCGAAAGTCCTACTAATTTTATTGTTTACTTCAGCAACGCGGCGGCCCATCATCGTAGGAAATTAAATTATCTCCTGACTCAAGAATAAACTTAACTTGGTGGTCTGTAGCAACATGAAACCACCAACTGTGTTTAAGTTCCCCTCTTTTATACGGGCTGTCCCACTTACAAACAAATATTATGTTTTCCCCTCCCACAGGTAAGTGAACGGAGGAATTGCTTTTTTGGGAAAAAATTCTATTCTTTAATTTTTGAACTAGAGTGACCGAATCGTTTTGTTGTTTAGCAGCTTCGCCTTCAAAGGTAATAGTGAGCAGCGTTATCTTAGGGTAGCACTCAGTTGGAATGCAAACACCGCCTACATACTGTAAAGTTAAAATATTTTCCGAACCAGGGGAATCAGGCCATTCTTGAACACACCCATTCTGATTCTGATAAATTCGTGGTGGTGATGGTAGCAAATTAGCTACTTGTTTAGCTAATTTAATTGCTTCAGTAGGACTCAGTTCTGGCTGCATAAAAAAACTTGAGGAGGTAGAACTTAATCTACCTCCTCAGTGTCTACTTTTCCGAATGAATTACTTCATGTTGACGGGAACTTTCAAACCTTCTGCTGAGAGTCTGCCGTCTGGCTGAATGGATTCACCTTCGATGAAGGAACGCAACATCCAAGCCATTTGCTCATGTTGTTCCATCAAGCCGGTGAGGAAATCAGCGGTACCTTGATCGTGGAAGTTATCACCGCACTGATCGATGTGTTCGCGCAGGTTGCGGATAACTTGCTCGTGATCTGACACAAGGTTTTCTACCATGTGAAAGGCGTTGGGAAGAGTACCCGGATCTTCTTTAAGAGAAGCGTACTTCAGGAAGCCTTCCGCAGTTCCTACGGGATAACCACCCAAGGCGCGAACTCGCTCAGCGATCGCATCAATGCTTTCTGTCAACGCGGTGTAGTGTTCTTCCCATAGCTGGTGCAGGGAGCGGAACTGAGGGCCAACCACATCCCAGTGGTACTTTTTGGTTTTGATCAATAGCAGGTAGGCATCCGACAGATCTTTATTTAATAAATCCGTCACGCCTTGACGCTGCTCTTCTGTTAAACCTATGTTTAAAGGACGCATAATTGTTGTGTTCTCCAGCGATAATCACTCTTACTAGTGCAACAAATCTATACAGGGGATTCATCAGCCAAAGGGGAGATTAGTCGAGCGCTTGATATTGCGTGGGTTTGAACGTAGTCAGATGGGTAGGCTCAAGCTTTGGATATAGCACTGACTTTGACGCGGTGCAGCAGTTTCTCTCCTTGGCGGTAGCCGAGATTACTGACTTTCACAATTTCTCCAGGTTGAGCAGTTCCTTTAATGAGTTGATGGAACTGCGGATCGTAAGGGAGTTCTGCACCGACAGATGCGATCGCTTCCACTCCCCATTGAGAAAGCAGCTGTTGCACGGGTCTTACTAATAACAGCAAATTCTTCACTGCTTTCTCATCGGGATTCACCTGAGCTGCGGCGGCTGCGGTAGGCCAATACAACAAAAAAGATTCTAAAACTTGCAGACTCGACATCTGGAATTCCTGCATTAAAGTTTCTCGCTGCTGTTCTAAGAGGGATCGCAGCCGCTGATACTCTTGCTGTAAAGACGCCAACTCATGCTCCCGATTTATCTGCTCTCCCAGCGCTGGCGGTTTCCTATCCCCAAAGGTGGTCAGTAACTCGCTTACTGACACTTTCAACGCTTGGGAGAGCTTGATCAGGGTTTCTACTCGCATCTGCGAAACTTGTCCCAGTCGCAGTCGCTTGACTTGTCGTTCTGAAACTCCAGCTTGCCGACTCAAAGCTTTATAACTAGAAATCCCCGCCAGTTGCATGAGTTGCTGCAACTGGCGAGCAAATTGCTGTACAGAATCTGGTTCGTTTACCACGTTTGCTTTTTCAGTTCGCCCCGCAGGTGCGTTTTAATTATTGAAAGCTCCTAGGGGCACACAACTCGCTGTGCGCCCCTACTGTCAGTAATTAATGTTTACTGGCAACTGCTTGTCTTGTGCCAACAGAGGTTAGGGTTCCAGTTTGCAGATGCGCTTCTAAGAACCACAACCGCTTATCGATCGCGCGAGACACTTCTGTGTAAAGGTCTGCGGTATCAGCATCGCCTAAATCGGCTGAAGCATCAATATTTTGGCGCAGCGACTTGGCATAAGGTGCAAAGCGTTCCGCCAAAGCGATAATGTGGTCTTTGCCGTCGATGATATCGATCGGATACTCTGGCAAAATAGAGGCAGCTACCGCCATCCGAGCCGTTCCCATTGCCATCCCTCCTAGAGCGGTGACTCTTTCGGCAAACAGATCGGTGAATTCTTCCAACTCAGTAGCAACCTCATCAAAAAGTTGGTGTAACTGGTAGAAGTCCATCCCTTTAACATTCCAGTGCGCTTGCTTTACCTGAGTTTTTAGGTCTAGGGTGGTTGCTACGGTTTGGTTCAGAAGCTCGATTACCTTAGAGCGAGTTTCTGCGGCGATGTCAATGCTAGTCGGGTAGAGACGTTGATGATGATTGATACTACTCATATGCCTTGATCCTTTTAGATGGAAGTGTATAGAAAAGCACAGACTTTTGTAGATTATCTTTGCACGCTTAGGACAAGATAAACTGCGCTCGAGGATACTAATTCGCAGTACAGGCTGAATTTTGAGCTGGAAAGCTTGTTTTTGAATACTCAAGCTAAATGCATTCTCAGAACAGAGCGCGGTGCGCGGCGAATCCGGCAAGAAATTGTTTCTTGACCTAGGCGCTGACAAGCTTCAAATCGATGACAGCCGGAAAAACCATAGTATTCTCCATCTACTTCCAGCACGTCGATGGGTTCTTGCTGACCGATTTCTTGAATGGATTCCATCAAAGCCGCTACTTTGGCTTGGTCAGTTTGTCGCGGCAGAGGACGATGAATCTTTTGCAGGGGTATTTCTTGCACCCTTACCATAGGACGAGTAGCTGTCTCCATCTGTTGTTTCTTTCTAAATCATACTCGGAATGACTTCGACTTGACAACTGGATACTTTAAATTAAGCTGAAGATTGTCGTTCATCCCCGATCTATTCGTCCTGGCGTCTATCACAATAGATGGAACAACTAGCTGCGTAGGTTGAGACAAAATATAGAGTCAGCTTTGAAGAAAAATCTTCTATCCTCAGATAGTCCATGCAAAAAAAGGGATGTACCTTGAGGCAGAATTTGGTAAAAACCAAATCGCAAAGTCGGAAATTCACTCGTCCGGCTGGGATGGGAAAACGTTTAGGTCACTGGTCCCGCACCATTTTGACGGTGTTTGGGCTGATAGGACTCACAGCGGCGTCTGGACCGGCACCCAGTAGCAATGATGTGGAACTGAAAGTGGGGGTTGTGCAGCGATTTGGTGAGGAACCCGACCAAATGACGTTGCAGGCAACATCGGGCGATCGCTTGATGTTGCGCTTTAATACAGGCGATCGCCAACAAACCCTGCAAACCACCAGTGCCAAGCTAGAAGTGACCATGCAACCTCTACCAGCACCTGCTTTAGAGGAACGGCTTGTCCTGGGCATTTATCGGAGTTTTGAGATGGCGGAAGACAGTGCCAAAGCATGGCAAGCCAAGGGAATTGAGGTTGAGGTAGCGCAGCCGGAACGCTGGCAGGTGTGGGCAAAACGCGATGTTTATAAAACGCCTTTAGTGCGCCGCTGGCTGTTGCAGAACCTTCAAGCTCAAGGCGATCGCGCTGCGTATTTGGAGACGGAAGTGGTGCAGAAAGTGCCCAAAGCGTCTCTCGTGGTGAATGGTTTTCGGTACGATCGCGACCAGATAGAGATTATCCCTGGCAAAAACCCGATCCAGGTGACAAAAGGCAAAAACTCGAAAAATAGCGTTCTCTACGCTGGCTCGTTGCGGCTGCAACCCAACGCTTACGGCACTTACACCCTGGTCAATCAAGTACCCTTAGAAATTTATCTGCGGGGCGTCGTACCGCACGAACTGGATGGCGGTGCCCCCTATGCGGCGGCGGAAGCGCAGGCAATCATTGCTCGGACTTATGCACTGCGGAACCTACGGCGGTTTACAGTGGATGGGTACGAACTGTGTGCAGACACCCACTGCCAAGTTTACAAGGGTCTCACCGGCACTGTACCGACGACAGACAAAGCGATCGCGGCGACGAAAGGTCAAGTGCTAACTTACCAGAATGAACTGGTGGATGCCCTTTATTCCAGTACCAGCGGTGGCATCAGTGCGCCCTTTAATGATGTCTGGAATGGCCCAGATCGCCCGTATCTCCAAGCCGTGGTAGATTCATCTGGGACAATTTGGAACCCGCAGTTGTCTTTGGCTCAAGAACAAAATTTCCAGCGGTTTATCAGCCTGAAACAAGGATTTCACGAAACTGGCGGCAATTGGTTTCGCTGGAGTAAAGCCAGCAGTATCGCTCAGATTACCCAAGATTTGCAGCTTTATCTCAAGCGGACAAAGACTCCCCATACTCCCTTTAAAGCAATTAAGCAATTGCGGGTAGCAGAGCGATCGCCCTCCGGACGGATTATCCGACTGGCAGTGCAAACCGACACTGGCGTGGTTGAAATTCTCAAAGATGATATCCGCAGTGCCTTTCGACCACCCCGCAGCACCCTTTTCTACCTACAACCTATCTATGGCGCAGACAAAACCCTAAAAGGTTATGCCTTTATTGGAGGCGGATTGGGGCATGGCGTCGGCATGAGTCAAACCGGCGCATTTAATTTAGCGAAAGCGGGTTGGTCAAGTCAGCAGATTCTCAACTTCTACTATCCTGGTGCCCAAATCCAGCCTCTCAACCAGTCCATTACCTTCGGCCCGGATCAAAATACAAAAGCGTTGCCCAACTCCTGAAAACAATCAAGCAGGGACACTGGAAGAGTGTCCCTGCTAAAAAGCTTAGAAGTTGTCAGTTATTTGGCGGCGGGTTTAATCCAGATATCTGTAAATAGTCCATCCTATCGATCAACCCGCCCATACAAGTCAGTTGCTGGTTTGAAAAGACGCCAATAATAGCGCGTCTTTTACTGATATCCGTTGTACGTTGTTTTTTCTTGTCTGCGATCGCTGACAACCAACCACTGACTGGTTTTCTTAATAGAGTTCTTCTTCTTGGTGGGTCATGATGGTGCAATCCGACTTGGGATAAGCCACGCAAGTCAGGACATAGCCAGCTTCAATCTGATCGTCATCCAGGAAAGACTGGTCAGATTGATCGATATCACCCTCAGTCACTTTGCCAGCGCAGGTTGAACAAGCACCAGCGCGACAGGAGTAGGGCAGATCGAGACCTTGATCTTCTGCGGCGTCAAGAATATAGACGTCGCCTTCAACTTCAATCGTGGTGTCCAGCCCTTCGGCTTCGTTAATTAACCTTACTTTATAAGCCATGTAGCGTTCCTCTCAAGTAGTCGAAATGGCAGTAGTAATTCAGAGTAGAGCGACCTTCCTCGCTAGACTAAGCTCAGGTAAAGGTTTGCTTACTAGGTTCACTTCCTCTTTAGATACTACGGGAAAAACCAGAGCCTTCAACACGAGATCAATAGATGGTGTGAATGGTATTCGTAATAAACTTTTAAGATTCAATCCTAATTACTTATACTTATCAATGGAATGGTAGACCAGTGATACGATGTTCAGCTGACAATTCCTCAAGAACATCGAGATACCTTCTTCGGGGTAAATATATTAGCTGTAATTATAGAAAGAATTAATAACAACAATTAATCTTTAAATTCAGACAGATGAACTGAAAAATTTAGAGATTAATCACCGGATGATTTTTTACTGTTAGCAACAACACATTTTTAAAATGCCAACATCAGTGTCTCATCCTGCGTGGTCTGGCAAGCTCCCAATCGGTGTCGGGCTGGTGGGAACTGGATATGCAGCTAAACTCCGGGCGCAAACATTTCAATCCCAAGATAGAACCCAGCTAGTAGCCGTTGCCGGACATACCCCAGACAGCATAAAGGAATTTAGTCAAACCTACTCTTGCCAAGCCGTTTCATCTTGGGAAGATTTAGTGGGGCGCGAGGATATCGATTTGATCGTCATCTGCACGGTGAACCAGCAGCATGGAGCGATCGCGCGTGCCGCACTTGAAGCTGGCAAACACGTTATTGTCGAATATCCGTTGTGCTTGGACGTTGCCGAAGCAGAAGCACTCATTGCCTTAGCACGCGATCGCAATCAACTCCTGCACGTCGAGCATATCGAAATTTTGGGCGGATTGCATCAAGCACTGCGGCAATCCTTACCCGAAATTGGAGAAGTCTTTTACGCCCGTTACAGCACCATCAATCCCCAGCACCCCGCACCCCAACGCTGGACTTATCACCCAGAATTGTTTGGCTTTCCCCTGTGCGGTGCCCTTTCTCGCATCCACCGCCTAACTGATTTGTTTGGAACTGTTGCTACCGTTAGCTGTCAAGCACGGTATTGGGGCGAGGGGGCGTTCTACCAATCCTGTTTTTGCACAGCCCAGCTAAAATTTACTAGCGGCGTGGTTGCAGAGGTGATTTATGGAAAAGGGGAAAATCTCTGGCAACCATCCCGAAGTTTTGAGGTTCACGGAGAACAGGGGGGATTAATTTTCGATGGAGATGAAGGCAAGCTAATCAAAGAGAACGAGACAACACCGATTGAAGTGGGAGGGCGTCGGGGTTTATTTGCCAAAGACACCAGCATGGTTTTAGACCACTTGATTGAAGGCACACAGCTGTATGTCACCCCAGAGGCTAGCTTATACGCCCTCAAAGTTGCCGATGCCGCCCGTCGTTCAGCAGAAACTGGGCAGACAATTTTAGTTTAAGCGCTGTTAGAGTAGTCAATTAACTTTGTGTTAAGGCACTTGGCAACGCCAGCTCAACTTGAAGCGGATCTCTGCCAGATTTTATGAAAATATTGATGTTATTAGCTTTAAAAAAGCTTCTAATTTCTACTTGCGACTCGCTACATTTTTGAAACCGGCGACTTCCGCTAAAGTGTACAGGGGTCTGCCTTTGACTTCTTCATAGATGCGCCCGACATATTCCCCTAGGATACCGATACTTACCAGTTGCACGGCACCGAGAAAGAAAATTGCTACCAGAATCAGGGTAAACCCGGTTAAAGGAGAATTGGGGACAAAAATGCGCCAATACAGAACTAATATTGCCATCACCAGAGCGATCGCTGCCGCGAATAAGCCGACATAAGTAGATAGCCGCAGCGGTACTTTTGAGAAGGAGACTAATCCATTCACTGCCAATGACAAAGATTTACTGAAAGTGTACTGCACCTCGCCAGCAAAGCGGGGGTGACGCTCGAAGTAGACGGCGGTTTGGGGAAAGCCTACCCAAGAACGCAGTCCCCGGATATAACGATTGCGCTCAGGCATCGAATTAAGGATATCTGCGACTTGTCGATCCATTAGACAGAAATCGCCTGTATCGGTAGGAATGTCTACATTTGCCAGACGCTTGAGAAGACGATAAAACACATAGGCGGTGAAGCGCTTGAACCAGCCTTCTTTGTGGCGTTTGATGCGCTGAGCATAGACGACTTGATAGCCTTGTTGCCATTTTTCCACCATGTCTGGAATTAATTCTGGGGGATCTTGTAAGTCGGCATCAAGGATAACAATTGCTTCACCCCGAACAAAATTAAGACCTGCGGTGACAGCAATCTGATGACCGAAATTACGGGCAAGGCTTAAGTAGCAAACTCGCGGGTCTTTTTCATGCAATTCGCGCAGCATTTGTAAAGAGCGATCGCGACTGCCATCGTTGACTAAAATTAGCTCCGTTGGGGCATCTAGCCGCTCCATCACCGCACTCATCCGCCGATAAAGTTCGGGGATGCTTTTCTCTTCGTTATAGATGGGAATGATGAAGGAATATTTGGGGTTCATAATTAGCTGTTAACGATTCGCCAATAACTTTTAGTGAATCGCTGTCATTGGTCAAGTGTCATTATTTATTCGCTCTTCGTCAATCGCAAAGGACTGATGACTAAGTAGGATAACTGAATTTAACCCTGTCATTTTGTCGTTTGGATTGAGGGACAAAACCATACATTGATAAGGTTTGATGAGTAACGCTTAGTCGCCCTACTCATCCGGCAAATAATTAAGCCCCTCTATTTAATGACTAATCGCTAACAGCTACGAATTATCGTTCCAATTTGTTAGGAATGCCTTCGCAACCACCGGGAATTGTGGCTCTGGTTTTTTCGCCACCCCAAGCACAACAATATTGGCGCAGTTCTTCCGAGAGTCCCTCAACGTCGGTGAAGTCGGCATTTTCTACTACAGCGCCCGTATAAGCACCTGTTTTGTAGTTAGCGTAGGGAGGTTGAGTATGAGTGCGAGGGGTCGCAGTTTCCCCCGGACCATAGAACAAGCGGATGGCTTTGAAATCGGCACCGGCAAGATTCGCTTCATACAAGATGGTGCGAGAGAAATTAGCCTTGACTAAATCGCAATTGCTTAAGTTAGCACCAACAAGATTGGCTTCGCTTAAGTCTGTGCGGCGCAAGTCGGTGCCAGACAAATCTGCCTTCGCTAACATGACTCCTAAGTCGATAACGCGCACGCCGTTGACGCGGTCTTCTGCATAGCCTCCAAGTCCGTCAAAGATAGCTCGACCTAGGCGGCGATCGCGTTCTAGGGGAGTTAGCAATTTAGAACTGGACAAGAACCGCAGAATTTTGGCTTTCCCGCTGGCGTCTACACTGCTCAAGATAGCGGCGGTACGCCCTTCGGCTAGTAACCGCTCTTGAGGCCAATCTTCGAGCAATCCTTCTTCATCTAATACTAGGTCGGAGATGCCCTGAAAATAAGTATCGATCGTCTGCTGCTGAGTAATCAGGTTTTGCTGAATCGTCAGGGAGTTTTGCTGAATGGTCAAGTCTCTGGAAATAATGTACTGTCGCCACGCCACGTATACGGCGATGACGGCAATGAAAATTTGCCCTACAGCTCCTGTCCATTCTGCCAGGGAACCGAGTTCGTCCCATTTTTGCTGGTTTAACCACTTGCCGATGTTTTGGTTGATACCAGAGAACTTGAGCAAGCTGATGAGCGATAAAATTGTTCCGACGATGGCGACGATGACAGCTCGCTGTTTTGGCGGTAGCATCTCATCCAGCACGGGTTCCAAACCAAGCCATAGCATCCGCAGCGATACGACTAGCCCGACGATCGCTCCTGATATCCCGATCCAGAAGTTATTAATCGCTAACCCTAGGATGACTAAGGCGATCGCTATCAGGACGATGGGCGTTCCCTGCGGAACAACCGGATTCTTTTTGGACAGCACCAGCGATCGCGGCATGGTAGCCAAATGTTGCTCGTATTGGTTCCGTCCGGACGGTGTCAGCGATTGCATCTGCGACGGGCTGTTCACAGCAGGTCTGTTACCATTGCCACTATCTTGAGCGTTTGACGGTGAATTGGACTGGGAAGGATTAGGCTCTGTCGTCATTGTGTTAATTCGTCAAGCAGGCGCAGTAAACCCATGCTTTATGGTAGCGGCTGCGGCAGTCAACAAGATTTTATCTAATAGACCAGGCAAGTGTTAAGGGCAAATGGCGCTGAATGCGATGGCTCTGTTTCCTCTTTTCCCTGTAGTTCGAGAAAGACGCGATCGCTATCATAAAACAAGCAACTCAACAGAAACCAGGAGAATAATTCATGAATACCCAATTAGTTGAATCCCTAGTCCAAGTTATTTTATCTCTGCCACCGGATGAGCGATCTCTACTTGAAGAAAAACTATTTAGCAATATACCCTACCCTTCAACCCTTGAATTAGCGCACCTTGTACAAAGCGGAGGAGCTTTTGATTTTCTCCACAATGAACCTGATATTTACACCCTCGAGGATGGAGAAGCAATCTAGTGAGACTTAAAAAAGGAGATATTGTCCTAGTTAATTTTCCCTTTACAGACTTAAGTACAACAAAATTACGTCCTGCGTTAGTGCTGACGGCAAGTTCTGCAATAGATGAAGTGACTCTTTGCTTCATTTCCTCTCAAAATGCCACCAGCTTAAGTCTTGAAGAATTTGCTCTCAATATTTCAGACGCAGAATTTTCCAGCACGGGATTGCTAGTTTCTTCTAAAGTTAGGGTAACTCGAATTGCTACCCTTGAACGTAGATTAATCATCAGACGCTTAGGAGAGTTGGGTATTCTGCAAATGCAACAATTGAACGAAGTGATGATTCGGGCATTTCAAATAATGTAACTTGTGCAATCAGCAGCCAGAAATCCGCTGTTTTCTTTCCTCTGCGCCCTAGGGAGTCGTCTGGGGTTCGATAAAACCCTTACAACCCCAAATCTACCGCCACGCGATGGGCACAAGCAAAACCAGAAAATGCCACCGCATTTAAACCCTGCCCTGGAAACGTACTGTCTCCCACACAATAAAGTCCCGAAATCGCAGTTCGATTGAATGGCATTCCCAATAGTCCTAATAACTTGTTTCTAGGAATTGGGCCATACGTACCATCTGCACGACCTAAAAAGCGCCGATGCGTGCGGGGCGTCCCGACTTCCAGATAATCTAACCCTGCATCTAAACCGGGGAAAATCTTCTCTAGCCGCTCAATGATTCGTCCTGCTGCCTCTTCCTTTTTCTGTTCATATTCGCTAGAAGAAAGTCCCTGCCAATTTTCAATCCAATCAGGGGTAAAGGCGTGCAGAATATGATGACCTTCTGGTGCTAAATCCGGATCGAGTAACGTAGGAATTGACAAAAAGATCGTGCCTTGCGCCGCTTCCATCTTCTGCCAATCTTCTAGCAAAATGTGGTGACAGTCCGTACCCAGCGGCAGCACATCTGCTTTAACGCCTAAGTGCAAACTTAAGAAACCCGGCGATTTTTGATAACGATTTTGCCACTTCTTCTCAGCCGCTGGTATTTCTTCCGCTGGCAGTAACTTCTCGAAAGTATCCCAGCGCGTTGCATTGGAAATTATCCGCTTGGCTTCATAGACTTTTCCATTTGCCAACTCGACGCCTACCGCTCGACCCTCTTGGGTAATAATTTTCGTCACCTTGGCTTTGTACTGAATCTGTCCCCCAGCTTTTGCCAGTCCCTCCACCAGTTTTTGGGCGATTTGTCCTACACCCCCTTTAGGATAGTTAATGCCGCCGTAGTGCCGGTCTGAGAACACCATCCCTGCATTAATCATCGGTGTCCGGTCAGCGGGGACAACTGACCAGCAGTAGCACTCCATGTCGATAAACTTCAGTAGCTGCGGGTCTTTGATGTATCGCCTTGCAATATCACCAGCATTTTGAGGCAAATACTTTACCAAGCCGAGACAGGCTAAGGGATGCTGAAAAAATGCCCGTGTCAGATACCGGGGTTCTTCCAACGACAGCAATTCCATCGCATTCAGGCAGTTGAAAACTTTCCAGCATTCGTCGTAGAAGCGTCGAATCCCTTCCCGTTCGTGGGGGAAGTAGGCAGTGAGTTCTTGCAAAAACTTCTCATAATTGCGATGAACTTTTAGATCCAAACCGGCGGGAAGATGGTAGTGAATCTGGACGGAATCGGGGATGGTTTCCAGACTGACATTCACAGCATCTAGAGCGCGGGTGAGCAGATTGGTGGTGCCCTGAGTCCCAAACCCAAAAATCATCGACGCCCCTACGTCAAACCGATATCCCTGCCGCTCAAAATATCCGGCACTGCCACCTGGAATTAAGTAGCTTTCCAGTACGAGAACTTGAGCGCCTTTCGCTGCCAGTTGGGTGGCTGTCACCAGCCCTCCAATTCCAGAGCCAATCACGATGGCATCAAACGTTTGTGCAGTTGGAGATTTAACGGTAGTTGAAGGCATGAGGCAGCAGTAAGGGAAAATTTTACTCATTTCAATCCCTATTAGGGATTAACACAAAAATGCCCCGCTGCCAACAACTCAACCAATAACTCAAGCCCTTTGGTGTCTAATTTATCTCACCAGACTCATATGAGCGACTGCATGAGCTAAAGGCTGCTTTTATTGGGCTTGTGTCTTGCCTCTTAAAAAAAATGGGGACTAGCTTGCTACTGCTAACCAGCCCCACCTGCCGATCCTTAATGAGAGGAGAACACTGAAAATAAATATAGCCTTGTTGAAAATAGATGTCAATACTATTGCAAGTTATTTTCAATAGAAAAAACCAAGTTAGTTGGAATTGTGGGCTTTTCGTTACCCCACAAATGCTTTTGGCGTGGGGTTTGGTGACAAAGAAACCGAACCCAGAATCAATCTGGGTTTTCAGACATCCCAGGAGGTTCTATGATAGGTCAGGTCTTTGAGCTGGCATCTGACTGCCAAAATCGCAACTATGACTCTCCAACTGCGTGTCTATGTTCCTCCCCATCCACTGATTAAACATTGGTTGGCTGTTGCTCGTGATGCTGCGACGCCATCGGTGCTGTTTAAAAGCGCGATGACGGAACTGGGGCGCTGGCTGACTTATGAGGCAACTAGAGAATGGTTGCCGACGATAGAAACAACCGTACAGACGCCCCTGGCTGAATGTCCGGCTACATTTATCAATCCAGAGGTGCCACTGGTTGTGGTGCCGATTTTACGGGCAGGATTGGGGTTATTAGATGGGGCACAGACGTTGCTGCCTTTGGCGTCGATTTACCATATCGGTTTGGTGCGGGATGAGAAAACCCTGGAAGTTAGCTGTTATCTGAATAAATTGCCGGAACGGCTTGACCCTCAAACGCGGGTTTTAATTTGCGATCCGATGCTGGCGACGGGTGGAACCATGATGAGGGCGATCGCAGAACTGACTCAGCGAGGCGTTGACCCAGCTTTAATGCGGATTATTTCGGTTGTGGCAGCGCCACCCGCTCTGCAACAGCTTTCTGTCGCGTATCCGGGTTTGATTGTCTATACGGCAATGATTGATGAGGGTTTGAACAGCCACGGGTATATTGTACCGGGGCTGGGAGATGCAGGCGATCGCACGTTTGGCACCTGACGCGGTATCCAAAGCGGTATCCAACGCACGATCCAAAAGATGAGCAATCAAAGATGAAATCTGTGTTCAGATTTCTTACTTAGGACGACTGACAACTGAACAGATGACTCCTTAGACTGGTAGGCATCGAGGTCAGCAAAAAGTTAACCTGAAAACAGTTGCAACAAGAAAAAAAACAACGGTAATTTTAAGATGAGTCAGCGCGATAGTTTTGGCAGTGGATTTCTGGCTGGAACGATAGTTGGCGGTCTAGTCGGTGGAATTGTCGGAGCGCTGGTTGCTTCTGGACGCGCGTCCGAAACTGACACAACTGACGCCTCTCTGCTCAATCCTGGCTCGTCAGAAGCGAAGTTGAGCAAGGGGAAAAAGCGTCAGCTAAAGGATTCAGAAAGTATTGAATTTGCACGGCGAGGCTTAGAGGATAAAATTGCTCAGTTAAATGCAGCAATTGATGAAGTCCGGACACAGCTAGGCACTGTAAATGGCAAGAGTACAGAACTAGAGCGGGAGCGATTTTCTTCCTCAGATACAGCACGAATTTCTGAAAGGGGTCGTTCCCTAGGAACATCGCTTAATCAAGATTCCTAAGTTTCAATCCGGTAAATCCGTTAAACTGTCTTCAAGTTTCAAGCGTTCACCAATTTTAACAAGGAACCTTCAACACCGATGAATTCTTCAGCCGAATTACTGATCAATACGATCTCCACTTTTCTGAACATGTATATGTTCATATTGATTGTACGGATTCTTTTAACTTGGTTTCCGACAGTCAATTGGATGAACCAGATAGCTTCCACCCTGAGTCCAATTACAGACCCTTACCTCAACCTTTTTCGCTCGATTATTCCTCCGTTGGGTGGTCTGGATATCTCCCCGATTTTAGCGATTTTTGTGCTGCAAATTCTGGCTGGATTGTTCTCCAGCATTCAATTCACTCCGGGTTTTTAGGGTCAAAGGATTTTAGATTTGGATTTTGGAGTGAATCTATAATCTAAAATCCTTGCAATCAGATGTTAACGGCGGATTTGTTAGCGTGCGGACTTGTTAACGGCGGACTGTACCGTTAAATCCAGCGGCTTTGAATTGCTTGAGCTGTAACGGTGTCGGCTGGTTTGCAGCAACCGAGATCCTGAGTTCAAAATCGCTGACTCCAGGCGGCACTTCTTCGATAGAACCGAGGCGCGTTCGGTTTTGCATTACCGAGTCGCCATTTGCGTCGTAAATGCGACCAAAAATATCGGCGTTGTAGACATATTTATCAGAGTCATTTTGAGCTTTGCCGGTAACTATGTAGCAACTCGCGGCTCTGGAAGCGCCAGTACTCATAACCGCCCCATCTGCTAACTCGGATGGGCAGTCATGGTAGGAAAGTTCAGACAGTTTAATCTGTGTCAATGCCAAAGCCGGAGGAGTAAACAGCAAGTTCACAACTCCGATAAGGCAAGAGATGAAAAAAATAGACACAGCTCGAAATCGCATAAACCGTACCATGACTTCAGGTTTTTTGGGAACTTCACCCCTCAGCTTAGCGCGAATCTAGTCAAACAGGAGCTTCGGGATATCTTGACAATTCTGCGATAATAGGGGATCGCCCTTAATGAGCGCTCTAAGTCTGGGCATTCCCACTCAGAATCACCGAGATAGCTCTGCTGTGTGGCGATCCATTCCAAAGTAAGGAATTGATTGTGACCCGATCTGAGATTGAAGCGGCACTGCAAGCAGCATTTAGTCTATGTGAGGAGGCTGTATATCCTCTCAGCGATATGCAGAAGCAAATTCTGCTGCAAGTTCTTGTCAAGGAACTGCTGGGTGCCCAAGGGGAGAACCCGGCGAGTGGTGATGAAAATGCCGATGGTGCGAATCCATTGGAGGAACTTACAGCAGAACAAGTCAAAGCTTTACTGCAATTTGTCAAGGAACAAGAAAGACAAAATCGCTCTTGGAAGATTACGTTACTCAATGACTGGTTGAATAATCAAGATTCGGGAGCGATGCAATTTTTACGCGATCGCTATGGCTTTGGGTGGCTCTATCGCATTCAGCCGGTTCATCTGGCTGAGTATTATGAGCGGGAGGGCAAGCAAGGGTTAAAGCTGAAAGTAGGCGATCGCATTGAAGTTTCTAATGGTCTGTGGGAGTGGGTGCAAGAAAACGGCCCCTGTAGCCGCGAATGGTTTCCCTGCACGGTGGTTGGGGTTTACGAGACTACTGAGAGCGGAGTCTCTCATACTAACTGCATTATTCGGTTTGAGAATGGCAGCGAGTATGAGATTCAAGGCATTTACGAATGGAATCGTTTTAACTGGCAATGGCCCAAAAATTAGAGATTCCGATTCTTGTAAAGATTAACTGCAAACTCATCCAGAATCGTGGTTCCCGATAGCTGCTGCGTTTGCGCCAACTGGTAACGAGATTTCAAAACTCGCTGGATTTCCTGGTGAATTTGCTGCTTTTCTGCCTCCGTTTTGGGAGCCTTATTCACAGGACGGGCGCTCTCTAACCAGAGAATCCGAGGATATTGCGTTGCTTGTCCGCTTGTCAGAACTTTTTCTAAAGCAGGTGCAAGGTCGGCAGGATGCTGTGCTAATAGCTGAACCGGGGCAGTGGGAGGAAGATAATAAGCCAAACGCAGAATGTGACCCCAAGCGCGGGAGTTCATCACGATTAAAGTCGGCGTTGTAGGTTCTTGTTGAATCAAGCCTGCTATCTGATGGAACATCGAGCGGTTTCTCGTGCTAAAGTCCCCAACGCTGATGCCCAGATACAACAGCAGCAAAACCGCTGCCGCCACTCCGCGCCAGCGTCCCGCCGCCCGTTCCAGCCATAAAGCAATTAATAGCAAGCATCCAGGCAAAACAAAAATCAGTGCCCTTCCACCGCCAAAGCCAATCGTGTATTTGCCAGCGAGAATATCCACTGCAAATGCAATGCACAGGGGCAAAATTCCCAGTGACAAAGCCATGAATAAGGGACGACGCTTTGCTTGCCGCCAGAGGCTAAAGGTACACCCGGCTAGTAACAAAATTATCAGGCACCCTGCCACAATCGCGAGGGTCGCTTCTGCGGGAGTTTTGACGACATCTCCCACCCAGTCTCCCAGTAACAAGTGACTGCTCAAGGTTTGGGTAACATCTGCGAAATGATTTCCCTTGGAAAACTGATTGCCCACTTCACCCAGACGCCCCTGCTTCCGAGTTCCCCAAACAAACCAAGGCATCCACACCAATACACCCGCCCCCAAACGCAATCCGTGCTGCCACCACCGCCGATCAAAGATGAGGACAAAGATGCCTAGGGTCATCACCCAGTAGACAAAAAGATACTGCGTCAGCAGTCCAGCAGCGACTGAAACAATCAGAATCGCACTCCAGAGAATCGATGAGCGGTTGCTGGGATGATGGGATGATGGCGTGGCGTCTGGTTCAATTTCCCACTCGGAGGCTCGGACACTCTCTGTTGCTCCTTTTGTCTCCACCAGATGCAGCATTGCCCAGGTGCTGAGAATCGTCCATAAAATCAGCGGGCCATACATCCGGGCATTTAAAGAGTGGAATAAATAGAAAGGATTTGTACCGAGTAAGGCGGCAAAAATCAGTCCGCCGCGATGTCCCATCACAAACCGCCCCAATCCGTAAGCGCCGCCAATTGCACCTACACTCAGCAATGCGCCCAGACCTCGTAAGGCAGCTTCGCTATTGCCAAATAGCTGTAGCCAGAAGTACAGGCTGAAATAAGAAAGGGGCGGATGGACATCGCCCAAGATACCTTTATAGACATCTTTGATCGTTCCTACGACATCACCGGCTCGTGGGATCAATAAAGCGCTGTAGTCCCGCAGGTTGACGGGTTGCGCTCCCGGAGCTTGATAGTCAACGCCGTGACCGCTGGCGAGGATCAGGGATAGAACTTCGTCGTACCAAAATTCTCGGCTACCTATATAACGCGATGTGCAACTAAGTTTGCTCAAGGAAAGTCGCACTCGAAGATGCTAGAAGTACAACCTATCTAGATCGAGTGGGACATAATGTTTTCTATCGAAGAGGGCGTTGCTGAAATTGTAATGAACTAAGCTGATAGAAAAACTGTTCGATACTTCAAGTAGTGAAGGAGCAAACGGAGCGAACACTTCAGCATCTCAAGTGATTTGGAGTAGCACAAAGTCTTTCGGTGCAGACGTGCCAGGTAATGCCGTAGACGAGTGTTTTCCCCCTCAACTCGAGTCATATAGGTCTTGCTGACAATCTGATCGCTCTCCTCAATGAATATCGGATAGACCTTCCATCCGTCAGTGACATAGAAGAAACAATGCCAGTACTTGACGATAAACCATAAGAACTTGAAGGTTTCGGCACTGCGATCACCAACCACCCATGCCAGAATTCCTGCTTGAAAGTGATTAACGGCAGTCCAAATCCACAGTTTGTTA
>NZ_JAMPJY010000071.1:0-20543 GCF_039961875.1 Trichocoleus sp. ST-U2 | reverse complement strand
TTATGAACTTCGGCTCAGTCAAAGGTAAGATGAGTAAAACTTATGACCGGCAGCTAGCAATCGCCTAATTTTAGACCCCATATTACCCCAGCGACGACTTTTGCAAGAGGTCTAATTTGCAATCCAAGGAAGTCAAGTTGATTACCGATACAGATGATGACGTTCGGTTGAGCGATGAGCAGAAGCAACTGCTGGATAAAGGCAACGGGCGCGTCTTGCTGTTTTACCTGAGTGGCCCAATGATTTTTGGCTTGTCGAAAGCGATCGCACGCGAACACAATGCCATGAAGGAAGCCGATGCGTTGGTGATGGATCTCAGCGATGTGCCCTTGCTGGGAGTGACGGCTTCACTGGCGATCGAAAATGCGATTCGCGATGCCCACGATAAGGGGTTACAGGTCTATATCGTCGGTGCCAGTGAGAAAATTCAGCACCGCTTGCAAAAGTTAGGACTGTTTGATCTGGTGAACCCAGCGCATATCTTAAGCGATCGCACTGAAGCCCTGCGTCAAGCGGTTGATCTGGTTTACCGCAAAGAGATAGTTGCCTAATTCACCTGTTTGGAGGTTTGATGAATCGAGGCGATCTAATGCGTCAGAAAACTAGCTGGCAATCAATTGCCTCTCATTCAAATAAGGTTTGATTCATTTTTACCACCAAAACCTAACCCATGTTTTTGAACCATACAATGACAGCTTTAAGTTCTGGGATGGCATCTCTGATTGCTCCCATGCCCTTGTTAGCAACGGTAGAGGCAGAAAATTCACCGATTGTTCTGGCTGGAGTTCTGCTGAGTTTAGTCGTGATTTATATCGCCAGTAAACTCGGCGCGGAACTCGCTAAACAATTTGATTTTCCACCCGTTCTGGGTGAACTGGTGGCAGGGGTGATTGTCGGGGTATCTGCTTTACACCTGATCGTCTTTCCCGAAAGTGGACTGTCAGCCTCAGATTCAGCGGTGATGACCGTGCTGCAATGGATTAATCATCTGTCTCCCGCAGCCCTCACGAGCGTATATGAGTCCCAGAGTGAAGTCATTTCAGTGCTGGCTGAATTGGGCGTGATTATTCTGCTATTTGAAATTGGTCTGGAATCGGATCTCAAACAACTCAAAGAAGTGGGTTCTCAAGCTGCGATAGTCGCCTGCGTGGGGGTGGCAGTTCCGTTTGCCGCTGGTACCGCTGGCTTGATGATGTTCTTTCACACACCTGCAATTCCAGCAATTTTTGCAGGCGCTGCTTTGACGGCAACCAGCATCGGAATTACGTCCAAAGTGTTGTCTGAGTTAGGACAGCTTAAATCCAAAGAAGGTCAAATCATTGTTGGTGCGGCGGTGATTGATGATGTCCTGGGAATCATTGTCTTGGCTGTTGTCGCCAGTTTAGCCAAAACGGGTGAGATTGATGTTGCTAATGTCATCTACCTGATTGTGAGTGCAACAGCGTTTCTGCTCGGTTCCATTTTGTTGGGTGGCATCTTTAACCAAACCTTCAATACGATTGTGGAGAAATTCAAAACCCGTGGCAATGTGGTTATGCCAGCATTTATCTTTGCCTTTTTCATGGCATTTCTGGGCAGCGCGATTCATCTAGAAGCGATTTTGGGTGCTTTTGCCGCTGGCTTGGTTCTGGATGAAACTGATGCCCGTAATGAGTTAGATGAACTAGTAAAACCGATCGCCGATCTACTGGTACCCATCTTCTTTGTGACGGTGGGAGCGCGAGCCGATCTAGGCGTGTTGAATCCGACGGTGCCTGAGAATCGTGCCGGAATTTTGATTGCCGCATTTTTGATGGTAGTTGCCATTCTCGGCAAGGTAGTGACGGGTTGGGCGGTGTTTGGTCAGCCCGGAATTAATCGACTCGCGATCGGAGTTGGCATGATTCCACGGGGTGAAGTCGGGCTAGTGTTTGCCGGAATCGGTTCTGCGAGTGGGGTTCTGGATAAGCCGTTAGAGGTATCCATTATTATCATGGTGATTCTGACCACATTTCTGGCTCCACCGTTTCTGCGGATCGCCTTTGGTGAGCCAGTCGAACCCCCAAGCAAGGGCGAACCTGCCAGTGAGCAATCAATTTTGGTGAGTGAATCTCAGCCTACGCCGTGAGGACGCTGGGGGCGATCGCTGTACCATGAACGCCACAGATCGCGATCGCCCCACTACTAGCCTCTGGCCTATTTCCTTACCCGTAATGTCACAGTTAATCAGCTAAATCGGGAAACACTTCGCGGACGGCAGGATGAACCAGGCGGTGATTCTGTACATTGATGCCCCTTGCTAAAGCCGGGTCGAGTTCTAGAGCTTTCATCCCCTGGTTCGCCAGCTTCAGGACGTAGGGTAAAGTGCTGTTGTTCAGTCCCTGAGTGGCTGTCCAGGGAACGGCTCCCGGCATATTCGGGACGCCGTAGTGGACGACGCCTTCCTCGATGTAGATAGGATTGGTGTGGGTCGTTGGTCGCACCGTCTCGACACAACCGCCTTGATCGACTGCCACATCGACAATTACCGAACCGGGATGCATTTTTTGTACCAACTTTCGAGGGACTAAGATAGGGGCGCGACGCCCTGGAACTAAAACCGCCCCAACAAGTAAATCGGCTTCCGAAACGACCGCTTCTACTTGCAGGGAGTTACTGTAGAGCAGCTCAACTCTGGAGCCAAAGAGGGTTTCCAGATACGCCAAACGCTCGACATTCACATCCAAAATCTGGACGCGGGCACCCAGTCCTACCGCCATTCGAGCCGCTTCGGTGCCAACGACACCGCCGCCTAAAATCACCACGTTACCCGGTCTGACACCGGGAATACCGCCCAGAAGAATCCCCCGACCTCCTTGATGGCGCTCCAAAAACTGTGCCCCGAACTGTACGGAGAGGCGACCGGCGATAATGCTCATGGGGGTGAGCAGGGGCAATTTTCGATCGGGGAGTTCTACCGTTTCGTAAGCGATCGCGCTGACGCCACAATCAATCAGATGCTCGGTCAACCCCCGATCGGCTGCCAAGTGCAAATAAGTAAACAGCATCTGCCCTTTCTGGAGAAACTGGTACTCTGGCTTCAGTGGTTCTTTCACCTTAACCACCAGTTCTCGGTTCCAAGCATCCTTCGCTTCTAGGACAATTTTTGCCCCGGCAAGAATATAATCTTCATCAGAGAAGCCAGCACCATTACCAGCCGCGGATTCCACAAAAATCGCGTGACCGTTTTCACTGAGTACCCGGACGCTACTAGGACTTAACCCTACCCGAAATTCACGATCTTTGGTTTCCTTAGGAACGCCAATTTCCATTTATATACCTCAAATTGCTCGGCTATCTATTGAATTGACTATAGGTGCCACACCTGGTGACTTGTTGCATTGGGAGTTATCTCCCTGAAGAGGTGAGTGAGAAATTGGACTGACAACTTCTCAAGTAAAAGAGTTTTTGGTTTGGGTAATTCGCGCATCGATCGGGAGGGGCAGCCGATCGGGAATGAGGTATCGATCGCTCCCCTCTCCCTTTACTCCTGAAGTCTCTTTATTCCTGAAACTCTCTCTCGCCCCTGATCCCCATCATTACTTATTTATTTAGGAGTCCCAAAAATTTTCGGATTACTTCACAAAAATGCTGCAACAATCAAGACGGCTACCTTATCCAAAGGATTTGGAAACACCAATATGACGATGCAAATTAGCGGACGGAATCAACTCAGGGGTAAAGTGACTGCGATTCAACTGGGTGATATCCTCGCCGAGGTGACAATTCAGGTGGGAGATAACTTAATTGATGCGGTGATTACTCGTCGTTCGGCAGAAAATCTGCGAATTTCAGTTGGCGATGAAGTGAGTGCCCTGATCAAGGCGACCGAAGTCATGGTGATCAAAGAGGTTGATTAGCAACTGTGTTTGCTTTGCTCTTGACTCAAGGCTTAGCACCTCTACAATAGAAGACAATCTATAACGAATTGTAAACCTCTGAAGGGGCAAGGATTGCCAAAGCCATGACACAACTTCAACCTACGACCACTCCTAAGCTGGAAGAACCCAAGTTAGGCTTCAATGATTACGCAGAGCGATTGAATGGTCGAGCCGCAATGATCGGCTTTTTGCTAATGGTGCTCATTGAATATGTCACGGGTCAAGGAGTGCTATCTTGGCTGGGCTTGCAATAAAAAAGCGCTCTTCTTTTGTCTAGTCCTTCGGAATCGGCAACCCGTACAGGCTTTCCTCGGTCTAGCACAACAAGTACAAGAATTTGTCTCAGGATACAGGATGTAGGGTTCTGCCCTTGCCGAAGGTGGGATGAAGGATGAAGTTTAGAATCCAAAAATGATTCTGACTTCTGCCGCCTGACTCCTGACTCCTGAATGAGATAACCTGAAATTAGATTAAAGAATAACGGAATAGAGCAAGTCGTGATGAATGCTTTGTGGCCTAGATTTTTAAAGTCAGCCTATCGTAAAGAGCCAATTTCCAGCTTTGTGGTAATCGTTGGTGCTGTAGATGCAGTGATTGGCGGCGTAGATGAAAGCTGGGGTTTGTTTAGTTTCGGAGTGTTGACAGTAGGGGCAGCGATCGCTCTGCGTTGGTGGCAAACCCAGGGTAAAGAAGTCGAACCAATCCCCCAAACGGCAAAACACTTTCTTCCCCCCCCAACCTCTCGTCCTGTCCTGCCCATGCTAAGTAACTCCAAACACCATCCAAAACCGTAACCCTTTGGGTGGGAGCTTCCGAAAACCATGATTGGCACTTCTGTTTCAATTGAATGGCTTAAAATCGGTGAAGTTGCCGCTCGGAGTGGTCTGCCTGTCAAAACCATTCGCTATTACGAAGATATTGGTCTGTTAGCACCGACGGTGAAGCGGACACCTTCCGGCTATCGTCTTTTTAATCGTGAGATTGTCAATCGACTAGCATTCATCAAGCGATCGCAAGCACTCGGACTCACTCTCAGCGAGATTCAAGAAATTTTAACAGTTCACGATCGGGGGCAGTTACCCTGCGGTGCCTTGAAGCAGCTTCTGCACGCGAAAGTAGAGGCGATCGCAGAACAAATTGAATCGTTAGAAATCCTCAAGAGCGAACTAGAAGGGTTAATCTCTGGTTGGCAAGACCGACCGCCCGCTCACCACATCGATCATACTATCTGCCCCAATATTCAATCAGCACCATGAAACCTCCGGCTCGGAAGGCAAAAGTAAAAAGGCATTTATACAAAGAAAAAATTCTGAGTTTTGCATTTTTACCTTTTAGCTTTTATTGTTTCGCCCTTACCAGTCAGCCTCTCCCAGCCGCCGCCAAAACAATAATCCAGGAAGCTGAAGCTGTTCCGTCTGAGGCCCCCCAAAACCTGCCTCCTGAAGCTTGGAGAAACGTTCAACTCCTCCGCACTCTCAAGGGTCACAACGCGACAATTGATTCCTTGACCTTCACCCCTGATGGAAAATTTCTGATCAGCGGGGGGAGCGACAATGACGGCAGAATAAAATTTTGGTGGGTGAGAAGTTGGAAAGAAGTGGGTAGCCTTAGGGCGCATAGTCAGGCAGTGATGACCCTTGCCATGAGTCCTAATTCAGAAATTCTGGCGAGTTGCAGCAATGACTCCTCGCTGAATTTATGGAATTGGAAGACTGGAAAATATACCCGGACTTTTCTAGAGCATACGAGTAATATTCTGTCGGCGGCGATTACCTCGGATAGTGAAATGCTGGTGACGGGTGCTTTGGATGGGATTCGAGTCTGGAATTTGAGAACGCAGCGCCCGATTTACAACCTGGTGCGTTTCGATAACCAAACTTATGCAGTTGCCCCAAATCCCAATGGGGAGATTCTAGCAAGCGGCGGCAAAGATACTGCGATTAAGGTCTGGGATCTCCAGAATGGAAGATTTCTTGACTCATTGTCGGGACATAGCGGTGCAATCAGTACTTTAGCGTTCACGCCGGATGGAAGTACGCTGATCAGTGGCAGCTACGATCGCACCATCAAAGTCTGGGATTTTAATAGCGGACGATTGCTTTACACCCTTTCAGGGCATACAGGTTGGATTCGGGCGATCGCGATCGCTCCTTCTGGACAAGTTATGGCTACCGCGAGTCAGGATGGCGTCCGCTTGTGGAACTTGAGAACGGGCGAACTGATTGCTTTGCTGGTCGGACATTCCGATTGGGTGAAATCGGTTGCCTTTAGTCCTGACGGGCGAACTCTGGCGAGTGGGGGGTTTGACAGAACCATTAAAATTTGGCAAGTCGGCTCTGTTCCCTAAACATTCATTAAGTGTGCGATCGCGGCAACTTTTAGTTCGGTTTATGGGAAAACTAAGTTCAGTTCCATCTGAGACGAAGGAAGTAAACCAAAGTGTTGACTCACAATCGCGACAAAGGAAAGAGCCTAAAAGGATACGAGTGGGCAGAGGCGGGTTTCTTCAATCTCTCGCTGGATCTGCTTTGTATCGCCGGACTTGATGGCTACTTCAAGCACCTGAACCCTGCCTGGGAAAAAACTCTGGGTTTTACGAAGGAAGAACTCTTAAGCCAATCGTTTATGGAGTTGGTTCACCCGGAAGATTGGGAAGCAACCATCACCGAAGCGCAGAAGCTTGCTACAGGCGCGGAAACAATCTCTTTTGAGAACCGCTACCGATGCAAAGACGGCTCCTATAAATGGCTATTATGGACTTCTGCGGTCTCCACTGAAGAAGGTTTGCTGTATGCAGTGGCTCGTGACATTAGCGATCGCAAAGCGGCTGAAGAAAAACTCCTCAATTTAAGAGCTGTCTTGGAGAATGCCGTCGAAGGAATTTCCCGGCTAGACACTCAAGGGCGCTACGTTACCGTTAATAAAGCCTACGCCAATGCAGCGGGTTACGAACCTGAAGAAATGATTGGCATGGAATGGCAGCGAACGGTTCATCCGGAAGAGATCGACAAGCTGATCGCTGCTTACCACAAAATGTTGGTGGATGGCAAGGTAGAAGCTGAAACGAGAGGCATCCGTAAAGATGGCTCTATTTTTTATAAGCAAGTGGTGATGATCTGCGATTACGACCAAGAGCAGCGATTTATCGGTCATCACTGTTTTATGAAAGACATCACCGAACGTCACCGAACCGAACAAGAGCGATCGCAATTAGCTAATCACATCCAATTGCTGCTGCAATCGACCGGGGAAGGCATCTACGGCATAGATTTACAGGGACGTTGTACCTTCATCAACAAAGCGGCGGCTCAGATGCTGGGATACCAGCCGGATGAAGTGATGGGCAAGGATATGCACGAGTTAATCCATCACAGTCGCCCCGATGGCTCCTTCTATCCCAGTGTTGAGTCTCCGATTTTTTGTGCTGTTCGCAACAGGAACAGTTGCCGAATCGACAACGAAGTTCTATGGCGGCGGGATGGAGCTGCTTTTGCTGCCGAATATTCGGCTTATCCGATTTTTGAGGGAGAGGAAATCAAAGGGGCTGTTGTTACCTTCGTTGATATCAGCGATCGCAAGTTAGCAGAGTCAGCACTCAAACAGGCGAATGAAGCCCTCGAAATCCGAGTCGAGGAACGCACCGCCCAATTAAGGCATACCCTCCAGCAGCTAGAAGACGAAATAACTGAGCGCCAGCGGGCAGAGAAAGCTTTATACAAAGAAAGAGAATTCTTAAATGCATTGCTCAATAACTTGGCAGACGGCATTGTCGCTTGTGACGCCAATGGAGTTTTAACGCTATTTAATCGAGCGACACAAGAGTTTCATGGGTTGCCGGAACAAGCTCTTCCTGCCGAGCAATGGGCTGAACATTTCGATTTATATCTGCCTGATGGGAAAACACTGATGAAAACGGAAGATATTCCGTTGTTTAGAGCGTTTCGGGGAGAGACGGTCCGGGAAGTAGAAATGATCATCGCCCCGAAGCAAGGAAAAATCCGCACCTTACTAGCTAGCGGACAAGCGATCGTTGATGCTCAAGGAAAAAAACTAGGTGCAGTCGTGGCGATGCACGACATCACCGAGCGCAAGGAAGTAGAAGCGGCTTTACAACAGAGTGAGTTACGACTCAACAGTATTCTAAATTGCCTTAAAGATTTGGTGTGGTCTATTTCAGCCACCACCTATAAAACGCTGTTTATGAACCCAGTGGCTGAGAAGTTTTATGGGCGGTCTTACTCGGAGTTCTTCAACAACTCCAACCTCTGGCTGGAGGTTATTCATCCAGAAGATCGCGAACTCGCCCTTGCCTATAACCACAGGGTTATGCAAGAGGGCAATGGTGAACTGGAGTACCGAATTATCCGACCCGATGGCGAAGTGCGATGGGTTTACAGTCGAGCCTGGATGATTTATGACGAGCACGGTACTGCTACCCGCATGGATGGTCTGTCCACCGATATCACAGATCGCAAGCAAGCCGAGGCAGCTCTGAGCGAAAGCGAGTCGCGGCTCAACAGCATTCTAAATTCGCTGAAAGACGTGGTGTGGTCTGTTTCAGCCAGCACCTTTGAAGTGCTTTACCTCAACCCAGCTACCGAGAGTGTTTATCAACGCCCAAGACAAGATTTCTTTGACAACCCCCAAGTGTGGTTTGATAGCATTCACCCCGAAGATCGCGATCGCGCCTTTGAATACAACCGTCAGGTTATAGTCGAGGGCAGCGGTGACATAGAGTACCGAATTCTCCGACCCGATGGCGAAGTTCGTTGGGTTCGTGACAAGAGCCGGGTGATTTACGATGAAACCGGGAAAGCTATTCGTATAGATGGTTTAACTTCTGACATTACCGAGCGTAAACAGGCAGAAAAAGCTCAGGCAAGACTGACCGCAATCTTAGAAGCAACACCTGACTTCGTAGGCATCGCCAATGCAGAAGGACGCGCCTTATACGTCAACAAGGCCGGTCGCCAAATGATAGGAATTGGCGAGAATGAGGATATCACAACGATGTATATCCCCGATTTCATGGCAGCTTCAGTCATCGACGGGATTCTGAACGAAGGGTGGCAGACTGTTGTCAGAGAAGGTATTTGGAGTGGCGAATCAGCGTTGCAGCACCGGGATGGCAGAGAGGTTCCTATCTCCCAGGTATGGATGAGCCATAAATTAGAAAATGGGGAGGTTGAATTTTTCTCTACGATCGGCCGCGATATCACTCCTGCTAAGCGGGCAGAGGAAGCCATCCGCCAAAGCGAAACTAGACTTGCAGAAGCTCAAAAAATTGCCCATATCGGCAGTTGGGAATTCGATCTGGCGACTGGAGAAATCGCTTGGTCGGAGGAACTATTCCGCGTGTGGGGTATGGAGCCGAACCAACCCGTACCGACTTACGAAGAGTTGGTGCAAAAAATTTATCCGGATGACCGGGAAGTTTTTGTAAAAGCAGTTGAGCTAGCAATTACTGAAGGCAAGCCCTACGAATTCGACAATCGCACTTTGCGCCCTGATGGTTCGATTGGATATATGTTCTCCAAAGGGCAACCGATTATAAACTCTGAGGGTCGGGTCATCAAGCTATTTGGAACAGGACTAGACATCACCCAGCGCAAGCAACAAGAAGAAGCCCTACGACAAAGCGAAGAACTATACCGCGCCCTTGCCCGAAATTTCCCCGACGGTTCGGTGGCTTTATTTGATAAGGACTTGCGCTACCTGCTGGCAGATGGAAGCGAATTAGCCGCCATCGGGCTTTCCAAAGAACTTATGGAAGGAAAAACCCTATGGGAGGTTTTTCCTCCAGACACCTGCGAAACTGTGGAACCGATGTATCAAGCAGCATTAGCTGGTGCCATGACGGTTTCTGAAATCCCCTATGGCGATCGCACCTATCTGTTGCAAATTCTGCCCGTCACCAACCAGCAGGGAGAAATCTTTGCGGGGATGACGTTGACGCAAAATATCAGCGATCGCAAACAGGCAGAGGAGGCGTTGCGGCAGCGGGAAGAACAATTGCGCCAGATTCTTCAGAATATGCCAGTTATGATGACTGCCTTCGATGCAGACGGAAACATCACTGTCTGGAACCGCGAGTGCGAAAGGGTTGCAGGCTACAGTGCTGCGGAAATTGTTGGCAATCCCAAAGCACTGGAGTGGGTGTATCCAGATCCCGCCTATCGCACATCAATGCTGACCATATGGGCTGAACTTGGCAATAACTACCGTAACTGGGAATGGGAAATCACGGCTAAAGATGGAAGTGTCAAAACAGTAGCATGGTCGAATATCTCCGAGGGATTCCCCATTCCCGGCTGGACCACTTGGGGCATTGGTGTGGACGTAACCGAACGCAAAGCCGCTGAAGAAGCTCTAGCAGAGAAAGCTTGCTTAGCCGCGTTTCGTGCGGATGTAGACACTGCGCTGACTCAGGGCGATCGCTTGCAGGTGATACTGCAACGCTGCACCGAGGCTGTAGTCCAACATCTCGATGCCGCGTTTGCAAGGCTATGGACGCTTAACAGAGAGGAGAATGTATTGGAGTTGCAAGCGAGTGCGGGGATGTATACCCACCTTAATGGCTCTCATAGCCGCGTACCCGTTGGTCAATTCAAGATCGGCCTAATTGCCCAAGAGTGCCAGCCCCACCTGACCAACTCTGTGATTGACGATCCTCGTGTTGCTGATAAAGATTGGGCAAAAAGAGAGGGCTTGATCTCCTTCGCTGGTTATCCCCTGATTATCGAAAACCAGATATTAGGGGTTATCGCCATGTTTGCCCGGAAACCGCTTACCGAAGCTACGCTGGGGGCGCTAGAATTTGCAGCGGACGAGATTGCATTAGGTGTTAAGCGCCTACAGGCAGAGGAGGCGTTGCGACACTCGGAAGCACGATTTAGACAACTCGCTCAACGCGAGGCACTGCTCAACCGTTTGTCCAGCGATATCAGGAACTCCCTTGATGTCAGTACCATATTAGGAACGGCTGTGCAGGAGATCCGCAATTTGTTGCAGATTGACCGATGCCTGTTTCTTTGGTATCGACCATCAGCAGAACAACCAGTCTGGGAAGTGGTAAAAGAAGCGAAGATACCTACCCTGCCTAGCTTGCTGGGTCAATACCCAGCCCCAGCAAGTTCGCTAACTCAGAAGTTCACCAACTTGGAAATCCTCCAAGTTGACGATCTTGCAAACGCCAGCGATCCAGCCGAACAGGAACTCTATAGTGCTTCGGGCTACAATGCTATCCTATCGCTGCCAATTCAAGCTCCTTCTGGTGAGATTGGTGTGGTCAGTTGCATCCATCATCGTGGTTCTCGGTCTTGGAGTGGCTCGGAGGTGGAACTGCTGCAAGCGGTAACTGACCAACTCGCGATCGCGCTTTTCCAAGCCGAACTCTACACGCAAGCTCAAGACTCTGCACAGCAAGCTCAAGAAAAAGCTCACCAACTACAGCAAACTTTGCACCAGTTGCAACAAACTCAAAGTCATCTGATTCAAAGTGAAAAAATGTCCAGCCTCGGTCAGATGGTTGCTGGTGTTGCTCACGAAATCAACAATCCTGTCAACTTCATCCACGGCAACCTCACCCACGCAAATCAATACAGCCAAGATTTACTGAATCTCCTCCAGCTTTACAAGCAGCACTATCCCAATCCAGTTCCGGAAATTCAAGATGAAATCGAGGCGATTGACCTTGATTTTGTGGTAGAAGACCTCCCGAAAATCCTGGGTTCGATGAAGATGGGGACTGACCGCATCCGTCAGATTGTTCTGTCGCTGCGGAATTTCTCGCGCTTGGATGAAGCCGCCATGAAGGCAGTGGATATTCATGAAGGGATTGATAGCACCCTCCTGATCTTGCAAAACCGACTGAGAGCCGCCCCCAACTATCCCAGCATTGAAATTGTTAAAGAGTATGGCAATCTACCGCTGGTGGAATGCTACGCAGGACAGCTCAATCAAGTGTTTATGAACCTGCTCAACAATGGGATTGATGCCCTAGAAACGCAGCCCGAACCGAGAATCATTACCATTCGGACTGAAGTGGGACGTGGGAAATCCCTTCCTGACCCTTATGTTTTGATTCGGATTGCTGATAACGGCCCAGGGATGACCGAGCCAGTAAAAGCTCGCCTATTTGATCCCTTCTTTACGACTAAACCTGTAGGGAAAGGTACAGGTCTGGGATTATCCATCAGTTATCAAATTGTGGTGGAAAAGCACGGTGGCACTTTAAAATGTGTCTCCAAACCAGGACAAGGAGCGGAGTTTTGGATTGAGATTCCCATTTCTCAAGGTCTAACTTAACTGGAATTCTGCATAAAAAAAGAGAGGGAAGTTAATCTTCCCTCTCCTCGAATCTTGACTATTTTCAGATGCGCCCTGGTCTTTTAGCTTCTTCCGCAACATCTTCTGTTGCTTTCTAATCTGTCTTGCCCTGGCGGAGCCACCTTTCCCTTTGTCGTTTCGTCCCTCTCGGCGGGGAGATTCCCACCGCTTGAGTCGTTGAGTCATGGTCGTTCTCTTGTGTAAAGAGTGGGCAGGGAGAGAATCGAACTCTCACGATCTCACGATCGTCAGATTTTGAGTCTGATGCGTCTACCAATTTCGCCACCCGCCCTTGGGTTTAGCTTCACTATTATAGCCTATCGAATGCTGTTGTAGCAAGGCTTGATATTCTTGACTGCTAGCCCAACGGTCAATTTCCCGCGCCCGCAGGACGGGTACTGGGTGGCTGAGTTGGGCTGTCTGCGCTTGTTTGAGCATTTCACCCAGCTGATTTTTACTGATATCGTCGTAAGCTCTGGCTTGATCTAAAAAGGCTTCCAGATTCAGCTGCGGCGCAAGAATGGGTGAACCTCCAGCCAGTTTCATTAAGACGGAACTGACGACTTTAGAGTCTTGAGTGGCGAGAAGTGCAGCGCGATCGCAAGTAAATTCTGCACATCGCAGCCACTGTAGCATCTGTCCCCTCAAAGTTTCAGCGATCGCTGCACCCCAAGTCGGAATTAATCCTGCTGCTAACACCATAATATTGACGGGTGTTAGGTACACTCCATGCTCGCATTTTAGGTGTCCCAGTTCGTGGGCGATGACTGCCTGAATCTCTTCGGGTGTCAGCAAATCGATTAATGAGGTGTGCAACACAATAAATGGCTGCTTTCCTCGCATGGCAAAGGTGTAGGCGTTTGGCGTGGGTGAGGAACGGACATACAGTTGGGGGGGTTCCAAATCCAATATCTGGCACGCTTCTAACAGCAGTTTATGCAGATGAGGCAGCTGTTGTTCGCCTACGAGGACGCCCGCCGCTATATTTTCCAAATAAAAAAACTGTTCTGCGAGGGGACCAAGCAGATTTCTGACCAGGATATCCATTCCCGGTAGTTGTTTTAAGGCGTTAGTCGCTTCTAAATCTAAGGGATGGCGAAATTTATCTGCCGAGAGACCGATTAAGGGTGTCCTTGAAGGCAACATGGAGGAAATCTCAAAAAAAAGAACTAAAACAAAAGAATTGATTGATGCGGTGCTAATCTCAGGGCGATCGTGAGATTAGATATCCCAAATTAGTATAGCGAGGGCGCTTTGTTTTTGTTTCTAAGCGGCGCATCTAACTATGTTTTATTAATGCGATTTACAAAACATTGTACCTATTTTATCTTCCTCTTCGTCCACAAATGGTATACTTTTACAATGGAATAGTTTTGCTTTTTTTCTAACGGCTAGTATTCCATTATTTAAAACATATTATTCAGATATAATTAAATAATTATATCCTGAAAAGCCCTAACTTCTTCAATATTTTACTTTCAAAGTTAGGGATTCTGAGGACAATTTCAAATTAGGTAAACAACCAGTTTTTTACCCGATTTAAACCCTTCCAGTCGGGTTTTCTCGCTAATCCATCCTCAATACTTTCTTGGATATCGGGGCGTAATTCTGGATTAATCGCCAGAGATCGCTGAGCCTCTTCAATGTGTTGCCGGACGCCGGTTTTCCCTTCTTCAAGCATCGCCAGAACTAGGTTAATGTGAGCCTGGGGATCTTGGGGATTTAACTTAACAGCTTTTTGAGCGGCTTTGTAGGCCAGAGTGGCTTGATCGTCTAATAGATACAGCCAGGATAGACAAATCCAGGCAGCAGTAAGTTTGGGGGCGCGATCGCAAATATCCTTGAAAACAGGAAGCAAAGTATCCGGGCCTTCTCCCGCTTTATAGCGTTCTAGGCCATTGTCAAAAAGGTCGTTAATTGGCTCGGTCATTTCTGAAAGATGAAAGATGTTAGCGATCGCGTAGCGGATGGCGGGCTAGATAGCGACGCTCTCTTCGCCGGATGCGTTATTTTACGGGGCAATGGGGGGTTGAATCCACCCTTATCTGGAAAGCAGGCGGGATACCTGCTTTCCAATCAGAAGTTCTTACAAACTGTACGCCAAGCTTGAACTTAGACACCAAATGCAAATGACTTAGACTCCAAATGACTTACCGCAGCCACAGCTTTGAGCAGCATTGGGGTTTGTAAATTGGAAGCCACCGCCAATCATGGCATCGCTATAGTCCAGCATCAGACCATAGAGGTATAGCATACTCTTGGGATCGCAGACAATTTTGAAGCCATCGTAGTCGTAGACTTCATCGTTGTCCCGAATTTGACTAGGCTCTTCAAAATCCATCATGTACGACATTCCAGAGCAGCCACCTTGGCGGACGCCAACTCGCAGGCACAGATCCTTGCCTTGTTTCTCCCGCAGAGAGAGAACGTGTTTGAGGGCAGATTCGCTTAACTGGATGCCGCGTTTTTGCGATTGAGTAGCTTGTGTCATGGCGCTCTCGACTCCTAATTTGGTGTTTTATCTAGACGACTTGAGGAAGCCAGTCCACTAGGTCAATTTTATCGAAGATTCTTAACTTAACCGCAGACCGGCGAAGCGAAAAGCTTTTTATTATTTATGTTAACGATTAGGCGTTGGGGTTAGATAGAGCGATCGCGCAAGGATTGTATTGTGGTGCTTTCATCACTGCCAAGCATTAGTTTATAGGAGGACGGCAGAGGGGCGATTAGTATTTAAAATGAGGATCTGCAAAGCGCACGGTGTGTTGTTCCCCCAGTTGGCATAGTCTATGTCTGTTCTCACTCGCTCCACGTCTCGTCGGCTGCAAACTTTACAACAAATTCCTAGCGTCTGGGAAGGCGATCGCCGTCGATTATCTGCTGGGATGGCGCAAAGCTTAGAGTCGGATACTCAGACAGACAGCGAATGCATTGTTTGGGTGGATGGCGTCGAAGGAATGGTTCGAGCGATGGATGTCGTAACTTCCGAGACTGGGCCGGAAGCCGTTGTTCGCGCCCTGCTGCGAGCAATGGAACATCCCCACAGCCCTGCCAAGCCATCCCGTCCTCAGAAAATTGTAGTCCGACACAGAGAACTTCAGTTCTACCTGCGGGGTGTTCTTCAGGATCTAGACATTGCTGTTGATTATGTACCAGAACTGCCCCTGATTGACGAACTATTTCGCGGGTTCCAAGAAATCACCAGCACTCGCCCCCCCAAACTACCGCCTGAATATGCCGAGTTACTGGTGCAAAAAGCTTATGAGATTTGGGACGATGCACCTTGGGAACTGCTTGCCGACCACCAGATTATCTCAATTGAGCTAAACCAGTGGGATGTGGAGACGCTGTACGCCTCGGTGATGGGAATGCTCGGCATGGAGTACGGCATTTTGTTGTATCGCTCTCTGGACTCTCTGAAACGGTTTCGCTCGTCGGTTTTGGCAAAAGAGTCTTTTGAGGAGCTAGAAGAAGCATTTCTAGGGCAAGATTGCTTGTTTGTCACCTTCGAGCAGGCTGAAGATTCCTTAGACGAAGATGAAGAGGACGAAGGCATTGATTTAGCTGACTTGCCGCTTTCAGAAATTCAACCCAATTTCGGAAATGTGCATCCGTTAGAGGGGATGCGACCCTTTTTATATGAGGAAGAAGCGATCGCAGTTTACGTGGCACTCGAAGCCCTCCATCGCTTTTTCCGAGCATCCAATCGGCAGCTGGCAGCAGAGAAATTCCCTACCTTGAGCAAACGCTACCGCATCGCCGCGCCGCTAGAGGCGGATCTGCAAAAATCGATTCCCGTTAAGGTGGCAACGGTTCCCGATGTGGCGACGGAACTGTTTGACATGGCAGAGGTGGCAGGGTTGGCAGAGGAGGAAGACAGCGATCTCGAAGAGATGATGCTGCCCCTGCGGGATGACTTAGTGCCCAAAGATTCTTTCCTCAGCTTGGGGATGATGACTTGGGACAAAGTAGAGTTGCTGCGTAAAACCGTTGATTGCTATCAAGCGAAGGAAGCGATCGCGGCGGGAGAGGGAATGCCAGTGGTTTTGATTCAAACTTCCCGTCCCAAGGCAAAGGAATTGATTGAGCAAATCCAAAGCGCGGGAGGGTTGAAGGGAATTTGCTTTAATCCGGGAGAAGATCCTTTTGAAGGCGATCGCTATGACTTGGGAATTCTCCAAACAGAAAATGGCAATATGTACCTGTTTGGTGAATTTCAAGAAGACGATCCGATTCATAGCGAAGCTCGTCGCAAATGGGATCAGCGTTGTAAGAAAACCAAAGGCTACTGCGGCTTGATTGTGGCTAGGGGGCTGAAAGGCGCATCTAGGGGAAATCCTCAGCTAGGCGACATGATGGCTTTATTTGAAGCGCGATCGCTCTCTAGTAAAGATTTAGGATTGGGGTTGCTCCAGCTGATGCCTCAGTTTGAATTCGAGTAAAGCGGCAAAGGGCTAGAGGAGATGGGGAATTCGCCGTGAGCGATCGCCAATACCCAATTCCTTAATCCAGGCGATGAAAATCGGTAATCTTCTGCTGTCACCTGTTAAACTTTGTAAAGAAATTGAGAAGGACAGATGGCATGCGGGTTGCAATCGTCGGGGCAGGATTGGCTGGAATGGCGGCGGCAGTCGATTTAGTCGATGCCGGTTGCGAAGTCGAAATCTATGAGTCTCGTCCGTTTGTGGGGGGTAAGGTCGGCAGTTGGGTGGATGCCGACGGCAATCACGTTGAGATGGGATTGCACGTCTTTTTTGGGAACTACTACCAGCTATTTGAATTGATGAAGAAGGTGGGGGCAGGTGACAATTTGCGCCTGAAAGAACATATCCACACCTTTATCAATCAAGGAGGCGTCACAGGTGCCTTGGATTTTCGCTTCATCACGGGTGCGCCTTTCAACGGATTAAAAGCATTTTTTACAACATCGCAGCTGTCATTGCAGGATAAAGTACAGAATGCGATCGCCCTTGGCAGCAGTACCATCGTGCGCGGTTTGGTAGACTTCGAGGGTTCGATGAAAACAATTCGCTCTCTCGATAAAGTTAGCTTTGCCGATTGGTTTCGCAGTCACGGTGGCAGTAATGGCAGCATCAAGCGGATGTGGAACCCGATTGCTTATGCACTCGGATTTATTGATTGCGAAAATATTTCTGCTCGTTGTATGCTAACCATCTTTCAGATGTTTGCTGCTAGAACCGAGGCATCGGTTCTGCGAATGCTGGAAGGTTCTCCCGATGAGTATCTGCACAAGCCGATTATTGAATACATAGAAGCACGAGGCGCGAAAATTCACACTCGTCGCCGGGTACGAGAAATTCAATATACCGGCGAAGGCAACGAGACGCGAGTGACTGGCTTAGTGGTTGCTAAAAGCGAAACTGAAGAAACCATCACCGCAGATGCTTATGTCTGCGCCTGTGACGTACCCGGAATTCAGCGTGTTTTGCCGCAAGCGTGGCGTCAATGGTCGGAATTTGACAATATTTATAAGCTGGATGCCGTGCCAGTGGCGACAGTGCAGCTGCGGTTTGATGGCTGGGTGACTGAGTTGCACGATGCCGAAGAAAGACGCCAAGTGCATCATGCTGCCGGAATTGATAATCTGCTTTATACAGCGGATGCCGACTTTTCCTGCTTTGCAGATTTAGCTTTAACGAGTCCCTCTGATTATTACCGAGAGGGACAAGGTTCGCTGTTGCAGTTGGTGCTGACGCCGGGAGATCCGTTTATCAAGGAAAGTAACGAAGCGATCGCTCAACACGTCCTTAAGCAAGTACACGAGCTATTCCCTTCCTCCCGCGACTTGAACATGACTTGGTACAGCGTGGTGAAGCTGGCTCAGTCTCTCTACCGCGAAGCCCCTGGCATGGACCCCTATCGTCCTCCTCAGAAGACGCCGATTGCAAATTTCTTCCTTGCGGGTAGCTATACGCAGCAAGATTACATCGATAGTATGGAAGGGGCAACCCTGTCTGGGCGTCAGGCAGCAAAAGCGATTTTAGAAAATGTGCAGGAAATAAAGGGTAAGAGCCAGCTGTCGGCGGTTTAGACGAATAAACCGCAAAAACGCGGCTATAGCGAAGGAAGAAAAGAAGTAAATGGCTGAGTGGCTAGAGCATAGCGTGCAGGTAGAGGTGCCGGTTCCCATTGATGAGGTGTGGAACCTTTGGTCCGATCTGGAGCAAATGCCCCGGTGGATGAAGTGGATTGACTCGGTTACAGTTCTGGATAATGACCCAACCTTGTCGCGCTGGAAACTTGCCACGGGTGGCTTAGAATTTACTTGGCTTGCCCGTATCGTGAAAAAGGTGCCCAATCAGATTATCCAATGGGAATCTGTTGGTGGATTACCCAATCGGGGTGCGATTCGCTTTTATGACCGGCACGGCAGTAGCATTGTTAAGCTAACGGTGGCTTACGCCATTCCAGGCTGGTTGGGCAGGTTAATGGATAATCTCTTCCTTGGGCGAGTTGTCGAATCGACTATCCAAGCCGATTTGGATCGTTTTCGAGAATACGCGATTAAATCCCAAGCGAAAACTCAGTAGAAATCAGTCCTTTTCAAAACCTTAGGCAGATTTTAGAGCGGGATATTGAAAAAGAGATGGAAAATGCGATCGCATTTTCCATCTTCGCGGTTCAAGAACTTTGCGGTAGCAGCGTGACAAACGCAATCACCAATCCGCCAAATAAGCACATCAAATACACGCCTAACAACAACAGCCTGGTTCCCCAACTGGAATGGGATTCCCGACAGCGTTGGGCAATATCTTTGACCATTCTGTACTTCTGAGCAAACGGTAGGGAACCGTAACCAGACTTTTTGAGCGTCAGGAAAATAGCCATCAGTACGCTATCAGAATCGTCAGTTGATTGGGGCAGTTCTCGCCGCAGGATCTTCAGAATCTTGGCACTGCGAAAGCTAGCAGGGATGCTAAACGCAATCAAAAATCCGAGGAAAAGAAAAATACCAGTCCCCGGACTCATGCCGATAAAAACTAGCAACCCGACGGCGAAAAGTTTGAACAAAACATCGGTGTAGGGATGGCGGGAAAATATTAATAAATCTAGGATGCGTCCTCCATCCAAGGGCAAGATAGGAAGTAGATTAAAGTAGTTAATAATGACCAGAAAGCTGATTACTTCTTGCAACCCTAGGGAACGCTGGAGAGAATCGGGAATTGCCAGCGCGATCGCAACTCCTAAGATTATCCCCGGAACCGGCCCCGCCAGCAAAACTAGAAATTTTTCCCGAATCGTCGCATTGTCTTTGCGTCCGGAAGCCGCAGCACCAAATAAGGGCAAGAAGAAAATCGATGTATCTTTATAGCCACAGCCTCTCATCGTCAAAAAGTGCCCTAGTTCGTGCAAAAACAGGACGCCGATGAGAATCAGCAGTGTCTGCAAGTCGAAAAATGGCGTGAACGAGATAGCAAACACGACCAAACTGCCAAGCAACAACCACGACTTTATCCCCTTTCTGGCACGTCCCCGTTCGATTCGTTCCATGCGGCGGAATCCCTCCACTTCCACCGCCGAAGGAATCTCCACATACCGATAGGGTTCTGTTTTTGCCTTTTGCGTCCACTTTTTGACCAGAGTTGTATACTTGCCGCTATCCCGCCCCAGCTTAATCGCTGTTTTCATCGCAGCACTGAGATTGAGTTCTAGCAGTTCCGTTCCTCTAATCGGTGACAGCTGCCCTGATTTCACCAAGCTGTCTATGTAGGTGACATGATGCGATCGCAATCTCTCAATAAACGCTTTTGATGACATCGCGACGGGCGTTTTTGCAAGTGCCAAATGCTCAAGCTTGCCTTGATGGACTTGCCACTGCTCTTGGGTTTCCACCGCGTAAGGATCTTGGAGAATGGTATTGGGTATTTCTCCAATCACCCCGAAAGCCTGTCCATTCATCGTGTGTAATAGGAGACCATCCTCAAAAAAGGTAAGAAACTCGATCGTAAACAGCCTCACCGATTCCGGTAGGCTACGAATGTTTACATTAGCGAATGTTTTAAATGCCTCGTTGTATAGCACCATCCCCCAGCTTTTCGAGACATCCAGGTAAATGTCATTAAAGCTGAAATAGGAATGGAACTGAAACCCTAGCTTTTCAAGTTCTGGTAACGGAATCTCAAATAACTCTTTGATATAAGCAGGGATTTCCTCGCCGCTCCGAATTTCGTAATCGATGTACTAGACCTCTTGCATGAATCAAGAAAATGAGCCAAAAGTAGGTAAGCGTTACTGAATCTGCTCATGCTCTACCAACAGTTGAAAGTCCTCAATCCGAGCGCCTTCAGACGGGCG